>DATFNV010000469.1:0-31275 GCA_035266225.1 Gemmataceae bacterium
CTGGTTCAAACGCGGGTCGCGCTCTGCCCGTGCCCGTGCCCGTGCCCGTGCCCGTGCCCGGTCTGGAATCGGGCACGGGCACGGGCACGGGCACGGGCACGGACCCGCGCCACCTGAAACGGCCCGTTTCTGAACCATGCCGCCGCCTGTCCCTTTGTCGGCGGTCAAGCGGCGCGGGGCGGGTGGATGTCGAAGGGCAGGGCCGCGGCCGGGAACGGCGGCGGCGCGGGCGGGCGCAGCCGGCGGGCCGCGTACCCCCGCGCCCGCAGCAGGAAGGCGATGGCCCGCACGGCGAAGGGAGGCAAGCGGTAGAACGGACCGCTGCCCCCGTTGAACAGCACTTCGATGGGGTTGCGCCGCCAGCGGTCGCGCAGGAACCGCCACGGCCCCAGCGGATGACGGAGGTAGGCCCGCAGCGGCCGAAAGTCGGTCACGTGCCGCGAGCCCCAGAGCGCCAGGACCGTGTCCGGCAGCCAGCGCGGCAGGCGGTCGGCGCGGTCGGCCACAGCGGAGTTGTCCAGCCGGGCGCCCAGCAGCCGCCGCGCCAACCCCAGGGCACAGAGGACCCAGCGCGACAAGCGCCCATCGCCGCCCAGGCAGTAGTCCCAGTCGAAGTCCGTCGGCAGCGATTCCAGGACCACGGCGACGTCACACAGCCACAATGGCCGCCAGGCCCCGTGACGGAGCAGGTGCAGGCACAGGTGGCGGAGTTGATCTTCCGCGCCCAGGACGCGCACGCCGGTGCCGCCCAGGCGCACAAACCGCGAGCGCCGCACGACTTCGTCCCAGGTGCGGTCTTCCAGGTCGGCCACGCCACCGTGCAGGTCCACGCGGCCGGGGTGTACGGCGGCAGCCGCGAGCATGGCCACCGCGCCGGCCAACTCCTCGGGCCGAACGCACAAATCGATGTCGCCGCAGGGGCGCAGACCGGGCTCGGGGTAGAGCCGGGCGACCGACCAGCCCTTGACCAGCAGCGGCTCCACGCCGCCGGAGCGCAGCAGAGGGATCAACCGCACCAGGTCGGCCTCGTGGGTGGCGACGGCGAGGGCGTTGTGGCGGTAGTTGTCGCGGAGCGGGGGGGGCGCCGGGCCTTCGTGCCGCACGCGCCCCCACGCCAGTCCCCCGGCCCCTGCGGCGAGGAGTAAGGGAGCCTGCGCTGCGAGGGCAGTTCCGGGGAGGGCAAGGGGGGCCGGCGGCCGGCGCCAGGAGCCGGCCAGGGTCGCCGCGAGTTCGCCGCCCCGCGCGACTTCCGCCGCCATGCTGGCTTCGCTGGTCCTCATCGCCTCGATAGCCCTCGCTCACCCGCCCGTCTGTGGTGAGTCACTTGCAGACACACTGTTTGGCACCCGCCGCGCCCACGCAATGGGCCCCTTTGGGGCACAGGGTGCCGAATCCCGCACACTGCGCATCGTCTACACAGGCGACGACCTGCGCAACACAGTTGCCGGCCCCGTCGCATTTCGCGCCGGCGGCACACACGGTTGTCGTGGGCGCGAACGCAACCGGGGTGCAGGGTCCGGTCGGTACGCCGGCCACCAACGATTGGAGGCCGAGCAGACACAGATTGCCGCCGGGGTTACACGAGATGGCCCCCCCGACCACGCGAAGCGACACCGCGGCGCTGGCGTGTCGTGTCGTGAGCGACAGGACGAGTGGGACCGCCCCCAGGACGGCGGTCAGCTTCCGCAGCGCGGCGCGGCGCGAGCGGCGCTCCCCTTCCTCCGGCCGCGGCACCGCCTGTTCCAGTAAGCCGCGGCGCGACAGTTGCTCCAGCGCCAGGCGGACGGCCGCATCGACGTCCGGCACACCCAACTCCCGCCGCAGGACCGCGGCCAATTCCGCCAGCGTCGTCTGCCCGTCGCAGTGGCAGAACACCAGGGCGGCGCTCCGGTTGAGGCAGTGGGCCTTGTTTTGCTTCAGGTCGTAGACCAGTGTCTCGCCGGGCAGCTCCCGGACCACCAGGTTCTCGCGCCGGGCAATGGGTAACAGCATGGACTCCTCCTCCTTGGGAGTTCGTAACACAGGGGCGGGCGCGCCGCGCGGCCGTCACTCCTTGACGGCGCGGAGCAGGACGTCCGCGGCCTCCTCCGCCTCCCCTCGCAGCCCCTTGAAGTTCACCGAGCGGGGCACCACCTGCTGCAAGACGGTCACGGCCTCCTCGGGCCGCGACAGGGCGGGGACCGTGTTGTCGAGCAGCTCCAGCAGCGCCCGCCCCGGCGTCAGGCGCTGCGGCCGCCAGCGGGCCCCCGGTTGGTAGCGCGTGACCACGACGGCGCCGACCGGCAGGGGGCGGGTGCCGGTCCGACCGCCTAGTTCCTCCGCGGCGCGGCGCCGCGTCGGGCCGTCCGGCTGGCGCAGCCCCAGCTTGCGGGCGTACGGGTGGACGTGTCCGTTGCCGTCCAGGACCGCGTACTCGTCCGAATAGTAGGTGGCGCCGGCGCGCAGCAGGGCGGCGACCAGCGTGCTCTTGCCGCTGTACGAGCGCCCCGGCAGCAGGATCGCCTGTCCCTTCCAGCCGACGGCGCCGGCGTGGACGAAGATGCGCTCCCGGCCGTGCTCCGCCACGAACAACTGCACCTCCGACTCCAGGGCGTGGAACAGTTCGTCGAGGTCCATCGTCCGTGCCGCCTGCCTCAGCCCGGCGTAGAGCAGGTGGTAGTTGCGGACGTTGGGCCGCGGCCCCGCGCCGCCGACCCGCAGGGAGAACAGCATGTCCACGAACGGCGCCTGCGACGGCTCCCAGCCCGGCGGCAGGCACGCCGTCAACCGCCCCAGCACTTCCGGCTCCGGCTTGTTCACGCGGATGCCGATGCAGTAGCCGTACGACTTGAAGCAGACGCCTCCCGCCCAGCCCAGGCGGTCGATCTTCTGTATTCAGGTCGAGGGGTGCTCGTAGCGCGGGGTGAGGTCGTCGGACATGGGGCCTGCCTCCTGCAAGCGGGTGTACGGTGGGCGCACTACGATCCGTTTCTCCTGTGCAATGGATATCGGCCGCCGGACCGACGGCGCTTGAGCGAAAACCGAGGGGAGCGAAAAACGGGAAAAAGGGTAGCGGTGGCTCACCCCGCACACCCGTTGCCCCCGACAGACCCCGCTGACCCGGCGTCGCCGGTAGCTGCGAGGAGGCGGGCTGCGGAACCGCCCCTCCCCGGGCGGCGCCGCCAACGCCGAATGGGTTAGACTCCCAGGAGCACCTTGCTTGTCCACACCGGGAAACAGACTCATGGGACCGTTGCTCTGTCTAGTGCTGGCGGCCGGTCCTCTGACCGCCGGGTGCGAGCCGGCCCGGGAGGGACTGTCCTTCGTTTACCAGCCCGCTTTCAGCGTGGACCACGCCCTGCGCGGGCCGGCGATGGCGTACGTCCCCCAGCCGGGCGACCTCTTCCTCTGCACGGGGAAGGAGACGTGGTCCAAGCTGGGCCACTGGCTGGCGTGGACGGCGGCGCCCCAGCACACCGGCCTGGTGGTCGCCCGGCCGGACGGGCGGCTTCTGCTGCTGGAGGCCGGCCCGAACTATCACCTGTACTGCGGCAGCCACGACGTGGTCCCCCAGCTCCAGAGCTACGCCGACCACGAGCGCGTCTGGATCCGGCGGCGGCGCGTGCCGCTGACCGCGGAGCAATGCGCCGCCCTGACCGCCTTCGCCGAGGCCGTCGAAGGCAAACGCTTTGCCTCGGTCCGCCTGTTTGCGCAGATCACGCCCTTTTGCACCCGGGGGCCGTTGCGGACGCGCTACCTCGGGGGTCCGCACGGGCTGCGCGACAGCTACTACTGCTCGGAGCTGGTGTTGGAGGCGTGCGTCGCGGCCGGGTTGCTCGACGCCGTCACGACCCGGCCGTCCGCGACCTACCCGCGCGACCTCTTCTTCGGCCGCTCCAGCAACCCCTGGATCGACAAGCACCTCGACATGTCCGAATGGGAGCCGCCGGCCCGCTGGACTTTGTGCCCCGGCACCGAGCCGGCCATCCGCCGCCGCCCGTGGCTGGACCTGGATAGCCGGTGACATTCGTTTAGCCGCCGCCCTCGGGGCGGCGCTCAACGCGCCGCCCCGAGGGCAGCGGCTAAACGGACACCGCCTCACCAATCATTTGCGCTGGAACTTCCCCTCGGCCCCGGCGAGTTTGTAGAGCTGCGCCGTGCGGTCGAACGCCTTGTCCTTCGCGCCCACGAGCGTCAGTTTCACGTCCGGCGCCAGCAGGCCGAGCGCCTCGGGAATATCGAGGACACGCAGCACGTTGAGGAAGATCGGCCCGTCCCGGTGCGAGGTTGGCGGATCGACGATGACGACTTCCTTGATCGACGGCTCGAACAGCGCGGCGTATGCGGCGAGGATGCCAGCCTGACCGCGGCCGATGAGTCGCCATTTCAGCTTCGCCGGTTTGTCAACATCATGGAGAACCGCAAGGACGTCCCAGAGCCGGCCATTGTCTACCGTAAGGCCCAAGAGCGCGTGCGCTCGCTCGACGTAGTTAGGCGGGGATTTGGTCGTCCATTCTGTGCCTCTGTCCACGCCGCGCGGATAGAGGAAATACCGCGGCCCCTCCCCAAGGAAGGGCTTGGCTCCTTCCTTTGCGATAGAGCTACTTCGTTCCATCGGATTGAGTATGACAAGAGGACGCACTTCGTCGTCAGCCAATCTTTTCCCGTGCGAGGTAGTTAAAACCGAGTCAATTGAGGGCTGGGTTTCGTAGAGAACTTGATCCGAGCCGTCGCTCGACGTGCCAAACTTGAGGCCCGCCGCAGGGATTCTGTCGGGAAACGTCCGGAACGACTTCTCCCGCAGTTCCTTCATCATCCCCTTCTTCCACTCCGCGAATTGTCCCTCCTCCGGCAACTTCACCTCCGCCCGCTTCACGAACGTCTCGTCGATCTTGCCATTGAGTGCGTTCTTCGGGAGGTCCTTCTCCTCCGGGAAGGCGCGCAGCTCCTTCCCCGGCAGCTGCTTGAACGCTTCGTACTTCACCGGAGCCGTGTCATTCTTCAAATGCTTGTTCATCCACTGAAAGGCGGCTACACGCAGGTCGGCTCGGTCGTCGTGGCCGCCCTTGCTGATGTACTCGTCCACCAGGTCCGGCTTGTCGTACATCTTGTAGACCTGCCGCAGCTTGGCGATGACGCGGCGATTGCCGTCCATCGGGAAGATCTTGTCGTCGTCCGAATTGGCGAACAGCATTGGCCGCGGCGCGATCAGGGCGGCGATGGTCGTCCAGTCCCATTGGTAGGTGTTCACCAGGAACATGCAGTCGCAGTGGCCGTTGATGACCTTGTTGGTGACGTAACTCTCCAGATCGCTCATGCCGCTGACCGGCACCGCCACCTTGACGCGCTCGTCGGCGGCCGCGATCCACACCGTCGAGGCGCCGCCGCCGCTGATGCCGGTGACGCCGATGCGGTCCTTATCCACGTCGTCGCGGCTGCACAGGTAGTCGATGCCGCGGATGCCGTTCCAGCACTCGACGCCGGCCGGCGTGTAGCCCAGCGCCTGCCACCACCAACGGCCCTCGCGGTAGGTGCCGTGATGGATGCCGGGGATTTCGCCGAGTTGCAGGGTGTCCACGATCAGGCAGACGTAGCCGTTGTTGGCGAACCACAGGCCGTGATCCTGGAAGGCGGTCTTGTTGCCGTCGCGGCCCTTGCCGGAGTGGCCGCAGACGTAGAGGATCGCCGGCAGCTTGCCCTTGGCGTTCTTCGGTCGGTACAGGTTCGCGGTAACGTACAGGCCGGGGCGGCTCTGGTAGTGCAGCTTCTCGATGACGGCGCCCTCGTGCTCCAGGGTAGCGGTCACGGTGGCGTGGAGCGGCGTCTTCTCCGGCAGCGGCCACAGGCCGAGCATGTCGAGGTACTCGCGGCGCAGGCGCGGCAGCTTCTTCTCCCAGTCGTCGCGCGTCTTGGCGCCGTCGAGGAAGCGGCCGCTGACCTCCTTCGTCAGGTTGGCGAGGTACTTGTCGATCATCTCGTCGCCGCGCTTGGTGTCGGGCTTGTCGTCGGCGGCGCCCGCCGGCACTGCGACAAGAAGAACAAAAAGGAGTGGGGTCACGCGCGTCATGGGAGGCCCTCAGGGGGTTGCGTCGTATCACCTTCGCTAGGATAAGGGGGAGGAAGGGGCGACGCAAATAGTTTAGCGGCGGGTCGCAGACCCGCGCGGGTCTACGACCCGCCGCTAAACGGGAGTGCCGACATGGACGACCGCGTGCGAATCTTCCTGTGCGCCCTGGCCGGGGCGGGGCTGTTTGGCCTGCTTGGCCTGGTGTTTGGCGCCACGGCGGGGGCGGCCCTGCGCGCGAGTGGGCGCGCGGCCGGCGGCGTGTTTGGCCTGGCGGCGGCGCGGGCGCTGGTGAGGGTGCGCGGGCGGGGGTTGTCCGAGGTGGCGACCGGGCTGGTCGTCGGCGGCGTGGACGGGGTGACGTTCCTCGGGGCCGCGGGGACGGCGTTCGGTGTGGTCTACGGTTACGCCGGCGCGGCGCAGCGCGAAGTGCTGCTGAACCTGGCGATGGGGGTCGGTCTGCTGGCCCTCGGCGCCGCCCTCTTCTCGGCGCTGGCGTCGGGGCTGATCCGCGCCGGCGTCTGGGGTATCGGGGCCGTGTTCGTTGCCACCCTGGGTGGGGCCGGCCTCGGCGCCCAACTCGCCGGCTTCTCGGGCGTGCTCTACGGCGCCCTGCTGGGTCTCGGCCTTGGAGCCCTGGCCGGGGTCGTGCGCAGCAGCCTCCGGCCGCCCCCTCCCCCTCCCGAGGAGGAGGGGCCCGACGCCCCGGGCTGAGGGCTACGCCGCCAGCGCCTGCTTCGGCAGTTGCTCGGGGCCCGGCAGCGGCCACTTTCGATGCAGCGCCGCCACTGCATCGATCAGCGCGTCGATCGACTCCTTGCCGTGGTTGGCGTTCACCTGGATGCGCAGCACGCCGGCGTGGTACGGCACCGCCGGGAACGTGACCGACTGCACGTAGAAGCCGCGCTCGAACAGGAACGAACCCGCGCGCAGCGTCTCCGCCTCGTCGCCGACCAGGACCGACACAATCGGCGTCTCGCCGCCCAGTACCGCCAGCCCCAAGCCGACCAGGCCGCGCGTCAGCTGCTGCAGGTTGCGCCGCAGCCGGGCCGCCAGCAATTCGTACTCGTCGGACATCAGAATGTCGCAGACGGTGCAGACGGCGTCCAGGTAAGGCGGCGGGACCGGGCCGCCGAAGATATAGGTGTTCGAGCGCATCTTGAGCAGGCGCTTCATCTCCTCCGAGCAGCCGATGAAGCCACCCATCGCGGAGAACGCCTTGGACAGCGAGCCGATGATCAGGGCGTTGTCGTAGCCGCCGAGGGCGTCGCGCACCGTGCCGCGCCCCTTGTGGCCGAGGACGCCGGTGCCGTGGGCGTCATCGACGTACAGGACGGCGTTGTGGCCGCGGCAGACCTCGTCCAACTCCCGCAACGGCGGCAGGGCGCCGCTCATGCTGTAGACGCCGTCGATGGCCACCAGGGCGACGCGGTACGAGCCGGCCGCGCTCAGCACGCGCACCAGGTCGGCGGGGTCGCAGTGCGAAAAAAGCGCTAACTTGGTGCCGTTGGCCTTCGCGATCTTGGCCCCCTCCTGGATGGAGTTGTGGGCGTGCTCGTCCACCACGAGCAGGTCGGGCTTGCCGACGAGGCCGGGGATCGCACCCATGTTGGCCAGCGTCACCGACGGGTAGATGAGGACCGCCTCGATGCCGAGCCACTGGGCCAGCTTCTCCTCCGCCTCGATGTTGGCGCGGACGCTGGCGAAGGCGCGCGAGGCGCCATTATGCGTGCCCCACTTCCGGGTGCCGCGGACCACGGCCTCCTGCACGCGCGGGTCCTGGTCCAGGCCGAGGAAGCTGTCCGAGCCGAAGTTGACGACGCGCACCCCGTTAATCAAGACGGTCCGGTCCGGCCGCGAGTCATCGGTCACCATGTCCTTCATGTGCGTGTCGGGGAACTGCGCGGCGAAGTGCTCGATGAAGCGAATGAGGCCGTTCTGGTGCAGCGCCTGGACCAACCGTTGCATGGGATGATTCGTCATGCCTGACCTTCGACTAAAGGGGCTGGGCGGGGACCGGCGTGTGGTACCCGCCGGACTTGGGGCGGAGTTAGACCAGAAAATGCGGCCGGAAACAACGGCAAATCCCCTCAAGTGCGCGGGCCGCCGAACCGATGTTGACAGTGAGGGCGATTTTCCAGTACCTAGTCTGCGCGGGGCGATACGTCCTTTCCCTACGCTGCCCGGTCGCCCTGTCCGCGCCGGCGACGCCAGGGAAGGCCGTGGCCGCCACGGAGTAAGCCCCGCGGGAGTTGCATGCCGGAAAGGAATCGTGGCGCTTGAACTCCTTCCACTCCCCCGACGGGTCGCCACGAGGTGCGGCCGTTGGCAGTGCCGTGGCCGGGCTCGGCGTTGTGAAGGCGACCCCGGCCATGCTGCCGGCGCTGCGGCAGAAACCGGGCCGGGTGGGCGGCGAGTCGCTGCCCACGTCCCTGCTCAAGCACGCCGACGACCAGACCGTCGCCGGCATCGCCGCCGTCCTGCGGGCGATGGACGCGGGCGGCCTGGACGCTACCTCGTTCCGCGATTGGGGCGTGGTGGCAGCGTCGCGCTTCATGGGGCGCACCGCACTGGCCGGGGCCCTGCTCAAGTTCAAGGCCGAGGGCGCCTGGGGCCTCTCCCCCCACCTCATCCCGCACCGCTCGCTGCACGCTCTCTCGGGCACAGTCAGTCAGGCCCTGAAAGTCCACGGGCCGAACTTCGGCAGCGGCGGCGGCCCGGGCGGCGCCGCCGACGCCCTGCTCACGGCGACGGCCCTGCTGGACGGCGGCGGCCTCCCGGGCGTCTGGGTCGTGCTCACCGGTTGGGAGCCCGAGCCCATCACCGACGAGAGGGGTCAGGTCATCACCCCGGACTGCGTCTGCGACGCCGTCGCCCTGGCGTTGGTCCCGCCGGCACCGGGCTGCCCGCGGCTGTCGCTGCGCGTGGTTCCCGCCGCGACAGAGCCGCGGCGCAACGGCCACGCGGGTGTCGGCCAACTGAGCCTGGAGGCGCTGGTGCGGGCCCTGGCCGACCCGGCCGGGTTCCCCACCGCGCTGGTCTGGCATCTCCCCCTGGGTGGGCGGGTGGAGCTGGAGCGCAAACCGGCAAGCGGGAGCAACGGGACGGCCGGGCGGCGCCAGCCGGGGCCGGAACACGTGGCAGTCGGCGCGGAGAAGCTGTCGTGACTCACGAGACTCCTGTCTGGATCACCGGCGTCGGGGCGGTCACGCCCCTGGGATCGGATTACGCCTCGATCGCCGACGGCCTCCTCGCCGGTCGATCCGGCGTGCGCCGCGTCGAGGGGTTCGACGTGTCCGAGCACCCCAGCCAGATTGCCGGGCAGATCGATCGGGTCCCTTGCCCGCCCGGCCACGACCCGGCGGAGTTTGCACGGCTGCACCGGCTGGAGCAGCTGGTCCTGTGGTGCTGTAACGCCGCCCTGCGCGACGCCGGTTGGTGGGAGCGCCGGGCCGACGTGCGCGTCGGCCTTGTCCTGGGGATCGGCGCCGAGTGGCTGGTGCTGTGGGAGGACGACGCCCTGCGCGGCGGTAAGCGCGTCTACGACCCGGCCCAGGATGCCGAGTCGATCGTTGGCATCGCCCGCCGCAAGCTCGGCCTGTCGGGGCCGGCGGTGAGCGTGTCGGCCGCCTGCGCCAGCGGCAACTACGCCCTGGCCCAGGCGCGGCGCTGGTTGGAGATGGGCTGGGTGGACGTCTGCCTCGCCGGGGCGTGCGACATGGCGGTGACGCCGATGTCGCTGGCCGGCTTCGGCAACCTGCGCGCCCTGTCGCGGCGCAACCGCGACCCGGAGGCCGCCTCGCGCCCCTTCGACAAAGGCCGTGACGGTTTCGTCATGGGCGAGGGCGGCGCCCTGTTCGTCCTGGAGCCGGCCGCGACCGCCCGCAAGCGCTCGGCCCGGGCTTACGGCCGCGTCGCCGGCTGCGGCGCCAGCAGCGACGCCCACAACATGGTCATCCCGAGCCCGGACCCGGGCCCGGCGAGAGCGGCCATGCGCCAGGCGCTGGCCGACGCCGGCGCCGCGCCCGAGTCGGTCGATTACGTCAACGCCCACGCGACCAGCACCCCGGTCGGCGACGTGGCGGAGGCGAATGTTCTCAAAGGGGTCTTCGGCGACGCCCTGTCCCGCGTGCCGGTCAGCTCGACCAAGAGCATGACGGGGCACCTGCTGACCGCGGCGGCCGCCGTCGAGGCGCTGGCCTGCGTCGTGGCCATGGAGCGCCGCGCCGTGCCGCCGACGATCAACCTCGACGACCCCGACCCCGACTGCCCCCTGTGCCACGTCCCCAACGAGGCGCGCGAGCACCCGGTGCGTGTAGCGGTGTCCAACTCGTTCGGGTTCGGCGGCAGCAATACCTGCCTGGTACTGGAGAAAGTTTAGCCGCTTGCGGTTTAGAAACTGTATCAAAAACCCTCTTGCCGCTTGCGGCTTCGCAGGAACGATTGCGAAGCCGCAAGCGGCCAAGTCATTCTTGTTACAGTTTCTAAACGGACTACTGTCACGGGAGCGGCTTGCGGCTGGTGACCTGGTCGGCGGGCGGCGATGCCTCTTTCGGCACGTGCGAAGTTACGTCCATGCTGTCGATCTTCGCCGCTACCTGGCTGCCAATGATGGGCAGCTCCTTGGGGTCGGCTGTGGGGATCGGCTTGCGCAGGAAATGGACGAGCAGATAGATGCCGACCGCCAGGATCGGCAACAGGATCAGGAGCGGGCGGAGGCGGTTCACGTCGCCCTCGACCTTGTCGAACAGGTCCTTGAAGGAGTCGGTGAACCAGTACGACAGGAAGAAGAGCAGCGTGTGCCCGGCGGCGGCGGCGATGGCGTCGGCGACGAGGAAGCGCAGCACCGGCAGCCGCATCGTGCCCGCCGTCAGGAACAGCGGGCTGCGGATGCCGGGGATCCAGCGCACGAACAGCAGGATCTTGATGCCGTAGCGGTGGAAGTTGTTCTGGATCCGCTCGAGCTTCTCGGGCGTCAGGAACTGGGCCAGCCAGCGGTGTTCGATCAGGCGGGCGCCCCAGTGGTGGCCGATGCCGTACAGGAGCATGTCGCTGCAGAGGATGCCGGCGATGCACACTGGCAGGATCAGCCAGCGGAGCGGCCCAAACTCCGAGCTGCTGGCGACCCAGGCGCCCGCCCCCACGACCACCCCTTCCTCGGGGATGGGGGGCAGGCCGATGCCGCCGAACACCAACAGCCCGAAGGCAACGAGGAAGCGCCAAAGCATGTTCGGGTCGGGCACTCGGGGAACCCTCCTGGCAGGTCGCGTCGCAACTTCGCTATTATGAGCAGCCCCCGGCGCCGGGGAAAGATCAGACCCGCCGCCGCTTGCTTGTCGTTTCGCGCTGGCGTAATCTGACGCGGGCGCGAAACGACAAGCAAGGAGAGGTTCCCCATGAAACTTGGTCTCATCAACTCGGCGTGGGCGCAGGCCGGCCGCGACACCGCCTTCGGCATCCGCATGACCAAGGAAATCGGCTTCGACACCATCGACATTTTCGCCGACCCGCTCGACCTGGGCCCCCGGGAGCGCCGCCTCATCAAGCGCGAGTGCGACCGGGCGGGGCTGCCCATCGTCAGCATCGCCTGCGTCGCCGTCGGCCTGATCGACTTCAACCCCAGCGTGCAGCGCTTCCACCTGCAGCGCTGCAAAGCCTACCTCGACCTGGCCTTCGAGTACGAGGCGAAGAACGTCCTGCTCGTCCTCGGCGAGTACATCTGGGAGAAGCAGGTCATCCCGCCGGCCGAGCAGTGGCAGACCGGGGCCCGCAACGTCCGCGAACTGGGCCAGTACGCCGCCGACCTGGGACTGCAAATCGCCCTGGAACTGGAGCCGTTCCAGCTCTCCCTGGTCAATAACGTGGACACGATGAGCCGCTTTCTCGACGAGGTCAATCATCCCGCGGTGGCGGCGAACATCGACGTGTCGCACCTGTGCCTGTCGCACACCGGCCCCGAGGAATTGCGGCGGCTGAAGGGCCGGGCCATCCACGTCCACCTGAGCGACTGCGACGGTAAGGTCCACGGCGACCTGCCGCCGGGCCGCGGCGTGGTGGACTTCGTGCCCTACCTGCGCGAGATCAAGGCCCTGGGCATCGACGGGGCGCTGAGCATCGAGCTGGAGTATTCGCCGCAGCCGGACAAAATCGTGGACTGGGTGCGCGAGGCGTACGAGCAAACGGACCGCTTGATGCAACAGGTGGGCCTACGCGGGTGACACCGGCGCCGGCTGCTGCACGAACAACTCGTCCTGGCCCGCCGGCGGTTCGGGTTGACCGGCCGGCGGTTCGTCCTGGCCCCAGAAGAACGCCACGCGATACGCCCCTTTGATATCCGGAGCTTCCACGGTGACGCTCAGGGTGTCCTCCGCGCCGGCCTGGCTGGTCAGGCGGATCGGGGAGGTCGCCCCGTAGCGGGTGTAGCCCTGCAATT
Organism: Gemmataceae bacterium; assembly: GCA_035266225.1. GTDB lineage: Bacteria > Planctomycetota > Planctomycetia > Gemmatales > Gemmataceae > DATFNV01. The sequence goes on from DATFNV010000469.1 coordinate 12,477, forward strand.
GCGCCTTGTCGTCGAAGCTGGCGCGCTCGAAGCCCAGACGGCCTGTCCGCGCGCCCGGGGCGGAGGCGGGGGGCAGGCGAAGCACGACGGGGACCAGCTGCGACGGGTGGACGACATGCTCGCGGAGCGCGACCTCGACCCCCTCCGCCTCCCCCGCCAGCACCCCCTTCTTGCCGAGCAAGACGGCGAGAGTGCGGCGGAGGTTCCCGTCACGGAACAGCACGTCGTGGGCGTGGGGGCCGCCGACCGGCAGCCCTTGGTGGCCCGGCAGCAGGGCGCTCCAGATGGGGACCGTCTCGTCGCCCGATTTCGCGGGATCGACCCTTTGCGGCTCGAACCCCCCGTCGCGCGACAGCAGCGTCACCGCGCTGACGGTAACGTGGGCCGTCCCTCCGAAAGCGAAGTAGCGCACGTGGTTCGGCCGCCGCCTGAGGTCCAGCCGCTCGTGAAACTCTCGGGCCTTCTTCAGGTTGTTCTTGTTCAGGCGCAGCCGATCCGCAATCGTGTCGTCGTGGATGTCGATGGGTTCGTGCTCGCCCTCGGCCGAACTGCGCCAGACGAACGGCTCGTCGCGCGGCGGGAGCAGTTCGTAGAGCGACGGGAAGCGATCGTCGTTGGCCAAGCGCTGCACCTGCGGCGCGTCCAGCCACACCCGCTTCTCAAGGCCGAGGACGGCGGGCAGGGCCACAGGCGCCCCCCGGTGAGGCGTCGCCAGCGTGATGAGGCGGACAACCTTGTCGAAGCCGTCCTTACCTTTAAACTCGTCCGACTCCAGGTAGTAGCGGGCGACTAACCCGCCCATGCTGTGGGCGATCAAGGTGATACGCACCTCGTTGCCATGCTCCTTCACTGCCTGGGTCACGAGGCTGGCCAGTCGTTCGGCCGCCAGCGCGTTGCTCTTCCGCCAGTCGTAAGGGCAACAATACAGGGTGGGCGGCTTTAGCCCTTCGTCGAATCCACAGTCGCGCAGCCCGACGAGCAGGGACCCGTACACGTCGCGGATGGACACCGACCGGATAACGTCCTTCGGCTCCAGGTGATCGGCCAGCAGTTCGGTGAAGTGGGGGTACGAGTTAAACAGGTATTCCGTGGGGGTGCCGGGCCAGATGATTGTCCCGTTCAGGGCGAGAGTCGAGCCCATGATTCCCGGGACCAGGACGACGATGTCGGTCATGTCGTGGCGCTCCCGTACATCTGTAGAACTGCCATGAGCTTCTCCACCGCCGCACGATGCCGGGGGGCGATCTTCTTCAGATCGGCGGGATCGATCGTGGGGTATCGCAGCACGGGGATACAGTTCTGCCGCACCCGGTTGAAGTCGAAGAGCGTGCCGTTGTCCGGGTCGTGGTACTCCAGACGCGGGTTCATTGTGACCAGCAACTGTGCGATAATCAAGATGGCCACAGCGACCTCGAAGGGCCGGCCCGCCGTCTGGGCGAACTCGCGCATTTGGTATGTTGAAACCAGGATGATCTTGCCGTCCCAGGTGGAGAAGTAGTCGAAGAAGATGCCGCCATCCTCGTCCTCGCCTGCGATCGCTTCTGCCGTGACCCCGACCAGGTAATCGATCCCCAGGTCCTTGCGGACGACTTCGGCACGCCCATAAAAGTCGTCGGCGATCAGGTTCGGAGCGATCTCCTGGGCCTCTGCCGCGGCGTGGCGCTTGTCGCGCTTGTACAGCTTCTCGGCGACTCGCCGGGAGGGCCTTGGCGTCGGCCCGTCCTTCGGAAGGTGCCTGTCGCGCTCGCGCAGCTTCTTGCGGACCCAGGTGCGGTCACGCTCGGGGGGCGTTACCAGCCCCGCAGGTACGGCGGCATACACATCAAAGAAGACGAAGACGGGCTGCCCCGCATTGAGCGTTTCGATCATGCAGGCGCGGCGCGGTACGTAGGCCTCGATGTCCCAAACGCCCACGGTCACCGGCGCCACTTCCTCCGGCAATCGTGCCAGCATCGTGGCGAGTGCGTTGAGGGTGGCGGAGAATTGGCCGTTGTCGTCCACCGGCGGGAAGGCGGCGTTGAGGAAGGTCCGCCGCAGGTCGGGCCGCAGCCCGCGCAGCGACCTGGCCAGGTACGGCTGCCCCATCTGCACCCGGAAGAGCCGATCCTGCTCGGCCCCCGCCGACTCCGGCTGATGCACCAGCGTGTACCGTGAGGCAGCCATGGGTTAGGTCACTCCCGAGAGGTAAAGGTCTGGCCGGGCGAAGTGCCGGTACAGGACGGGAACGCCCCACTCCAGATTGGCCTGGCGGGCATCGCCCAGAGGGGAACCCCACAGCTTGAGCCGACCCGCGCTCACCGCCAGGTCGATGTCGCCGGTCTCAAGTAATTGATTGTACAGCGTCCCGACAAACGCCGCCACCGAAAGAATTGGTACGGCGAACTGATTCGCTACGACCGCCCCAACGCCCTCGTGGACGAGCCCTGCGGCAAGGACGCTGAAGTCGTCGCTGAAGTCGCCGGCCGCCGTGTCGCAGGCCGTGAGCAGAGCCAGCCGGATCTCTCGGTCCCGCAGCAGGCCGATCAAAGCCTCAGCTTCGAGGGGGGAGGGCTGCCCGGTCTTCGGGTTGACGAGCAGCAGCCGGCCCCGGCCGCCTGAGACGTCGCCGTGGCCGTAGAAATGGAAGATGTCGGGCCGGGGACGAGCGTCCAGCGCGTCCACGAGCGCGCCGTCGTCCACATTCGGGACCACCCGGAGCAGGAACCGGCCCGGGAGTCGCTGGCGGAACTGGCCTTCAATGTACTCCGCTAGCTCGGGCCAGGGGATGGCCTCCTTGCCCTTGGGGCTGGCGGCGACGAAGAGGACCGTGACCCGGTCCTGCAGGTGCAGGGCTGGCGACGGCGTATGGCCCACCGTCCGCACGACCCGCACGAAGGAGCGCTTGAGGCGCGGGCCGGGCGATTGCCTGGGCTCTTGCAGGTATTCCCAGGGGAGTTGCATGAGGTCCGGGTGGTTGCTGACGATCTGAATGCGCACGTGGGCATCTGGGAGGCGCGCGTACAGTTCAGCAAGTTCGCCCCGAATCAGGAAGCGAAACAGTTTGGTCCCGTACTCGTGCAATTCTGCGGGCCGGGGCCGGTCCAGGGCGGAAATCAGCCCGCGCCGGATGCGGGGGAGGAAGTCCGTCAGTTCGCGCAGGGACGGCGCGCCGCTCGCGCCCGGCTGAAAGGGAACCTCGGCGAGCGCCAGGTCGTGGTTACAGCGGGCCACGGCCACCGCGTGCTTCCCGGTGCCCGCGTCCAGCAACATCAGGTCCAATACGTCTTTTATCAAGTATTGCGCCATCCCAGTCCCCCGGGCGAAAAACGGCTTCGGCCAGCGCCGCCTGGCCTGGCTTCCCCTCGCGTCGTGTGTGAGCGGCGATTCTAGCGGCCGTGGGGGTGGCCCGTCGATGAAAAAGAGCGGGACGATGAACGACTTCGTTCAGCGACGCTTCGCAGAAGCGTTCGTTGACATCCCTGTTTCGCGGCGAGCCCGCAGCGCGTATAATACAGCCTCTGACGCCCTCCGATCTCCGACCCTCGGCGGGACGCTGCCGTGCTCATCACCATTGTCTGTCCGATCTGCGAGTCGCGCTGGCATGTTGACGCCGCTCTCCGCGGCCGCCAGATGCGCTGCCCCAACGCCAACTGCCGCGAGGTGTTCGAGGTGCGCGAGGCGGCGCCGCCCCCGGAGCCGGTCATCGAGGGGGTAGCGCTGCCCTCGCCGCCGCCGTCGCAGAAGACCGGCCAGGTCGGCGAAATGGTGCCGGTCCTCGGCGCGGAAGTCGCGTCGCCGCCACAGGGGGAAAGGCCCCAGGACGCGACCTGGCGAGGGGGCCCCCCTCCCGTGGGCACGTCGGCGGGAGAAGGCGCGGCTGCGGAGACTCAGGTGCCGGCGCCTTCTCCGGCAGCGGGGCCTCCCGACTGGCGCAAGACCCCGCCACCGGCGCGGCCTCGCGACGGCGCCGCCGCCGCCGCCGAGCCGGTGGCCAGGCCGGTCGCGCCGCCCCCCGTCCGTGCGCGCGGCGCGGTCGCGGTGCCCCCCCCGGCGCCGGCGCCCGCCTCGACTCCGCAACACACCCCACTGCCGAAGCAACTGGCGGCGCGGGCCGCCGAGGACTCCCGGGGTCAAGCGCCTCGCTCCTCGGCTGAGCCGGTCGAGTTGCCCCCCGGCGGCTGGGACGCTCCCCCGGTCCGGGGCGGCGCCGCTGCCGCCGACCAGCGCCCCCGAACCTCGCTGGAGGAAGCGGCCGCCCAGGCGGCGCGGGCGAAGAAGCGCCGCCACTTCTGGGGGATCGTCGCCATCCTGGCCTCCGTCGTCCTCGTCCTCGGCGGCGGGATCGGCTTCGCCGTGTACTTCCTGGGAGAGAGCGAAGACCGCGACCGCGAGGCCGCCGAACATTCGTTCGCGGAGGGACAATTCGACCGAGCCATCGGCCAGTACGCCAAGCTCGTCGAGAAGTATCCGGACAGCGAGCGCCAGGACGAGTACCGCTTTTTCCGGGACCTGTGCGCCATCCTCGTCCTGCCGATGCGCTCCGACCCCGAGGGGGCGTTCGACCACATCAGTACCTTCCTCAAGGAGCGCAAGGACCACCCGCTCTTCGCCGCCCACGGCAAGGAAGTCGGCGAGGCGCTCCTCAAGCTCCTCGCCGACGCCGCCAAATCGGCTAACGACAACTCGGGGGCCGTCGAGGCGCAGGCGCACTTCGAGCGCGGTCAGCAGGTGCTCGACGAGCTGCGGGCGCTGCACCCCGATTGGGCGCCCAAGGAACTGCTCGAAGTGGTCGAGAAGACCAAAGGCGAGATCGCGGATCGCCTCCGGAAGGAGCGCGAACGCCTCGACCTGATCGCCCGCCTGCGGGCGCTGGCGGAGCTGCCGCCCACCGAGGCGGTGCGCAAGCTGCGGGCGATCCTGCGCGCGGAGGTCAAGCCGCCGCTGGACCAGGATCCCGAAGTAAAGAAGATCGAGGAGGAACTGTACGAGAAGCACCGCAAGAGCATCGGCTTCACCGACGAGGCGGACCCGGGCGGGGCGGGGCGCCGCGGCGAGGACGTCGAGGCCGGTCTGCTGGTCCAACCGGTCGTGGCGGCCTCGGGCGACGGGCCCAAGCTGTCCGCCGACCGCGTCGTCTTCGCCCTGGCGCGCGGCGTCCTCTCCGCGATGCGGCAGAGCGACGGCGATATCCAGTGGGCCCGGCGCGTCGGCATCGACACCGCCCACCTGCCGCTGCGCGTGCCGCGGGCGGGGAGCACACCGGAACTGGCGCTGGTCCTGTCGGCCGACACCCTGACCCTGACCGGCGTCAACGTCAGCAACAACGACACGCTCTGGAAACGCCCCCTCGGCGCCGCCAGCCTGGGCCGACCCGTGCTCGTCGGTCGCCGGGTCTACGTCCCGACCCTCGGCGGCGAGGTCCTCGAGATCGAGGTGGCCGGGGGCAAGCTGCTCGGCCGTTACAAGCTCGGGCCGTCCCTCTCGGCCGGCGGCGCCCGCTTCGGCGAGACAAAGCAGATCTTCTTCCCTGGCGACGACTCGTGCGTCTACGTGCTCGACGTGGGCAGCCGCCGCTGCGAGGCGGTCCTGTACACCGACCACGCGGCCGGGTCGCTGCGGGGCGAGCCGATCCTGCTGCCGTCGGAGGACAACCCCGCCGTGCCGGGCTACCTGGTGCTGAGCCAGGCGCACGGCCTTGACGCCACGCTACTGCGCACCTTCCGCCTGCTGCCGCCGGACCCCGCCGCCGACCCGGCCGCCCGGGAGTCGCGCCTGCGGGCCGACCCGGTGGCCATGCCGGAGCGCCGCCTGCGCGGCTGGCCGTGGTTTCCGCCCTATCGCGACCCCGAAAAGCTCGTCACCGTCACCGACGCCGGCGTCATGGGGCTGTTCGGCATCGTCCAGGTCCTCAACAAGGACGACGCTCTGTTCCCCCTGGTGCGCCTCCCCGATAGGGAGGCGGGCACCGTCGAGTTGAGCGGCCACGGCACGGCCCGCGGCCGGGCGCAGGTGGTCTTCGCCCGGGAGAATGACTTGTGGGTACTGGCTCGCGGCCGGCTGCTGCGCTACCTCCTGACGTTGGACAACGCCGGGCCCCGCGTGGTGCCGGACTCGTCGTGGGCGCAGCCGCTCGACCTCGGCTCGCCGCTGCACGACAGTCAGACCGACGACGACGGCCGGACCCTCTTCCTGGTGACGCAGTCGCCCAACGGACAGGCGTGCCTGGCCACGGCGGTGGACGCCGAGACCGGCCGCGTCCGCTGGCAGCGGCAGCTCGGCCTGGTCTGTCACGGCGACCCGCAGAGGCTGGGCGACATGGTGGTCGCGCTCGACCAGGGCGGCGGGCTGTTCCTCTTCGACCCCACGAAGCACCCGGCGGACCTGGAGGGGGCGTGGCAGAGCGCGGGGCGCGGCCTGGCGAAGCCGTTACCCGAGGGCAGCACCGGCTCGATCTGGTTCGTCCCCGGCCCCGACGGGCAATCGGTTTACGAGTTCGCCTGCCTCGACCCCGGCAACCGCCTGATCGTGCGCGAATACCGGGCCGGGCAGCTCGCGGCTTCGGAATACACCTTCGAGTTGCCCGCCCGGCTGGCCGGCACGCCGGCGGTGGGGGAGCAGCGCGTCCTCTTGCCGCTGGTCAACGGGGACACGCGGCAGGTACGCCTGCCGCTCGGCTCGGCGGCGCCGGTGGACGGGCCGACGTGGCGCGCCAGCCGCGGCGACACGGCGGCACGCGGGCACGCCGTCTGGCTCGGCGGCGAGGACTTCCTGACGACAAACGGGCGAAGCGGCCTGACGCGCTGGCGCTTCCTCAACGACGACACCTACGAAGTTATGCCCGAGGGGAAAAATCCCGAAAACCCGACGCTGGAACTCGCCGAGAAGGTCGCCGGCGCGCCCGTCATCCTGTCGCGCACGGCCACCGGATCGACCTTGCGCGTGTGCGTCGCGGACGAGAGGGGGACGGTGTACCTGTTCGAGGGAGAAGGGCTAAAGCCGGCGCGGCAGTGGGAGCTGAAGGAATCGATCACGGCCGGGCCGTTCGTCCGCGGCGGCCTGGCCGGGTGCGTGGTCGGGGGGCGGCGCCTGGTATGGCTCGACCCGGCGAAGGACGACCGACTGTGGAGTTACGACAGTCCCGGTGAAGGGATCATCGGCCAACCGCAAATCGCCGACGGCCTGGTGCTGGTGGCCGACGTCTCGGGGCGCTTCGTGAGCCTCGACCCGGCGACGGGACGGGCGCGCGGGCCGGGCTACCAGCTGCGGGCGAGCGTGGGGCCGGGGGCCACCCCGGTCGGCTTCGGGACGGGGCGGGCGTTCGCCCCGCTGACCGATGGCACCGTGCTGCTGCTGCCGCTGCGCCACCTGCGCGAGCCGCTGCCGGGACTGCCGCCGGTGTGGTGATTCCTGGACCCGTTCAGAAACCGTAAGAAAAATCTCTTCGCCGCTTGCGGCTTCGCAGGAACGATTGCGAAGCCGCAAGCGGCAAGACGGTTTTTGATACAGTGTCTAAACAGATAGTGGAGGTCGATATGACGGTGCGCGGCATCGTGTTGGCGGGCGGCAAGGGCACGCGCCTGGGCGAGCTGACGAAGGTCACCAACAAGCACCTGCTGCCCGTCGGGCCGGTGCCGATGGTCTACCACCCCCTGCGCAAGCTGACCGGCGCCGGGATCAAAGACGTCCTTCTGGTGTCCGGCACCGACCACATGGGCGACTTCGTCGAGTTGCTCGGCTCCGGCCGCGACCACGGCTGCACCCTCACCTACCGCGTGCAGGACGAGGCCGGCGGCATCGCCCAGGCGCTGGGCCTGGCCGAGCTGTTCTGCACCGGCGCCCGCTGTGCCGTCATCCTGGGCGACAACATCTTCCACGACCCCCTCGGCCCGATGCTCGCCGAGGCGGCCCGGAAGCCCGACTGGGCCTGGGTGGCCCTCAAGCGCGTCCACGACCCCAAGCGCTACGGCGTCGCCGAACTGCAGGGCGAACGCATCGTCGGCATCGAGGAAAAACCGCCGGAGCCCAAGAGCGACTTCGCCGTCGCCGGCATCTACGTCTACCCGCCGGACGTGTTCGACATCATCAAGACACTCAAGCCGAGCAAACGCGGCGAGTTGGAGATCACGACGGTCAATTCGCGCTACCTGGAGCAGGGGCGGCTCGGCTACAGTATGTTGCAGGGGTACTGGACCGACGCCGGCACGCTGGAGTCGCTGGCGACCGCAAACATGCTGGTGCGCGAGAGTCCGCCGGTGTATTGAGCGGCGCGTGACGGACGGATAGGATGCGCGAGTAAGGAGAAACGCCGTGATTGAACTCACAGGAGACCAGTTGCAGTCCCTCGACGGACAGCCCCAGCCGCCCGTCGCGGTCGATCCCCGGACGGGGCAGGAATACCTTCTCATCCGCCGGGAGATTTACGAACTCTTGCGCAGAACCCTCAAGCCCTACGGCCGCGGCTGGGACGACCCGGCCGACGACGATCTCATCCGGAAAGATCTATGAGAAGAGGAGACGTCGTCGAACTTGACTGGCACTTCAGCGACCTTACGGGCTCGAAGGTGCGCCCGGCCGTCGTCGTACAGGCGGATTTCCTCAACGGCCTCATCGACGACACGGTCCTCGTGAAAATTACCAGCAATCGCTTCGGCATCCCCGGCACGGAGGTCCAGATCGATCCAGCGGCGGAGACGGCGTCGGGCCTGAGCAAGGTGTGCTATGCCTCATGCAAGGACATCCTGACGCGGGACCAGACTCTCATCCTGCGGACGGTCGGCGTGCTGTCGGGCGCGACGATGCGGCAGATCGAGGACTGCCTGAAGACGGTGCTGGGGCTGCCGTAGCAGGGCTGTCAGCGCTGCCCCGCCTTCAATTCGTCCCACTGCGCGGGCGTGAACAACACTTCGCGGGCGTTGCTGCCGTTGTAGCTCCCGACGATGCCATCCTCGGCCATGTAATCGATCAGGCGGGCGGCACGGCCGTAGCCGATGCCGAGCACGCGCTGCAGCAGCGACACGCTGCCGCGCCCCTCGCGCACCACGACATCGATCGCCGTCTCGTACAGGTCGTCGTCGCGCGAGTGCAGCGCCCCGAGCGTGCCCCCTTCCCCGTCGCCGCCGTCGGCCTTCAAACGGATCAGCTCCTCGGCGTAGCACGGCTCGCCTTCCAGGGTGCCGACAACTTTCTCGATCTCCTTATCATCGAGGTAAGTGCCCTGGGCGCGGACGAGGGTGCTGGTGCCCGGCTGCAGGAAGAGCATGTCGCCCTTGCCGAGCAGCTTGTCGGCCCCCATCTCGTCGAGCACCACGCGGCTGTCGGAGCGGCTCGACACCTGGAAGCAGATGCGCGCCGGCAGGTTCGACTTGATCAGTCCGGTAATGACGTCCACCGTCGGCTTCTGCGTCGCCAGGACCAGGTGAATCCCGGCCGCCCGCGACTTCTGCGCCAGGCGGATGATGTGTCCCTCGACCTCCTTCTTCATCTGCATCAGCAGGTCGCTCAACTCGTCCACGAAGATGACGATGTACGGCATGTGCTCCGGGACGTGCTCGCGCTCCTCCTCGGTCATCTCGCCCAGGCGGCGGAAGCGATCCTCGGGGGCCAGCTCGTTGTAGCCGGCGATGTTGCGGACGCGCACCCGCGCCAGCAGGTCGTAGCGCTCTTCCATCTTGTCCACCGCCCACGACAGAATGACCTCGGCCTTCTTCATGTCGGTGACGATGGGGTGCATCAGGTGCGGCAGCCGGGCGTAGTCGCTCAACTCGACCCGTTTCGGATCGATCATAATCATCTTCACCTCGTCGGGCCGGCGCGTCATGAGCATGCTCAGGATGATCGAGTTGAGGCAGACCGACTTGCCGGTGCCGGTACGGCCGGCGATGAGCAGGTGCGGCATCTCGGCGAGGTCGTAGACCAGTGGCCGGCCCTCGGTGTCCTTGCCGAGGTACAACGGCACGCGCATTTTCGCCGACCGCTTGGCGCCGGCCAGCAGCACCTCCTTGAGGCGCACCGTGGCCCGGTGCTCGTTGGGCACCTCGATGCCGACGGTGTTCTTGCCGGGGATCGGCGCCACGATGCGCACGCTCGGCACCCGCAGGTTCAGGGCCAGGTCGTCGCCGAGGCCGGTCACCTTGTTGACGCGCAGGCCGGTTTCCAGGGCGACCTCGTACTGCGTGATGACCGGCCCGGTGTTGATGCCGACGACGCGCACGTTCAGGCTGAAGTCCTTGAACGTCTTCTCCAAGAGGGCGGCGGTGTCGCGCAGGTGCTGGTCGTGCTGGTCGTGCGGGAACGGCGCCGGCTCTTCGAGCAGTGTCAACGCCGGCAGCTGGTAGTCGGCGAAGCGGTCGGCGTCGGACTGGGCCGGCGCGTGTGCCACGGCCCGCAGATCGATCTCCGGGTTGGACGGCAGCGCCGCCTGGTCGTGATGGTGGATCGGGATGGCGCCGTCCCCGGGCGGCGCGGCGGGCGCCGGGGCGACGGCCGGTTCCTCCGCCCGCACGGCCACGACGGCCTCGGCGGAGTCCGGGTAGGCCGGCTGTTCCCGGCCGCGCCACCAACGGACCGCGCGGCGCAGCCCGGACAGGTGCCAGCGCAGTACGCGCCACGCCGACCGCAGCGAATGCGCCATCGCGAAGTCGAGGGTGAGCGCGAGCCCGGCGAGGATGGCCCCGCCAATGATGAGGTATCGTGCCAGGGGGGCGAGGCTCTCGCGCAGGAGCAGGCTCAGCCAGGCGCCGAGTGTGCCGCCGCGCTCGGGAAGGGGCAATTCCGGCCAGTAGGTGCCGGCCAGGTCGGCGAGGATGGCGCCGGCGGGGAGCAGGATGAGCGAGCCGACCAGCCGCAGCGCCCAGCGCAGCCAGGTGCGGCGCAGGAACAGCAGGACGACGAGCACGAACCAGCTCGCCAGCAGCAGGTAGACGGCCACGCCCAGCGCCTCGTAGAGAGACTGGGCCAGCCACGCCCCCGGCGGGCCGAGGAGGTTGCTCGGCTCGGGCCGCGGGTGAATAGGGCCGCCGGCGGGGGCTTCGTGGCCAAGGACGCACAGGGCGACGAGGAGCCCGGCCGCGAGGAGGGCGAACGCGGCCAGGTCGATGCGGAGGCGGCGGTCGGACATGGCAGACTCCCGGGTGCGACAACGAGGGTGCGTGGGGCAGCGCGGGACAACACGGCCCCGCTGTCGTTTCGTCCCGGAAGTCGCTCGGACTTGAGTGAATAGCCGCTTGCGGCTTAGCGTTCGGCGCTAAGCCGCAAGCGGCGTGAGGGTCGCACCAATGTTGCACGTCGCGCTGTGGGAGCCGGAAATTCCGCCCAACACCGGCAACGTCGCGCGCCTCTGCGCCGCCACCGGTGCCGCCCTGCACCTGATCGGCCGCCTCGGCTTCCGCATCGACGACCGCGCTTTGCGCCGCGCCGGCCTCGACTACTGGCCGCTCGTCGATGTCCGCCGTCACGTCACCTTCGCCGACTTCGCGGCGGTCCTCGGCGACGCCCGGCTCTTCTGCTTCAGCGCCCGGGCGACGATGCCTTACACCGCTGTCCGCTACCAGGACGGCGACTGCCTCCTCTTCGGCGGCGAAACCCACGGCCTGCCGCCGGAAATCCTGGCGCGGCACGCCGAGCACACGTTTGTCATCCCCATGCCAGCCGGCAAGGTGCGCAGCCTCAACCTGGCCACCGCCGTCGGCATCGTCCTCTACGAGGCGCTGCGGCAGCTGTCCGCGTGGTGAGCGTTGGTTCAGGAGGGCTGCGGAAACCGCCGAGAAGATGCATTCCCGGCAGTCTGCGGCCGATATAGAAGGGCGGGGTAGCCCGGCGTGGCCTTCCCCAGCCATCCCGCCTCGCCTTGGCCCACACCAACCTTCCCCGCATGGACGCCGTCGCATCACTGCCGACCCTGGACGAATTGCGCCGCCACGTTCACCTGGCCTTGTGCGCCCACGACCACCTCGACCCCGGCCAGACGCCGTTGTACGAGGGGCTGGTGCTCCGCCGCGGGCGACCGTGCGGCTTGTTCTTCCAGGTCCAGGGGCCGCGCCTGCTGAAGGCGTATGCCCTCTGGGCCGGCGAAGAAGACCGCATCCTCTTCTACGACTCGGGCGGCGAGCGCTTCGGCGAGGTCCGCCTCAGCGACGCCCCCGACCCGCACAAGCTGGCCGCCTGATAGAATGGATCGGGACCGAGCGGGGGATTCCGATGAGCGACACCGACGAACAACTCCAGGCCGCCGCGAAGAAGCTGAACGTCGGCGGCTACGCGCGCCACGTCTTCCTCTGCACCGGGCCGTCGTGCTGCACACCGGAAGCCGGACTTGAGGCGTGGGAGGCGCTGAAGAAGGAGCTGAAGGAGCGCGGCCTGACGAACGTGACGCAGCGGTCGAAGGTCGGTTGCCTCCGCATCTGCTGTCACGGGCCGACGATAGTGGTCTACCCCGAGGGGACGTGGTATCACGGCATGACCGCCGAGCGCATCCCGCGCTTCGTGCAGGAGCACCTCATCGAGGGGCGGCCGATTTCAGAGTGGGTGTTCGCGAAGAACCCGCTCAGTAGTCCCGGAACTCGCGACTGAGGAACTCATAGGCCTCGTCCCAGGCGTCGGCCGCCTTTTCAAAATTCACGTCCATCGCTTTGACCGTGGCCGGGGTTTCCATCTCCGACGGTAGCTTGGCTTTCACGTCCGGGTTGAGCGGAATCTGATGACTGGCCGACTCCGCCAGCTGCGTTTCGACCTCGGGGCTGAGCAGGTAATCGACCAGCTTGCGGGCGCCGTCGGGGTTCGGCCCCCCCTTGATGATGCAGAGCGTGTTGGGGATGAACAGTGTCCCCATCTTGTCATCTTTGAGCCGGTCGCGGTCGGGGAAGATCATGGCAACCGGCGAGCCGTCCTTGAATTCTTCCAGGGCGTCATCGGTGTCGGTGATACCGACGACGACGGTCTGCCCCGTCGGCGTTCGGCCTTGCCCGACCGAGCGCGCCACGTCCCTGTTGCCCGCCGCAATCTGCACGCCGTTCGCCTTGAGGCCCAGGTAATACTCCTTCGCCTGGTCGCTGCCCAGCACCGAGAACAGGCACGCGCCCTGTGTCGCCGACGTGCCAAAGACCGGTTTCGCCATGACGGCGCGCCCCTTCCAGCGCGCTTTGGTGAGGTCGAGCAGGCTCTTCGGCCAGTCCTCCGGCTTCACCAGGTTCGTGTTGACGACGAGCACGCGGGCGCGGTTGGCAAAGGCGTACCAGGTGTGGTCGGGCGCCTTGCAGCTGTCGGGATACGGCTTCGCGGACGGGCTCTCGTAAGGTTCGAGCATCCCCGCGCGCTGCAGGCGGATGGTGTGGATGAACTCGTTGTTCCAGAAGACGTCGCAGCGTGGCCTGTCCTTCTCGGCGAACAGCTCGATGGCGAGGCTGACCGATTTGTTCTTCTCCGTGTCGAACTTCGGGTCTACCTGCACCCCAGTGCGCTGCTTGAATTCCGCCAGCGACGCCTCGGCGAACTCCTGATCCTGGGCGCAGTACAGGACGACACGCGACGACCCGCCGCCGCAGCCGACCGGCGACAGCAGCAGCGACACCAGCATGACGACCAGCGTCACGCCCGGGATTACGATCAGCCAAAACCGCCCGCGCTGGTTCGCTTCCACAACGTCTCCTCCGAGTCCGGGTGATGCGCGTCATTGTTTCAGCCGCGGGGGCGGGGGTCAAGGCGGCCGGTTGCGGCGGCGCGGCCGCTTCCCTAAGATCACAGCGGGGCGCGTGCCCTGGAAAGAGGAGTCGATGGGTATGCGACACGTCTTGTCGGCGCTAGTGATGAACCAGCCCGGGGTCCTGGCTCACATTTCGGGCATGCTGGCCTCGCGCGGCTTCAACATCGACAGCCTCGCGGTCGGCGAGACCGAGAAGCCGGAGCTTTCGCGCATCACCTTCGTCGTCCACGGCGACGACGCCGAGCTGGAGCAGGTCCGCAAGCAGCTCGGCAAGATCATCACCGTCGTCAAGGTCCTCGACATCAGCACCGAGGACTACGTCGAGCGCGACCTGATGCTGATCAAGGTGAACTCGAACCCGCACCAGCGCACCGAGATCGCCCTGCTGGTGGAGATGTTCCGCGGCCGGGTGGTGGACATCGGCCCGACGACGATGATGATCGAGATCTCCGGCCAGGAGCAGAAGATCGAGGCGTTCATCGAGCTGATGCGTCCTTACGGCATCGTGGAATTGGCCCGCACCGGCCGCATCGCGCTGGTCCGCGGCACCCCGGGGCAGGGAGACGTGCTATGAGAGAGAGCCTGACGCCTTACGTCCCTTCCGCGGCCCGCCGCCCGGTGGACGTCGCGGGCGCCGCCCGGGCCGCCGAGGAGCGGGCGGCCCAGGAGCTGCCCTCAGCGACGTGGGCCGTCCCGCCGGCGATGACCGCGCTGCTCCGCGGCCTGAAGCCGGGGCAGCGCATCAAGATCACGCAGACGGTCCGCGTCGGCCGCAAGTCGTGGCCCGCCGTGGTGACCGGCACCTTTCGCGGCCTGAACTACCTCGCCACCGGCCTGGCCACCGACCGCGTTCCGGAGGACGACATCGTCGTGATCGCCCTGCATTTCACCAAAGACAACGGCGAGCTGTCGAGCATCACCCTGGACGAGCAGAGCCAGGTTGAGGTCGTTTAGCGGCCGCCCTCGGTGCGGCGCGGATTCATCGTTTCGCGAATCGATAAATCGCTGGCGGCCGCTCAACGAGGATGTCCCCATGCCAACACTTTTTGTCCACCGCGATCACCGGCGCAACTTCGCCGAGAATCGCTACGTCTACGCCGTCGTGTCGCGGCGGTCGAAGGGCGTCAGCATCGGCGTCAACCTCAACCCGGACAAGGTCTGCAACTTCGATTGCGTCTACTGCCAGGTGGAGCGCAAGACGCCGCCCGTGGTGCGCGATGTGGACGAGGTGCGCCTCCTCGACGAACTCGACGAGATGCTCGACCTGGTGACGACCGGGCGGCTGTTCGAGCACGAGCGCTTCCGGCAGACGCCGCCGGCGCTGCGCCGCCTCAACGACGTCGCCTTCTCCGGCGACGGCGAGCCGACCACTTGCCCGCGCTTCCTGGAGATCGTGCGGGCCGTCGCGGAGCTGAAGCGCCGCCGTGGCCTCGACGAGGTGAAATTGGTCCTGATCACCAACGCCACCATGTTCCACCGGCCGCCGGTGCGCGAGGCGCTGGCCGTGCTCGACGCCAACAACGGCGAAATCTGGGCCAAGCTCGAAGCGGGGACGCAGGCGTATTACCAGCAAATCGACCGTACGACGATCCCGCTGCGGCGAGTCCTTGACAACATCGCCGAGGCGGCACGGATACGGCCGATCGTCATTCAGGCGCTGTTCTTGCGGCTGCACGGCAATCCGCCGCCGGCGGCGGAGTTGGAAGCGTTCTGCGAGCGGCTCAACGAGGTCCTGCAGGCCGGCGGTAGGATCCAGCTGGTGCAGGTCTACACCGTGGCGCGGGTGCCGGCGGAAACCTTCGTGGATTCGCTGAGCAACGCGGAGGTGGACGCCATTGTCGATCTGGTGCGGCAGCGGACAGGACTAGCGGCGGAACCGTTCTACGGGCCGGGCGGTTAGATGTTGCGGCTGCGCCCTTCCAGGTAGTCAATCACCTTCGCCAAATTGGCGAAAGCCCGTTCCCGGTCTGGATCACCATCCTTCTCGAGAACCCAGAAGAAGGCCGACTCCAGTGACTCCCGCAATGATGCCGCCGTCACCAGCCTCTGGTCGCACAGGAACTTCAAATCTTCCCGGTCCTGGGAGCGGTAACACTTGAGCTTGGTGGCGGCCAGGTCAGGCGGCTGAGGATACCACAATCGCAGCACCTTCCACGGCCCCGGCACCGCGACGGACCGCTTGTTAAACCATTGCGGAAGTGGCGGCGCCCCCTGCGGTACCAGTTCGAGATAGACCCCGAGCGCCGCTGCGGCGTCACTCCCCTTGCCGAACAACTCAACGGCCCGGGCCTCTAGCGGCGTCCGCATCATCACGACGTCGAAATCGCGAGTCAAGCGCTGCATGTTGTAATGCATGATCAGCGCCGCGCCCCCGAGTTGATATAAGTCGAGGTGCTCGTCCTGCTGTGCGACCTCGCTCAGAGTTTCGTCCAGCCGTGCCAGGAAGCTATGGAATATGTCATTCACGTCGAGGACTCCGTCTGATCGCGCGGTGGTGTTCGGAGCGTGTGCAGATGCTCCCCAGGGGCGCTGGCGGGGGGCACAATGCTCGGCGGCACGCCCGGCGGCACAATGCTCGGCGGCACGCCGGGGCGCGGCGGAGGCGTTCGGAGCGAGTGCAGATGCTCCGCCCTCCGCCGGAACGAATCCAGGTCCGCCGCGTAGGTGATGTTCCACCGCCTGGACACCGGGGGCAACGACTCTTGATCGGCCGGGTAGCCGAGGCTATCGGGCTCGCTCGGGCGCTTCGCGCGGCGCCAGAGGGCGGACAACGTGCGCGGATTGACGCACCCCCCGGGAAAGCCGTGGTGAGTATGGATCGTTTGTGCCACGTCCGCCAGCCACGCGGCCCGGTAGCGCACCCGCCTGTCGTAGGTCCTGGCGTACCCCTCCAGCAACCGCACGTTCCAGTCATTCCAGGCGAGCACCGCCGGCAAGGCCTCCACGACGCGCGGCTCGACCTGGTCTCCGCTCAACACGAGAGCCAGCACTTGCTCCCGCGGCCGATACGCCCCTGGCACGACAGGATCGGCAACGAGCAGATCGACAACTCCTAAATCGGATAACTCAATGAGCAGATCGCGCCAGTTCTCGCCCGGGCGACGGTCGCCGTTGATGAACCACTGTAGGGGAAGCGAGAGAACTTCCGCCAACCGCCCCAGATGAGCGAGTGTCGGCGATCGCGCACCTCGCTCGAGAAGCGATACATAGCTCTGGGTCAGGCCACACCGCTCGGCCAATTCGCGCTGGCTCAGTCCGCGACTGACTCGAGCGGTGAAGAGATGACGGCCCAGTGACTCGAACAGACGGCTCCCTGTTTTATGACTCTCGGTCATTATTCATGACTCTTAGTCATTCTTCATGACTGACAGTCATTATTCATGACTATCAGTGATGTGTCAAGAGAGTCTGGGAGCATATCGATCACTTCTGGCGCCACAGCGCCGCCTCGGCGATGCCCAGGCCCTCGGCGGCGGGGCGGATCGCCTCGTAAAAGCGCCGGGCATCGCCCGGGTAGCCCGCCGTCGGCTTGAGGCCAGGCACCTGCCCCTGCCAAAAGCGGTTGAACTCTCCCATCAGCACTTCGCGGACGTATTTGCTGACCATCGACGCCAGGGCCACGGAAAAATGCTCGGCGTCGGCCCGCGGCTGGAACGTCCAGCGCACCGCGCGCTTCACCCCGGCCACGCTGTAGACGCTCCGCGCCATGCTCTCGTGATGCGCGAGGACCATTCCCTCGGGCACGGCGTCTTGCAACAGGGCGGCGTAGGTGTTCCGTCCGCCGTGCTTGTCGATGAAGAACGTCAGCGGCTCGTCGCCGTCCAGCCGCCAGCACTCGCGGACCAGCTCGGCGAGGCCGTGGCTCAGCACCGCTCCTTTCGACCCCGCCGCCGCGGTCAGGGCGTTGAACTGTTCCGCACAGATCACGACGCCCCGGACGAGGCCGCACGTCACGCCGGCACCTCGGCAGGCCTCGGCGAAGCGCCCGCGGGCCTCGGCGGAGCACGCGGCCTCGGTGGCGACGGGCAAGGGGGTGGTGCCGCTGTACCAACACTCGCGCCGCAGCCCGGCGCATGAAGATGGGTAAAGTCCCTGGACGTATCGTTCCAGCACCAGGCTGCCGTCGCCTTCCGGGCGATGAGCGGCAAGGACAGCAGTTTCGAGGGGGCGCAGGCCGCGGGCGGCGGAGTAGACCACTTTCGAGTCGGCGACGAGGAGGCGGCCGTCGTCGGGGTCAGTGTCGCGGCGGACGGCGGCGGCGAGGCGCTGCCACAGGTCGGCGCCGGCCGGGTCGTCGGGGACGCGCAGGGCCACGGCGGTCATCACGAACGGCCCCAGGTTCGGCCCATAACCCGCCTCGTCGATGCCGATGACCCACGCCATGCCCCGTGTCCCTCGCAGTCGGCGGCCGGCCACTTCCTACCATAGCGAGGGGCCAGGGACAAGGGACAAAGGACTCTGAGCGCTCAGCCGAGGTCTCCCAATTCCTGGCGCAGCCGGGCCAGCGCCCGCACCCAGAGCATGCGCACGGCGCCGGGGTTACGACCCATGCGCCGCGCCACCTCCTCGTGCGACAGCCCTTCCAGGTTGCGCAGGACGATCACCTCCCGGTAATCGTCGGGCAGTCGTGCCAGCACCTCGGCGAGCAGCACGTCCTGTTCGTGGCGGGCCGCCTGCTGGCTCGGCGACGACCCGGAGGCCGCGAGCATGTCGCCCAGCCGCTGCGACGACTCGGCCAGCGCCTGCTCCAACGACACTTCCCGCCCCACGTCGCGCTGCTGCGTCCCCTGGTAGCGGCGCATCTCGTGGGCCAGGACCCGGGCCAGCACCTGCCGCAGCCAGGCCGTCAGTTCCGCCTCGGTCGTGCCGCGGAACTGAGGGAAGGCGCGGTAGGCTTCGAGCAGCGTCAGCTGGACGACGTCCGAGGCGCCGAACTTCCCCTGGAAGCGGCGGTCGAGCTGCAGGCGGGCGAGGATGCGCAACCACGGCTGGTAGCGAGCCAGAACCTCGGCCTGGGCGGCGGGATCACCCCGGCGCAGGGCGTCGAGCAAGCGGGCCAGGGTGCCGGACGAGTCGGCCATGGGACGGCCTCGCTCCTGTTTAGCGGCGGCTCGCAGAGCCGCG
>DATFNV010000470.1:0-17839 GCA_035266225.1 Gemmataceae bacterium
CGTCCAGCTCAAGCTGGCTGCCCGGCGCTGGCAAGATTTCGCCGACGTCGTGCAGCTGATCCGTCAGAATAATCTTGATGAGTCCTTTGAGAACAAGTTGCACGAGTCGGTCCGCGGCGATTTCATCGAATGCCTGGAAGAGAAGCGGCGCGAGGATGAATACGAAAACCAGCCGTAAAGGCGCACCATGAGCGCACCCCCGCAGTACAAGTACCTGGACCCGGCGGCCCTCGGCCGGCTGAAGAACCTCACCCTGGCCGCGCGCCTGGTCGTCGAGGGCTTCTTCTCCGGCATGCACAAGAGCCCGCACAAGGGCTTCTCCGTCGAGTTCGCCGAGCACCGCGAGTACACGCCCGGTGTCGATCCCAAGCACATCGACTGGCGCGTCTACGGCCGCCGCGACAAGTTGTACGTCAAACAGTACGAGGAAGAGACCAGCCTCCGCTGCTACCTGCTGCTCGACAAGTCGGCGTCGATGGGCTACCGCTCCGACGGCTCCCCACTGACCAAGCTGGAATACGGCAGCTACCTCGCGGCCAGTCTCGCCTACCTGATGGCCTTCCAGCACGACACCGTCGGCCTCATCACCTACGACGCCGGCGTGCGCGACCGCATCCCACCGCGGCAGGGTCCGGGGCACCTGCGCGTCCTGATGGACAAGCTCGAACAGACGTCGCCGGGCGGCGAGACGAGCCTGAGCGACACCTTCCATCAACTCGCCGAGACGATCAAGCGGCGGGCGCTGGTCGTCGTGATTTCGGACCTGTTCGACGACCCGGTAAAACTGGTCGCGGCCCTGAAGCACTTCCGCCACAAGAAACACGAGGTCGTCGTCCTGCACACCCTCGACCCGGCGGAGGTGACCTTCCCGTTCGACGACGTGACGCAGATCGAGGACATGGAGACCAATCGGCAGGTCGTCAGCGACCCGCGCGCCTTCCGCAAGGCGTACCTGGAAGAGCTGGCGAAGTTCCTCGCCGCCGTGCGCGGCGGCTGCACGGCGGCGCAGATCGACTACGCCCAGGCGCAGACCGACCAGCGTTTCGACCTATTCCTGGGGACCTACCTGGCTCGCCGACAGACGATGAGCGTATGACAACCTGAAAGCCCCTCGCCCCGGTACTCCGGGGAGAGGGGTTGGGGTGAGCGGTTCTGTCTTGCTTGCCGAGGGACAACCCCTCACCCCCGACCCCTCGCCCCGGAGTACCGGGGCGAGGGGAGGAAAATGAACCGACTATGTTGACCTTCCTCAGTCCGCTCTTCCTGGTCGGCCTTTTGGCCGCGGCGATCCCGCTCATCATCCACCTGAGCCGGTCGCGCCGCACCAAGAAGATGCGCTTCTCGACGACGCGCTTCTTCACCGACCAATTCCTGCGCTCGTACCGCATGAGCCGGCTGAAGGAATTGCTGCTTTTGGCCTGCCGCATGGCCCTGTGCGGCCTGTTCGCCGCCGCCCTGGCCCGGCCGCTGTTCCTGCCGCGCGGCCAGTCGTTCCTCGTCGGCGGCGGGCGCTCGGTGGTGCTGGTCATCGACAACTCCGCGAGCATGGGCTACACCGAGGACGGCGTGACGATGCTCGAGCGCGCCAAGACCGCGGCCCGCGAAGTGGTGGACGGCCTGCGTCCGGGTGACGACACCGTGTCGATCGTGCTGGCCGGGCGGCGCGCCGACGGGCCGGAGGTCGTGTTCCCGCAGCCGACGGCCGACATCACGGACGTGCTAGGCGCGATCAACACGATTCAGGTGCTGCCGCTGGGTACCGACTTGCGCGGGGCGGTCGAGCGGGCCGAGGCCATCGCCCTGGCCGCGCCGGCGCCGAGCAAGGAGGTCTACGTCCTCAGCGACTTGCAGGACTCCGGCTGGGAGATGGGCGACGAGCCCACCGCGGCGTCGGGCAGCTCCGACGTGCTGTTCTTCTTCGTCAGCGTGCGGCCGAAGTCGGTGAGCAACCTGGCCGTGACGGCGGTGCAGTACCAGGCGGCCCGGCCGATGGTCGGCGTGCCGTTCGCGATCCGGCCGTACATCGCAGGGCAGGGCGACGAAGGCCGCTCCTGCGACGTGCGCCTGTACGTCGATGGGCAGAAGGTCGGCGAGCGCCACCTGGAGAAGCTGGCCAACGGCCGCTGGGCGGTGCCGCGCTTTTATCACACCTTCACCACCGGCGGCTGGCACTCCGGCTACGTCGAGGTGAGCGACGATGCCCTGCCGCTGGACAACCGCCGTCACTTCGCCTTCGAGGTGCTCGACTCGGTGAAGGTGCTGGCGGTCAACGGCGCCCCGTCGCAGGTGCCGCGGCTCGACGAGTTGTTCTTCCTGCGCACGGCCCTCACCGCCGGCGAGGAGCAAAGCCCGATCCAGCTCGACGTGATCGGCCCTCCCGCCCTCGGCGGCACCGACCTCGGCAAGTATCCGCTCGTCATTCTCGCCAATGTCGAGTCGCTGACGCCGGACGCGGTCGAGAAGCTGGAGCAGTACGCCGACGGCGGCGGCAGCGTGCTGTTCTTCCTCGGCGACAAGGTCAACGCGGCCTTCTACAACCAAGCGCTGGCCGCCGCGACGCGCATCCACGGCGGCCTCTTGCCGGGGCGCCTGACCGACGTGCAAGGCAACGCCGGCGCGGGCAAGCCCGACGAGAGCTTCGCCACCGTCTCCAGCGTCGATTACGACCACCCGGCGCTGGCGGCGTTCGGCGATTCCCGGTTCGCCACCCTCGGCGGCGTGACGTTCAAGGCGCTGTGGGGCGTCGAGCCGGGGGATGCGGCGGTGCTGATGAAGGCGAGCAACGGCTCGCCCCTGCTCCTGGAAAAGGCGTTCGGCAAGGGCCGCGTGATGCTCTTTTCCAGCACCTGCGACCGCGATTGGACGAATTTCCCGGTGCGGCCGGCGTTCCTGCCGTGGACGCACCGGCTGGTCAGTTACCTCGCCCAGGAGCCGATGGGCCGGCAGGGCTTCTTCGCCACCGGGGACGCCATCCCGCTGCCCGTGTCGGTCGCCGAGCGCACGCCGCAACTGCTGGTGAAGAAGCCGGACGGGACCATCGGTAACGCGACGGCCACCGACGACCCGGCCCGCCCACTCGTCTTCAGCGACACGACGCAGCCGGGAGTCTACGCCCTGATGTCCGCCGAGAAGAAGGAGGCGAGTCAGCTCTTCGCGGTCAACCTCGATGGCTACGAATCGGACCTGACTTATCTCGACGACGTGTTCGCCGAACGTGAGGGCAGCGAGGCCCGCCCGGCGAAAGTCGAGGCGGGGCTGAAGGAACTGCTGCCGGGCAGGCCGCTCGTCACTTACGTCGAGGACCCGGCCCGCATCACGGAAGCGTCGCAGAGCGCCCGCCGCGGCTTCAAGCTGTGGGACATCTTCCTGGGGATCGTGCTGGTGATCGCGCTGGTCGAGCCGTGGCTCGCCAACCGCATCAGCCTGCGGCACTATGCGAAGCCGCGCGAAGAGCCGGAAGGCCCACGGGCCGCAACCCTCGGGCTCGAGCCCTCACTCAAGACGGAGGGCGTGCCGTCATGACACCGACCCCGTTTGCCGCCTGGACTTTCGAGAACGTCGATCATCCCTGGCTGTGGCTCCTGCTCGCCGTGGCTGGGGTGCTGGTCCTCTTCCTGACGTACCGCGGCATCTTCCAGCGCTCCGAGCGCCGGCTGACGTGGGCGCTGATGCTGCTGCGCGGCGTCGGGTTGCTGTGCCTGTTCCTGGCGCTGGCCAAGCCGACCTGGACGCGCGAGAACGAGATCGTCGATCCGCCGCGGCTGGCCGTCGTCGTGGACAACTCGCTGTCGATGTCGCTCCCCGACCCCTCCGGCAAGTCGCGCTACGCCCTGGCGAAGGACGCGGTGGCACGGCTTCGCAAGGCCCTGGACGCCGACCGCTCCGGGCCGCGCCTGACCGTGGAGTTGTTCGACGTGAACGGGGCGCCCATCAGCGACCTGCCCGAGCAGCCGACCGTCGAGCGCACCGACCTGACCCGGGCCGTGCGCGACCCGGTGGCCAAGCTGCGCTCGAAGCCGCTGGTCGGCGTGGTGCTGGTCAGCGACGGCATGGACAACACCGGCCGGCAGGACTTCCGCGAACTGGGCAACCTGCCGGTGCCGGTCTACGGCGTCGGCTTCCAGCCCGACCCGAACGCCAGCGACCTCGACTTTGCCGTGAAGCCGGTGAAGGCGCCGGCGCGGGTGCTGGTCAACAACGAGATCAAGGTCGAGGTGCCGGTGACGAAGAAGGGCGGCGCCGCGGCCAACGCGACGGTGACGATCAAGCGCGGCCGCGACACGTTTGCCACGCAGAAGGTCGCCTTTGGCCCCGGCGACGGCGAGCAGGTGGTGGGGCTGACGATCAAGCCGACCGAGCCGGGCGACTTCACCTTCACCGCGGCGGTCGAGGCCGAGACGGGCGAGCGGTTGCTGGCCAACAACGCCGTGCATTTCCCGCTGCACGTGGACAAGGAGCGCATCCGCGTCCTGTACGTCGAGGGCTTCCTGCGCTACGAGTACAAGTTCCTCAAGGCCCGGCTCGAAGAGGACCCCGACGTGCGCCTGGTCCCCGTGGTGCGCCAGGCCAACCCCGAGCGCAGCGACGCCCACCCCGGCAAGGACCTGCTGACGCCGGAGGGGCTGAAGAATTTCGACATCGTCATCCTCGGCGATCTGGAAGGGGCGTACCTGAGCGGCCCGGAGTACCAGGCGCTGGTGAAGTGGCTGGACGAGAAGGGGCACGCGCTCCTGGTGCTGGGCGGCTACCGCTCATTCGGCCCCGACGGCTTCCGCACGACGCCGCTGGCCGACGTGCTGCCGGTGGTGTTCGCCGACCGGCCGCCGTACCAGACCGAGGAGCCGTTCGTCATGCAGCTGACCGAGGAGGGCCGGCGGCATCCGGTCTTTGAGGTGTCCAGCGACCGCGTGCAGGACGCGGCCGCCTGGGACAACGCTCCCCACCTGCTGGGGTGCAGCCTGGTGCAGCGGGCCAAGCCGGGGGCCGAGGTCCTGGCCGTCAACCCGAACTTCAAGGTCGAGGACAAGCCGGCCGTCGTCGCCGCCATCCAGCGCTCCGGCGGCGGCGGGCACGTCATGGTGCTGCTGGCCGATACGACGTGGCGCTGGAGCCGGCTGTCGCGCATCGTGGGCCAGGCCGACACCCGGCACGCACGCTTCTGGAGCCAGACGGTGCGCTACCTGGCGGGCCGCGGCCTCGACGACCGGCGGCCGCAGCTCGTCGTCAGCACCGACCGCCCGGCCTACGAGGTCGGCAAACAGGTGACGGTGACGCTGCGCCGCCAGGCGCGGCCCGGCGACGACCTGTCCGCGGCGGAGGTCGGCGTCGAGGTGACGGCGGCCGGCGGCAAGTCGATGCCGGTGCCGGTGCAGGCGGGGTCGGCCGACCCGGACGTGTTCACGGGGACGTTTTCGCCTCCGGCCGGCGGGCAGTATGAGGTGGCGGCGAGCCTGAAGATGCAGGGCAAGCCGGTGGAGAACCAGGCGACCGAGTTCCGCGTCTACGGCAGCGACCTGGAACTGGCCGACCCCGGCACCAACCGCGAGAACCTGAAGGCGATGGCGTCGGCCACCGGCGGCGTGTACGTTGACGTGCAGGACGCGGAGCGGCTGGCCGAGAAGATGGGACGGAAGGAGCCGCGGCGGATTACACGGGTGCAGCGGACGGAGTTCTGGAACTCGCCGTGGCTGTTCCTGGCGTTCGTCGGCGCGGTGACGGCCGAGTGGCTAGTGCGGCGGCGGAATCATCTGGTGTAGCGGGATGAGGAGTGGCAAGGGAGCGAGGGAATAAGCATCGCAAGGCGATTGCTGCCGGCCTAGCGCTGCAAGAGTAGGTCAGACTACTCCCCCCGAGAGGCGTCCGAGGAACTTTGAGCATGCCTGAAACCTTCAAACAGGATCCACCCGAGGCGAGCGGTCCCGATTTTTCGGAAATTGACTGCCAATCGAAAGCCGTGGAGATGTTTCGGAAAGGCGATCTCGAAAAACTGTACCTGATGCCTTTGGAGTTCGGAGGACAGGATATTCCACAAAATGTGCTGTTTGTCCCCGTCGGTCTAGCTGCCGTCAAGTCCAGAATTGACATCAACGTGATCGGTCCTCTTGTAGAGTCGGGCAAGGTCAGCCAGTACACAGCGGTTCCTGAGTACCAGGGCAAGAGCTTCATCCCTATTGCCATCAAGGTAATGGCGTCGAACCCCGGCCAGTTTTCCGCAACAATTAACCTCTGGGGTGAAGCCTTGAAGCGAGAAGCCACGTAACAAGACCCAACAGCCTTCTGCGTTTGCTGGATTCGGTGAATTCCCGCTACCTCTGAATTCGTATCGGATTCGGTGAGTCACGCACATGAAAACTTACGAATTTGACGTCGTCTTGAAGGATGTGACTGAGATTACGGACAAGCAGGCGGACCTTCTTTTCGCGGCCGGTTGCGACGACGGAACGCCGGCCTGCTGCAACGGCCTCGCCTGGGTCCACTTCGACCGGGAAGCCTCCTCGCTCGAAGAGGGGATTCGCTCGGCCGTCGCCCAGGTGCAATCGGCCGGTTTCACGGTAGCCAAAGTCGAGTTGGACGCGGACTCGGCCGTGTCCCCGGGGGCGTAAATCGGCAATGGTTTGTCTACCCCGAAGGGGTTGGATATCCAACCCCTTCGGGGTAGACAAAAGGCTGACCGACGATCCCCGACGTTGGCGAAGAAGCAGAGGGGTCTGTGAACATGAGTGCGCTTGCGCCACCGCTGAACGCGGCCGACCTGCTCCAGAGGCTGCGAGCCGAGGGCCGCGTGCTACTCTCCGGCGTCAGTTGGGAGGCGTACCGGGCGCTGATCGACTCCGTGGGTGAGCGGGCCCTGCTCCACACCTACGACCGCGGGACGTTGGAACTCGTGACCCGATCGCGCGAACATGAGATCTACAAGTGCCTGCTTGGCCGCCTGATCGACGTGTGGGCTGATGAAACCCTGACGCCACTCGGCTACGGCGGCGAGATGACCTTGCAGCGCGGCGACGTGGAGCGCGGCGTCGAGGGGGACGAGTGTTTCTGGGTCGGGAACCTGGAGCGACTGACCGATCCCCTGCACATCGACCTGTCGCGCGATCCGCCTCCCGATCTGGTGATCGAGGCCGAGGTCAGTACCACCGTCGTCGATCGGCTCAGCGTCTACGCCACCCTGGGCGTCCCGGAAGTCTGGCGGGTGAGCGCCAGCCGAATCCGCGTCGGCCGTCTGCAGCCGGATGGTCAGTATCAATGGGGCGAACAGAGCACGGTCTTCCCGGCGCTGCCGCTGGCCGAGGTGTTGCGCTTCCTCCAGCAAGCCGCAACAACTCCGGATCATCGGCGCATCGCGCGGGACTTTCGGGCGTGGGTTCGTCAGCAACTGGGGCGCTAACAGTCTCCGGCACGCCCTGCTTCCCCGACAACCATGCCGGTACATTATGGCCCCTCGAACTCCTTGAGGATGTCGTCGGGCAGGGGGCGGTCGAAGTCGGCGGGGACCGTGAATCGGCCGGCGCACAGACCGAAGGGGCGCGGCTGGGCGGCGACTGTCGCCAGGGGCCGGACCTCCGCCAGCGGACGCTCGCCCTGTACGACGACGAAGGCTTCTCCCGCCTCGACGCGCCGGAGGAAGGCGAGAGGGTCACGCTGGATATCTTGTACGCTGATGGTGCTCATGCGATCATTGTAACCGGGAAGCGGGGCCGAACAAGCGCCGCATCCGACGAGGAGTGAAGCGATGACAATCAATCTTACGCCACCGTTGGAAGCCGCGTTAAGCGAGGAGGCTCGGCGGCGCGGGGTTGCCCCGGAGGTTCTAGCACTCGACGCGCTGCGGGACCGGTTCCTCCCCAAGGCGCCCCTTGTCGAGCCTCGGGACGAGTGGGAGCGGAAACTGTTCGGGGCCGCCATTGACTGCGGCGTGTCCGTCCCCGACTCGGCCTTGAGCAGCGATGGGCTGTACGACTAATGGCCATGCTCATCGACACCAGCGTACTGGGGCGGTTGGCCACCCGGGCCGATGTGTCCCACGCGATTGCCAAGGCGCCCGTCGCGGAACTTCACCGCCGGGGCGAGGTGCTGCACGTAACCCCGCAGAACCTGATCGAGTTCCGCAACTTCGCCACGAGGCCGGTCAGTGCGAACGGCCTGATGAAAGAGGTACAAGATGATGACACATAAGGAACTGGTCAGGAAGATGCTCAAGCAACCCGCTGTCCAGGCCGAGTACGATGCCCAGGCCGAGGAGTTCGCGTTGCTGGACGAGTTGCTGAAGGCTCGGCGGCGGGCTGGGCTGACGCAGGCGGAGGTCGCGGCCCGGATGGGCACCAAGACGCCGGCCGTGGCACGGCTGGAGGCGGGCGGTGGCAGCCGACGGCACTCGCCGTCGGTTGCCACGCTGCGCAAGTATGCCCAGGCCGTCGGCTGCCGCCTGGAGATTCGGCTCCGCGCCGCGAAGGCCGAATCAGGAGCCAAAGCAAGTCGATGAGAAACGAACCGAGAATCTGCAATGAAGCGGGATAGGGAGCGACCAGGGAAGCAGGGCCGAGCAAGCGCCGCCGACAAGGAGTGAAGCGATGAGCATCAACCTCACACCGGAGCTGGAAGCTGCGATCAGCGAGGAGGCTCGGCGGCGCGGGGTCGCCCCAGAGGCCCTGGCGCTTGAGGCGCTGCGGGATCGGTTCCTCCCCAGACCCGCACTCGTGCCTCGGGATGAGTGGGAGCGGCGCTTGCTCGAGATCGCGACGGACTGCGGCGTGTCCCTGTCTAATGAGGCCGTTAGCAGCGATGGGTTGTACGACTAATGGTCATGCTGGTATCGCCTGTTCTTGCTTGCGACAGCTTGGGAGAAAATCATGACGACCACGGAAGCATACCCCCGACTGCTGGGCGCCCTCGATGACCTGCGACGCCAGTGGCGGATGCGCACGATCCTCGAAGGCGTCCTGCTCACGGCAGCCGGCGTCTTCGCCGTGCTGCTGCTCACGGTGGCCGCCGACAACTTCCTCCAGCCCGAGGCGCTCGGCCGCGCCCTGCTCGCCCTGCTCCTGTGGGGCTCGCTGGCTGCGGGGGTCGTCACCCTTGTCGTGCGGCGCGTGTTGGAAGACCGGCGCGACGACTACTTCGCGGCCTTGGTCGAGCGCAAGCATCCCGAATTGCACAACCGTCTCATCAACGCCCTGCAGCTCGGCCGCGGCAGCCAGAACGGTTTCTCTCCCGGCCTGATCAGTGCCATCGTCGGCGACGCGGCCACGGCCACCGCCGACCTCGATATGGCCAGCAGTCTCGATAGCCGCCCGCTGAAGCGCGCCGCCCTCTGCGCCGGCGTCGCCCTGCTGCTGCTCGGCGGCTACGCGGTTGCCCGGGCGCCGTGGTTCGGCAACGGCCTGGCCCGCGTCGCCTGGCCGTTCAGCGACACCGCGCCGTACACCGAGACGCAGATCGTCGAGGACTCCATCGAGCCCGGCGACAAGAATAACCGCTTCCCCGAAGGGGCGAAGATCGACGTCAAAGTGCGCGTCACCGGCGCGATCCCCGCCGGGGCGCAGCTCGTCCGCCACACCGCCGACGGCCACACCCAGACGACTTCCATGCAGTCCGAGAAGGAGGGCGGCGACATCTTTCGCTGCACGCTCCTTCAGGCGGCCGAGTCGTTCGACTTCCACGTCACGGCCGGCGACGGCCGCTCGCGCAAGCACCACGTCGAGGTGGTCAAGCGGCCGCAGGTCGAGAAGCTGGCGCTGACCTACGCGCTGCCGGCGTACACCGCGCTGCCGGAGAAACAAGTACACGACAGCAGCGGCGAGATCGCCGCCTTGCCCGGCACGACGGTCGGCGTCGAATTGCGAGCGACCAAGGCGCTGAAAGAGGCGTCGCTCGTCACCGAGGCCGGCGAGGTGATCGGCCTGGAGCGCGGCGGCGATGATCGCAGCTGGCGCGGCTCGTTCGTCCTCTGGGCGAAGGGTGTCAAGCCGGCGGCCGCGGTGCAGGGCAGGCTGGTGCTGGCGCCGGCGCGCTACCAGATCAAGCTCGTCGATACCGAAGGGTACCCCAATTCCGACCCGCTGTGGCGCTCGATCACCCTGACGCGCGACCAGGCGCCCAGCGTGGCGATCACGGCACCGGGCCGCGACGTCCAGGCCAAGCCCGGCACCACGGTTTCCCTCGCCGTCGAGGCGCGCGACGACTACGGCATCGCCGAGGTGCGCTTGCGCTACCGCTTCAACGAGGAGGCGCAGGCCCACGAGCTGACCGCCTTCCCCCACGTCGGGGCGCCGCAGCAGCAGACCAGCGACAAGTACGACTGGCAGCTCTCGGCCGGCCGCTTCAAGCCGGGGGACCGCGTCGAATACTGGGCCGAGGTCAGCGACCGCAACGACCTGACCGGCCCCGGCCGCGGCGAATCGCGGCACTTCACCCTCTTCGTGCTCACGCCGGAGCTGGCCGTCGCCAAGCTCGATCTGAAAATCTCGGATTACGCCCAGCTCCTCGAAAAGCTGCTCCTGATGCAGAAGGAGAACCGCGCCTGGACGGCGTCGGGCGTGGTCTTCGACAACCTCGTCAAGCGGCAGGCCGACGTCCGCGGCAAGACGCGCGAGATCGCCCGGCTGATGGAGAAGGACGCCCTGCCGGTGGCGACGATCATCAAGTCGCTCGACGACCTGGCGGCGGGGCTGATGGCAGACGCGGTGCGGCTGCTCGAAGCCGGCCGCGACGCCAAGGACGCCGCCAAGGCGGCCGACCTGCGCAACCAGTCGCTGCCGGTGCAGGACAAGATCATCGCCGAATTGGAGGCCATCCTGGCCCGGCTGCAGCGCAACGAGCAAGCTCGGGAAGCGCTGCGCAAGATGGAGAAGAAGGACCAGCCGGCCCACAAGCAGATCACCAAGGCGCTCAGCGACCTGCTCCAGGACCTCGACAAGCTGCTCAAGGACCAGAGCGAGGTGGCCGGCAAGTTCGAGCGCCTGCCGAAGAAGCCGGAGGACGAGCCGAAGGAAGACAAGATGAAGCCGGTCAAGGAGCTGGAGGAGTTTCAGAAGAAGTGGGAGAAGTGGGCCAAGGGGACGGTCAACGAATTGACGAAGTTGCCGACCGGCTTCGTCGATGACTTCAAGCTGCGCAAGGACGTCAACAAGGTCTACGAGGAGATCGAGAAGGCGGCGCAGCGGCCCAAGGCCGAGAAGATCGAGGTGTCGCTGGAAGACCTCGGCGCCGGCCTGGCCACGAAGATGAAGGAAGACCTGGAAATGTGGCTGGCCGACACGCCCGACGCTGCCAAGTGGGTGCTGGAGGAGCCGCTCAACAAGAAGCCGATGAAGATCCCGGAGATGCCGCTGCCGAAGGCGCTGGAAGATCTGATCGGCGACCTCTTGCAGAAGGCGGACGAGTTCGACAAGGACGCGGACGACGTGACCTCGGCCTGGGGCGACAACCTGGACCAGGCGGGCTGGGGCGTGTCGGACGGCCCGATCAGCACCTTCTCGGCCAAGGGCAAGACCGGTAACGACCTGCCGAACAACCACGAGGTGACGGGCCGCTCCGGCGACGGCCGCCGCGGCAAGTCGGCCGGCCAGATGGTCGGCGACACGGCGCGGGCGCTGCCGGGGCGCAAGACGCCGGCCCGCGTCGGCAACGAGAAGTACGAGCCGGGCCAACTGAAGCAGGAAGGGGCCGACGACCCCAACGGTGCCACGGGCGGCGGCAAGAAGTCCGGCGCCGGCCGCAAGGGACTCCAGGGCGGCACGCCGCCGGACATGGTCAAGGACATCGGCCGCCTCAGCGCCAAGCAGGCCGGCGTCCGCGAGAAAGCCGAACAGATCGCCAAGAAGCTCGACGCCGTCGGTATCACCAGTCGGCGACTCAACGAGAGCATCGAGCTGATGAAGTCGGTGGAGCAGGACATCCAGGATCAGCGCTACGACGACGCGGCCCGCAAGCGCCGCGTGGCGCTGAGCGAGATGAAGGCGGGACTCGCCGACCTGGACCAATCGACGGCGGCGCAGCTGAACCGGGCGCGTGACCTGCCGCCGCAGCTGCGCGACGAGCTGCGCCAGGCCGCCGACGAGGCGTACCCGGCGGGGTATGAGTCGCTCTTGAAGAGCTACTTTAAAGCGCTGTCACAGTCGGAGAAGTAGAAAAAGGCTCACGCAAAGGCGCAAAGGCGCCAAGAAGGTCCGCAATCATGGACGGCATCTCTCTTGATTCCTTCGCGCCTTTGCGCCTTTGCGTGAGATGTCTTTTCGTCTTCCTACTCGCTGCCATTCCCGTGCGTGCGGCTGACCCGTGGCACCTCGCCGACTGGCAGGCCCGTGTCGTCGTCGAGATCCCCAAGCCGCTCGCCGAGCCCGGCGTCGATACCGCCGCCGTCCGCGTCCTGTGCCAGGGGCTGGCGAAGGCCGACGGCAGCGACTACCGCGTCCTCGACGCCGCCGGCAAGCCGGTGCCGTTCCAGCTCACCTTCCACGACGCCGCCCGCTACTCGCTCCTCAGCTTCCGCGCCGCCGACACCAAGGGCCGCTTCTTCGTCTACTTCGGCAACCCGAAGGCCGAGCGCGCCAAAGAGCAGGTCGTGGTCGATCCGAAGCCCGGCGCCGGCCCGCCGAAGGGCGAGTGGGTGCCGCGGTATGGCCTCGTGCTGGAGACCGTCGAGCGGCCGGAGGGCAAGAACCCCGAGACGGTCGAGGACATGGCCAAGCTCCTCGCCGGCAGCAAGGCCAAGCACGGCGCCCGCTACCAGCGCCGCATCAGCGACGGCTACAACCCATTCGGGTCGTCGGATTATTACATGAGCATCTATCGCGGCTGGATCAACATCCCCAAGGCGGGCAAGTACGAGTTCTGCACCGCCTCGAACGAGGCGTCGTTCTCGTTCCTCGACGGCAAGGAGTTGGTCCACTGGCCGGGGCGGCACACGGCGGAGCGCGGCCTGCACGGCGAGAAGAACGCCGCCATCGACCTGACCGCCGGTGTCCACTACGTCGAGTACTACCACGAGGAAGTCGTCCTCGACCAGATGGCCTTTCTCGGTTGGCGGCCGGCGGGAGCGACCTATTTCGGCGCAATTCCCGAGTCGGTCTACACCGCGCCGCACCCCGCCGTCGTCACGGCTTACGAGACGCCGAAGGGGCCGCCGCTCCGCTTCGAGCCGGTCATCAGCGATTCGGCCTGGCCGGCGGAGCGGCGCGAAGGTCAGTACACGCGCTGCCGCTTCGCCGCCGGCAAGACGCCGCCGCTGCCCGACGGCACCACCTACCGCTGGGACTTCGGCGACGGCCAGGCCGCGACCGGCCCGGAGGTCGAGCACGTCTACCTGGCGCTCGGCACCTACCCGGTGACGCTCACGGCGCAGGGGCCGCAGGGCACGGCGACGGCGAAATGGCCGCTCACCATATTCGAGATCGAGCACGTCACCGATGAGTACCGGGAGGGCCGACCGAAGGATTACGCGAAGATCGCGGGCACGTACGACCGCGCCAAGCTCGACGCGGACTCGCTGAAGGAGTTGGCCCACCTACTTGCCGAGAGTGAAGAGCCGGCCAAGGCGCTCGAGGTCGGCAAGGAGTTCGTCAGCCGCTTCCCAAACGCCAAGCCGCAGACGCTGGCCCGCGTCCGCCGGCTGAACGCCGAGTGCGCGCTGCGGCTAGGCAAGGAGGGGCTTGACGAGGCGGTGAAGAGCTATCAGGAGTCGATCACCAAGGACACCCCGCCGGTCGAGCGGCTCGACGTGCTGGCCCGGCTGATCCGCCTGGTCGGCATCGAGCGCGGCGAGCCGGAGAAGGCGGCGGCCGTCATCGCCCAGGTCGAGGAGGCGTGGAAGGCGGCGCGGGCGGACGAGGACACACAGGCCGCCTACCGCCGGGCCGTCATCGCCTCCGGCGACGTGCTGCTGTGGAACGGCAAGCTCGAAGGGGCCCGCGACTTCTACAAGCGGGCCGAGGCGCTGGGCACGTTCATCCCGTCGCAGGTGCGCAATGCCCGCATCGGAGCGTATCCGAACTCCATCAAGGAATTCATCGCCGCCGGCAACCTCGGCGCCGCCCTGGACGTCGTGAGCCAGTGGGAGGAGACGTTCCCGACCGACAAGCCGAACGGGCAGACGTTCTTCTGGCACGGCAAGCTGCTGGAGTTGCGAGGACAGCACCACGACGCAGCCCGGCACCTGGCGCGGGCGGTGTCGCTGACGGTCGGCGCGTCGTTCGAGTCGGAGGCGCGCTGGTTGCTGGCCGAGTCGCTGGAGCAGATCGGCCGCAAGGAGGAAGCGAAGAAGGAGCTGGCGAAGCTCGTCGCCTCGGGAATCAATGACGAGTTCGCGAAGAAGGCGAAGGACAGGTTGCAGAAAGCGCTGGGCGAGAAGAAGCCCTGATGGGCGCTCGCGTGGGTGAGGTTGAGTAAGTTCATCCCAGCGGATTCGTTGCATTCGTTGCGCGCCGCAGGATTCGTTGCGCGCCGCCCGCCGTGCGCAACGAATGCAACGAATCCTGCGAAGCCGCAAGCGGCAGGGGAGGCGAGATCATGTTCAGTAAGTTACTCGGCATACCAGTGGCGCTGGCCGCCCTCGCGGTGACGGTCATGGCCGCGGATCCCGAGAAGAAGCCCGCCGAGGTCAAGGGCGCGAAAAACCTCGTCCCCAACGGTGACTTCGAGGAGGGCGACGGCACACCCAAGGGCTGGCAGACCATCGACGGTCTCACCACCTTCTGGGTGAAGGACGAGGACCCGAAGCGCGGCAAGGTCCTCAAGTTCGACACCGATGTCCTCCAGTCGCAGGGCTACGACTGGTGGGTCAAAATTGCCACGAAGAAGGGGAAGGCCAAGGACGCCCCCAAGAAGGAGGCGACCAAGGAGCCGAAGTACGACACCCTCGCCGGCAACGACGGCGTCTGGTTCTGGAGCGACCCGTTCCCCATCGAGAAGGACAAGGCCTACTGGCTGACCCTCGACGTCAAGGGACCGGGACTGATGGTCTGGCTCATGGGCTACCCCGAGAAGCCGGACACGTCCTTCGGGGCCGACGAGGGGGCGTTCGTGGAGGTCCTCAAGGAGAAGGTCAGCGGCAAGCCCGCGGAGAAGGGGCGCGACCACGAGGGGTTCATCCACAAGTACGTCTGGAAGGGGCAGCTCGCCGCGGGCGGGTCGAACGAGTGGAAGACCTACTCGCGGCGCAAGCAGCCTTTTCGGCCGACGAGCGTGACGCCGAACGTGAAGTGGGGCCGCATCCTCATCCTGCCGACCTGGCCGCCCGGCGAGTACTTCGTCGATAACGTGCGCCTGGTCGAGGTCGAGGACAAGGGGGAGAAGTGATCTCCCGCTGGACGAAGCATGGACACCCGCGAGCAATACGCGCAGTTCCTCCTCCCGGTGGTCGCCCGCGGAGTCGAGCCGGTCGTTGTCGTCAGCGCCCGGGGCCGGACGCTGACCGCCGCCGACGGCCGCAGTTACCTCGATTGCTTCTCCGGCATTTCCGTGGTGAACGCCGGGCACAATCACCCGCGCATCCTGGCGGCGGCCCGCGCGCAGATGGAGCAACTGGTCCACTGCTGCTCCTACGTCTACCACGTCCCGGTGGTGGGTGAGTTGGCCGAGCGCCTCGCGGGGGTCGTCCCCGGCGGCCTAAAGAAGAGCTTCTTCTGCAACTCCGGAGCGGAGGCCAACGAGGGCGCGATGCGCCTGGCCAAGCAGGCGACGGGCCGGCGCGAGGTGGTCGCCCTGACCTACGGCTTCCACGGCCGCACCATCGGCACGCTGTCGATCACGGGCAACAGCGCCCGCAAGAAGAACAACGGTCCCTACCTGCCCGCCTCCTTCGCCCCGGCCCCCTACTGTTACCGCTGCCCGCTGGGACTCACCTACCCCTCCTGCGGCGTGGCCTGTGCCGAATCCCTGAAGGAGGTTATCCGCTTGCAGACGGCGGGCGACGTGGCGGCCCTGGTTGCGGAGCCCATCCTCGGCGAAGGGGGAATCATCACGCCGCCGCCGGAGTATTTCGGCATCGCGGCGCGGATCTTCCACGAGGACGGTGCCCTGTTCATCGTGGACGAGGTGCAGACCGGCTTCGGCCGCACCGGGAAGATGTTCGGCATCGAGCACTTCGCCGGCGCCGACCCCGATATCGTGACGATGGCCAAGGGCATTGCCAGCGGCTTCCCGCTGGGTGCTTTCACGGCCCGGGAGCGGGTCTCCGAGGCCATGAAACCCGGCGACCACCTGTCCACGTTCGGCGGCAACCCGATCTCCTGTGCCGCCGCCCTGGCCAATATCGCCGTCATCGAAGAGGAAAAACTGGTAGAAAACGCCGCCCGGCAGGGGGAATGGCTGCTCGGGCAGTTCCGTCGATTGCAGGAGAAGACTCCGCTCATCGGTGACGTGCGCGGCCGGGGGTTGATGATCGGCCTGGAACTCGTCCGCGACCGGCGCAGCAAGGAGCCGGCCGCGGAGGAGGCCAGGGCGCTGCGGGCGACCCTGCGTGAGCGCGGGGTTCTGGTAGGCGTGGGGGGGAACTTCGGCAACGTGCTCCGCATCCAGCCGCCGCTGTCGATTACGGCCGACGAGTGCGACCGGGTCACCACGACACTCGAAGATGTGATGTCGCGGCAGTAGAGAGTGTGGCAGAATAGGCTGGGGGATGGTGGAGTTCCCCGGACCAACGAAGGGACGATCATGTTCACGATCTTCGGCAAACCCTACCGGCACTGCGACGGCGTCAGCCGGCGGCAATTGCTCGTGGCCGGGGCGCTGGGACTGGGCGGCTTGACGCTGGCCGACCTGCTGCGCGCCGAAGCCGCCGTGGGGATCGGCTCGTCCGGCAAGTCGGTAATCAACATCCATCTCGACGGCGGCCCGCCGCACCTGGACATGATCGACCTGAAACCGGACGCGCCGGCGGAGATCCGGGGCGAGTTCAAGCCGATCGCCACGAAGGTCCCCGGTCTGCAAGTCGGTGAGCTGATGCCGAAGCTGGCCGGCGTCGCCGACAGGTTCGCGTTCATCCGCTCGCTGGTCGGGTCGGCGGGCGCTCACGACGCCTTTCAGTGCCAGTCGGGGTTCCCGTCCAGCGATCTGCGCTCCGTCGGCGGTCGGCCGGCCCTCGGCTCGGTGATCGCGAAGCTCCGTGGCTCGACCGACGACCCCGCCCCGGCGTTCGTGGACCTGATGCAGGGCCGGCCGCTGGTCCGCAACAGTGCCCGGCCGGGGTTCCTCGGCCCGACTTACAACCCGTTCCGCCCCGACATCTCGAAGATGTTCGCCCGGGAACTCGAACCGGGGATGAAGAAGGAACTCGCCGCCCGCGGGGACAACCACACGATCCAACTCACGCTGATCGACGGCCTGACGCCCCAGAGGATAAACGACCGGGCCCGGTTGCGCGGCAGCTTCGATGACGCCCGGCGCGACCTGGACGCGAGCGGCAGCATGGAGGCGATGGACCGGTTCACCCAGCAGGCGGCCAGCATCCTCACGTCCGGGCGCTTCGCGGCGGCCTTGGACCTGGAGAAGGAGCCGCTGAAGGTGCTGGAGCGCTACACGCCGCCCGTCGCGTCGTCGCCGGATCGGTTCTACACCGCCGACGATGGCACGGCGGCCCGCAAGCTCCTGCTCGCCCGGCGCCTGATCGAGGCCGGGGTACGGTGCGTGAGCGTGTCGTTCAGCGACTTCGACACTCACGCCGACAACTTCGGTAGGATGCGACAACTGCTGCCGATCGTCGATCATGCGCTTCATGCCCTGGTGACCGACCTGGACGAGCGCGGCCTGCTGGGAGACGTGGTGATCGTGGCCTGGGGCGAATTCGGGCGGACGCCGCGGATCAACAAGCAAGCGGGTCGCGACCACTGGCCGGAGGTGGGCC
>DATFNV010000471.1:0-10375 GCA_035266225.1 Gemmataceae bacterium
CGTCCTCAAGCACTTCCTGTCGGACCGAGGACCGCAGCGCGCCCCGCGGCCGGTGGTGTTCGAGCGGGGCTTCGTCCGCGTTTCGGAGTTGGTCGGCGAAGAGGAGCGGGCCTACGAGCCGGCAGCGGACGAGACGCCGGACGCCGTCTTCGACCGGCAGTGGGCGGCCGGCGTCTGGGAAACCGTCCGCCGGCAGCTGCGCGAGCGCTATGCCCAGGAGGGGCGTTTGGCCTGGTACGACCTCTTCATCGCCTACAGCGCCCCCGAGGGCAAGCGCCCCAGCCAGGAGGCGCTGGCCGAGCGGTTCGGCCTGTCGCGCGATCAGGTGCGCGACATCCTCGACAAGGTGCGCAAGCGCTGGGAGCGGTTGCTGCGCGCCGAGGTGCGCGAGCAGGTCGGCTCCGAGGCCGACGTCGATGACGAGATGCGCGAGCTGCTGCGACTGCTGGGCCGGTAGATCAGGAACGCTCACCTGATCCCCTACCGAATTCGTGGAGTCATGATCCGCCCGATGCGGGTGTGCGGATCCTCACGTTCTTCCGGGTCGTCCGTAAGCGCCTCCAGGGATACCTCGTCTCCCCGCTCACGGGCCCGTCCCACCTCGCGAGCAACTCGCGGATGCTCTCTTCTGAAAACACGATCGGGCTCCTCCGTACTGGGAAAACAACTGTCTCTCGCGATGCACCTTCCGCTGGACCACCGGTTCACCCCCGGCATACCCTTCCGTTTGACAGATGGGAAGCTCACTGATAAAGGACGTTATCGGTTACCGTCGGCCACCGGCCGCCGGCACGAAGCACGGGAAAACGACAAGGGCCTCCTCCGCCATCGCGGGGTGGCCCTTACTGCTTCACGCTGCGAACGGAACGGCTGCTTCCGGCATGCAACCACCTGCCGGGGACTGGTCTTTTGACGTTCTCGTCGCGCTTTGATCCCCTTCACCCGTATCCGTCGCCCGCCGCGGAGGCCTCCGGCTCGCCCAGCAGGAGTTCCCATCTGCCCGCCCGGGCCTCGTCGCGCTTCCGGCCCCACGGGGACGGCTGCCCCTTCGGCGGCGTCACGCTGAGCACCCGCTAACGCACGCCCCCGAGGACACCGCCCGACTGGTGGAGGCGCTGACGAAGCGGGCCGTGACGCGCGAGGAGCGCGCCGAGAATCGGCTGTGGTCGTGGTGGGTGACGCTGGTGCTGTCGCTGTCGCTGCTGACGGTCGAGTGGGTCGGCCGCAAACTGGCGGGGCTGCCGTAGCCAGTCTCACGGCGTGGGGAGGGTGTTGAGGTCGAAATCGGCGGCGAAAGGGTTGAGAGGGGCCCTTGACGGCCTCGCTGTGGTCGAAGGCATAGACGATCACGTTGGTATCAAGCAAGAGGTTTTCCGCCCCGCTCATACAACTCCTCGCGGCGCCATCGCCTCCCCGTCGGCTTGAACCCCGGCGGCAGCGGTCTGTCCCACAGTGCCTTCATCGACTCCAGGAATTCACGCACTAACTCTTCCCGGCTCTTGAGGACAACGACCTCGACCGGTGTATGAGGCTTCAAGTCGGCAGGCGGTGGTTGATCCAGCACGATGTGCTGCTCGTCAAAATGACCGCGCAAAGTTGTCATGAGGATCCCCCGTGCATTGCACCAGTCCTTCCATTAGTATTACACCACGCCGTCACCCGTGGCGATAGGGGGCGGTCCATCGCCGCGCACGACCACTCAGGAGTTACCGGCATGCGTTACGTCTACTTCACCAAGTCGCTGGACAAGCTCGACCTCGCGGCGCTAATCGCCTTCTGCAAGGACGCCGGCCTCGACGGCGCCGACCTGGCGGTACGGCCCGGCCACCCCGTCACGCCCGACAACGCCGCCACCGAGTTGCCGAAGGCGGCGCGGGCGTTCAAGGACGCCGGCCTGACCATCGGCCTCGTCAGCACGCCGACCTCCCTCAACGACGCCGACGTGGCCGACTCGAAAACGATCTTTGAGGCGTGTGCCAGGGCGGAGGTCCCGGCCGTGAAGGTCGGCTACTTCCCCTACCAGGGGAAGTTCGACGCCGCCCTGGCCGAGGGGCGGCGGCGAATGGCCGGCTTCGCGAAGCTGGCCGAGAAGACCGGCGTGAAGGCCTGCTATCACACCCACTCCGGCAACATGCTCGGCAACAACGCCGCCGGCCTGCGCCTGCTGCTGCACGACCTCGACCCGCACCACGTCGGCGCCTTTCTCGACACCGGGCACACCGCGGTCAACGGCGGGCCGATCCGCTACGAGCTGGACCTGGTCCGGCAGTGGCTGTCGCTGGTGTCCATCAAGGACATGCTCTGGGAAAAGAAGAAGGACGTCTGGGAGCATCACGTCGTCCCGGCGGGTGAGGGCATCGTGCGCTGGGCCGACGTCGCGAAGGGCCTGGAGGAAGTGCGCTTCGGCGGCACCATCAGCCTGCACGGCGAGTACGAGGCGAAAGACCTGGATCAGCGCAAGGAGCTGGCGAAGACGGAGTTGGCCTTCTTGAAAAAGCATTTCGGAACACGATGACGACCGCGATAGACGCGATCGAACTCGGGTCGCTGCCGGGACGGCAGTGACTTGTCGAGCGAGCCGATTGGACAACTCCCCATCCACGACCTACGCTTGCGCAGCAATCCCGGCGGGACATTGAGGAAGAGTGCGCCCCGGCGCCGGCGTCAGAACTCGCAGCGACGCCGGCGCCCTACCCCCTCACTTCCAGCGCCTCCGTCTCGCGCCGCCAGTCGCTCGGTTTGGTTGTGCAGGAAGACCAAAGCATGAACTTGCGGGAGCCTGATTTCGAGCCCATCCCCGGCTATCGCCTCATCGAGCCGCTCGGCAGCGGCGGCTTCGGCGAGGTGTGGAAGTGCGAAGCGCCCGGCGGACTTTTCAAGGGCATCAAGTTCGTCTACGGCAACCTCCACTCTCTCGACGTCGAGGGCGCCCGCGCCGAGCAAGAGCGCAACGCCCTCAACCGCGTCAAGGAGGTTCGCCACCCCTTCGTCCTGTCCCTGGAGCGCATCGAGGAGGTGGACGGCGAGCTGGTCATCGTCATGGAGCTGGCCGACCGCAGCCTGCACGACCTCTACGTCGAGTGCCAGTCGGCCGGCCTGGTCGGCATCCCTCGCGACGACCTGCTGCGCTACATGCGCGACGCCGCCGAGGGGCTCGACTACATGAACGAGAAGCACAACCTGCAGCACCTCGACGTCAAACCGCGCAACCTCTTCCTCCAGGGCGACCGCGTCAAGGTGGCCGACTTCGGCCTCGTCAGGCACCTGGAGCGGGCCAGCGCCTCGGGACTCATGGGAGCCGTCACCCCGCTCTACGCGCCGCCGGAAACCTTCACCGGCAAGATCAGCGGCCGCAGCGACCAGTACAGCCTTGCCATCGTCTACCACGAATTGCTCACCGGCACCCGGCCGTTCAACGGCAAGAACGTCCGCACCCTCGCCCAGCAGCACATGCAGGAGGACCCCGACGTCCGCGCCCTGCCCGAGGCCGAGCGCCCCGTCGTCATCCGCGCCCTGGCGAAGGATCCCGCCCGCCGCTACCCCCACTGCCTGGCCTTCATCCGCGCCCTGCACACCGCCCGCTCCCAGGCGCGCCCCGAGGCCATCCTCGCCGAGTCGGGCGGCGACAACCGCCCGCGCTCCATCTCCGACACGATGGAGGACATCTTCCTCGAACAGGCCAACGGCAGCGACGACTCGGTCGATCTCGGCGGGCCGCCGAGCCGCTCCGAAGAGGACGAGGTGTCCAAGCTCGGCATCACCGTCGCCCAGCCACAGACCGGCTCCTTGCGTCCCACGCTCGTCATCGGCGTCGGCGCCATGGGCCGCCGCGCCCTGCTCGAGCTGCGCTGCCGCTTCATCGACCGCTTCGGCGATCTGAACAAGCTGCCGCTCTTGCGCTTCCTTTACCTGGATTGCGACGCCGAGGCCGTCAAGGCGGCGGTGCGCGGCGCCCCCGAGGTCGCCTTGCAGCCGCATGAGGTCTACCACCTGCCGCTGCAGCCGGTTGGGCACTACCGCCGACGGCACCTCGACCACCTCAACGACTGGCTGCCGCGCGAGAAGCTCTACGCCTTGCCGCGCTCGCTGACGCCGCAGGGGTCGCGCGCCCTCGGCCGGCTGGCCTTCGCCGACAACTTCCTGCGCCTGCACGCTCGGCTGCGCAAGGAAGTGCAGGAGGCGACCCACCCCGACTCGCTCTACCAGACGGTGGACCGCACCGGCCTGGCCCTGCGCGACAACGTGCCGCGCGTCTACGTCATCGCGGGGGCGGCCGGCGGCGGCAGTGGCTTCCTCGTCGATCTGGGCTACGCGGTGCGCCGCCTGCTCAAGCAGCAGCGCCACAACGAGTCGCCGCTGACGGCCTTCCTGATGTGCGGCGCGCCCGACGACCCGGCCACGCCCTCGGCCGAGCAGGCCAACGTCTACGCGACCCTGACCGAGCTGAACCACTTCGCCGACCCGGCCATCCGCTTCACGTCGCAGTACGGCGCCGATGGCCCGTCCATCACCGAGGCCGGATCGACGTTCGACGCGGTCTATCTCCTGACCCAGGCCAACCGCTCGCCGGAGGCGCGGCGCGACACCGTCGCCCACCTGGGCAGCTACCTGTTCCACGAGCTGACGACGCCGCTGGGCCTGCGCCTGGACCGCGGCCGGCAGCTCCCCGTGGCGACCGACGCCACGCCGTTCCGCAGCCTGGGGACTTACGGGGTCTGGTTCCCGCGTGGACTCATGCTGCGCCTGGCGGGGCGCGAGGCCTGCAAGCGCCTGCTCGAGGAATGGCAGGCAGCCGGCGACCCGACGGCGACGGCCGAGGTCGAGGCCGCTTGCGCCCGCGTCCTGGCCGACCCCGACCTGCGCCTCGAGGCCCTGACGGCGCGGCTCGAGGCGGAGTCGTACGGCCTGCTCGAAGGGACCCCCGGCGAGGCGCTGACGCGCCTGCTGGCCACCCTGGAAGAACAGGCGATGCAGTCGCTGGCCCAGGACGACCCGGGCAACTGGGCACGGCAGGCGGTGACGCGGGTGCGCGAGTGGTCCGGCGCCGGCCTGACCGCCGGCCCGGTGCGCGAGGCCGGCGAGTGGCGCAGGAGCCGCCTGAGCCGGGCCCTGGAAGCGGCGGCGCAGAAGCTCGCCAAGGAGTGGGACGCGCGCCTGGCCGAGACGGCCTTCGCGCTGATGGAGCATCCCGGACGTCGGGTGGCGGCGGCGGAGGCGGCGCTGGGGCGCTTCCTGCGCTTCTGCACCGAGACGGCCGACGCCAACGCCGCCCTGCTGGCGCAGCAGTCGGCCCGCGCCCAGCAGGCCCAGCAGCAGCTCGAGGCCGCCCTGACAGAGTGCGTCGTCGGCGCCGGCGGCTTCAGCTTCTTCGGCGGCAAGAATCGGCGGCTGCTGCGCGTCTTCATGGACCACCTCGCCGCCTACGCCCGCCAGTGCTTGATCGAGGATCTCGGCGCCGCGGTGCAGCAGTGCCTCGCCGCCCTGGACGGCAAGCTGCACGAACGGCTGCGCGACCTATCGTTCTGCCGGCAGCGCCTGCGCCACCTGCAAGCGGCGCTGGAGGCGGGACACGTCGCCGACGTGGACGACACGCCGACCGGCCTCGAAGGGACCCCAAACTCGCCCCTGCCTTCGACGGAATCCTTCTGGGACGCGATTCGGCAGTCCGGGACGACGCGGGTGGTGCTGCCCGGTGGCGAGACCGACCTGGACCGGGCGGCGGGGCGCTTCCTGGCGAGCCTCGGCTCGTCGCACTGGGGCGTGCTCGACCAGGAGCTGCAAGATGGGGTGCTCGGCCCGCTCGGCGGGCTGCACCGGGCCTGCACCAGCAGCGCGGACCTGATGCGCAGCGTGGCGGCACCGCTGCTCGAACAGGCCGCGGAGTGCCTGGGCAGCCATCTGCCCGTGACCGATGTGGCGCAGGTCGAATTCGCCCTGGCCCAGGCGTCCGGCGGCGATGTGGCGGCCCACGCCCAGGCGTACTTCGTCAGTGCCGCCCCGCTGGTGCCGTCGCGGACGGCCGGGGGGCAGCTCAACTTCTTGCTGATCCCGGCCGGGGACCCGGGCAAGGGGTATGGGGAGGCGGCACAGAAGGCGCTGTCGGAGCTGCAGGTGGTGAAGGTGCCGGGGCAGGCGGACTTGATGTTCTGCCGCGAACAGGGGCCGCTGAGCTTCGACGACCTGGAGCGCGTCCTGAAGCCGTGTCGGGCCGCTTACGAGGCGACGGCGACGCTGCCGCAGGTGTCGCCGCACGCGCGCTTCGACATCCTCGACTGGATGCCCCTGGCGCCGTGATTTGTCTCGCATGGTTCGGGCGTCCCCCGGGGCCGGAAGAAACTACTGACTAAGGTGGCTGGACAACCTCACCGCCGGCCCGTGTAGCAAGCGCCGGCAGAAGGGCGCCCGCAGAATAGTTGATGAAATGCACGGAGCCGTCGGCGAAGACGAAGTTCGCCCCGCCGACGTGGAGGCTCCAGTAATGGAAGACGTCGCAGGGATTGGTCACAGAACCCGGGCCGAACTGATACGGACCCGGCGGACAATCAGCGTACGGGCTGGCAGAGGCGGTGAAACCCGTGAGAAGGTTCTTCTCGCTCGCGCCGAGGACCATGTCCAGAGAGCCGAGCCCTCGCTGACCAACCCCGGCATACCACCAGCCGAACCGAAAGTCGGGAGCGGGTGGTCGCTCGCCGGCCAAGATAGTGTTACTTGTACCATCCTTGATATATGTGTACTTGACCGAGGAGTTCAGGTACAGCACGCCATCGAACGTGGTGGCACTTGTGCCGGCATTTCCCAGGTAGCTGGTCAGGGCCACGTGCAAATCACCAAACTTGCCCTGGTAACCCTGTGGGACGTCAACCGCGCCATCGCTTGGGCAGCCCAGCACGGCCAGCGGTCGAGAAAGTCCGAGGTGCGGCGGGTTGTGGAAGGGAAACGGGTCCGCTCGGAAGGCGTCAATCGTATTCTGCCAAAGGGCATCCTGCTCCAGGTACGGCAGCAGCCGCGCTTCCCAACCCAGATAAGGGTAGGCTACGCCCGGCCCCGGCGGCCCGCCCACACCGGGGGGCAGCCGGCCCTCCGCGTCGTGGTATAGCTGAGCAGCGAGGCCGATTTGACGCAAATTGTTCGCGCAGCCGATCTTCGCCGCCGCATCCCTCGCTATTAACGTTGCGGGGAACAACAACCCCGCGAGCACGGCCAGGAGCCCGATAACGATGAGCACCTCGAGAAGCGAGTAAGCGGCGCGTCTTGGCAAGGCCGGCATGGCACCCTCCCTCCCGAAGAGCCATTCGTTCGGCCGACTGCTCTCCTGGCCCGATGCCTCTCGCCAAGGACCACTTGCCGAGACGCTCAGCGGCGGCGTCAGGTAGCCTGCCCCTGGCGCCGCTTGCTGCGGATGAAGAAAACCAGCGCCAGCGTGGCCAACAGCGCTAGCACCCCGGCAGGGATCAGCAGCCACGACCGCCCCGCGTGGCGGGAACTGGCGGGTGGGATCACGCCCACCGGGGGATTGACATGCCCCGCAACCTTTTCGCCGGTCCACTCCCAAACTTCTGACTTGCCGTTAGGCAGTTCTCCTTCGATGAGCGTGCCGGGCCGAATGTTCATTCCCGCCAGCGAAAAGACCTCATCATCGACCGGCTCATTCAGGCTCGCTTCCGTGACATTAACGACTACAGTCGCGACGCCTGGCTTCCCCTCAAGAGATTGCTCGTGG
This sequence comes from Gemmataceae bacterium, assembly GCA_035266225.1. Lineage (GTDB taxonomy): Bacteria > Planctomycetota > Planctomycetia > Gemmatales > Gemmataceae > DATFNV01. Next base: position 7,721 of record DATFNV010000471.1, read on the forward strand.
ACACAGCGTTGCGGGAACCAAAGCCCGCTCTTCTTGTCCTGCGCTAGCTCGACTTCCAACACGCCCCGTAGCCGTTTTCCCGTTACCGTCGCCTCCGTGACCGCTCTCACCACGTTGTAACCCTGGCTTGGGGCCACCCAGTATTCGATAGAATTCCCTCGGGCCGTTTGAAACGAGATGACCCAGCAGTCCGTGTCCTTCCAGCGGTCGCGGCGAATGGCCGGCTTCTCGCGGCCTGGAAAATCGAGCGCGCTTTCCAGCTGGTAATGGTGGAGCCCGAGCTGGGAATCCGGCCGCAGGCCCAGGAGCCGCGGATCGCAGAGCTCTGTTGCCCCTTTCTTCCGCTCGGCTGTCAGGGGTTTTAGCTGCACACCGGTGACGCCCTTTTCCAATCGCATGTCGAAGTAGTCGAGGTAGTAATCCGGGCGCTCACAATTGAATCCCTCAATGTGGCGAACCGGCCCTTGGCCCTCGGCTGCCCCTTTCATCGGGGTCCGCGTAATAACGTCGCTGCGCCTCTTGCCCGTATCCAGGTCGAACCACTGTGTTTGCGTTGCGTCGAGGATGACCTCGCCTGTTGGCCGGGTCCGCTTCAGGTCCCAGGAAACCTTGCCCTTGCGGATGCTCTGGCGCGCCGCAACAACGGCCTTCTCAACCTCGGTGACGGCCGGGGCATCGGCTGGCCCGTCCCCGGCGGCCAGGCTGGCGACGAGCATCAGGGCCAGAGAATACGTCATGGGCAACCCTCCGCGCAAGGTACAAAGATGGTTTCAAAGCGCAGGGCCCGCAATGGGGAACCAGCCAAGCACCGGTTCCCGCAGCTGCCTATTTCTCTGTTTGCGGTCTGAGTAGGATCAGGAACATTGCACGCTTTGGTAGTAGGGAGCCAAACATGAACCCGCACCTATATCCGTGGGCAAACAATCTCCCTGTTCGTCAGAGTAGCACCACCACCACAGCACGCAATTGGTGGAGAGCGCGGTTCCGTGGCCATCCTGCACGGGTGCGCATTGGTAGCCGCTGTTGCTCACGCACTTGAATTTGTTGACCTGGATCCCAGTGTACGCACATTCGCCGTAATAGCAGTTAAGGGGATCGCAACCCGCACAGGTGTAGATCATCAGGTTGCAGCCCGCCCATGAGCAGACGTCGTTCGTAGCGGATTGATTCGGACACGGGTCATCCGCGATGAGAACCGGCGCAAGCATCACGACGGGCAGGCAACAGAGCGCCGCCACAGACACCATCCAGGTAGCCCACGGTTTCATGACACTACTCCTTCGTCGAGAGGTCGCAGGTGAAAGCAAGGCTGATGGCACCGCCCGGCGAATGGGGCACGCCCATCACGGGCACGGTCTACGAGCCGGTCTTCCCCTCGTCAGCCACGGTCAAGGGGATACGGCAAGTTGGTTCATGGTCGCTGCTCGTTTCAACGACGAGGTACGCTTCCTGGGGGAATTCCTGCTGTCCGGCCTGGGGATGATAAGTGACGTTCACGTGAACCCCGTCAGGGAGCAGTTCGGCGTCGAAAGCACGATGCGTGCAGGAGACACGCTTCAGCGTGAACTCGCTCAGCCGGCCGGGGAAAAACACCACTTGCTTGGTGGTCGCAGTGGGGCCGAATTCCAACCGCGCAGGCAGGTACTCAATGTCCGGAATGATCTTGCCGGTCATTCGCAACTCGGTGGCGGTCGTGCGTCCGTCAGGAAAGGCAGCCACGACCGTCAGGATGACGCCCGATGGCCCTCGGTTGGAGCCGACGTGCCACTCAGTATTGATCTTGAGCTTCTCCCCCGGCGCCATCCGGTCGGCAGAGCACTCGGCCCGGCTACAGCCGCAGCTCCTGATCACGTCGCGGATGCTCAGCGGCTCGTGGAAATGGTTGACGAGCTGAAACTCGCAGCTGACGACATCGCCCTGGGACAACTCGCCAAAGTCATGCACGGCCTCGATAGCCGTGAGTCCAGGCTCGTCCTCGGGACGGCTAGCCAAATAGGCGAGCCCCATTGCAGAAACGCCGCACACCAGCGCTACGACGAGAAGCAACCACCGGAGCATGACGTGATCCTCGACGATGGTGAGTGGTTACGTTTCCTGAAAAATCCGCTGAGCAACGACGATCTGCACGGCCTCGTCAGCGCTGGTTGTCAACCAGCGCACCACGCCGTTCTGGAGGCGGACAAACATCGGCGACGGTACGAACCAGCGCGGCCCCGAAACCAGGGCGCCCTGGGTGTTCTCGCAACCAACCGGGATCGCTGACAGTGGATCTGTGCCGCCGTTCGCGGGAATCTCGATGAACGCCAGCCGGGGCTCGCCGATGATCTCTCCCGGCGCCGGAACCGCCTCCAGAAACCTCGACAGCTCATCGTGACACGCTTTGCAGCCGCGCCGGTAAAACACGAGAACCCAGCTTCCCGACCGTAGTTTACCGCCGATGTCGATCTCGTCCAGGATTGGCAACTCGCCACAAGCCCATTGCCGAGGATCGACAACTACAGCCGACCCATCAGCAAGCTCGGTGCTACCCGGCTGCCCGCGAAGCGTGGGTGCGAAGAAGAACGCAAGGCCAACAGTGAGAACCACCAGCGCACCGACCGAAAAGGCTATGCGCAGGATCGTGGTAGTGTATGGAAATACACGGGGGGGGGGGGG
>DATFNV010000472.1:0-24114 GCA_035266225.1 Gemmataceae bacterium
AAATCGTCCAGCGCAGGCATCGGTTCGCCCGGCGCGAGAGGGACTCGCTTTGTTGTCTTCATACCTCATTATACGCACGTCCACCCCAGATGACAAAGCCGTATTAAGGACGCGAGTAAGCGCCGCAAGGGCTTGAGGGAACTCTCGTGGGAAAGGTGGTCAATCAGCAAGCGCAGAAGATCGTGGATACGGGGAATGTGTTGGCCCTGCTCGCACAGAATCGCTTTCAGATATTTTTCCGCCGCCTGTTGGCAGTGAAAGCAAACGGCGTCTCGTTCCGGATTGGGGGCCGCCGCCTCATTGCGAGCGACGCGCAGATCGCTTTCTGCCTTTCTTACCCAGCCCCGGGTTTCGCTTTTCATACAGAACAATCCCTGGCTCGTGATTTCTTGCCAAAAGGAATAGCCTTCCGCCAGCCGGCGTCGCAGCCGCTCTGGCGTGCAGACGATCAGATCAAGAGGAAAAACGGGATCAAACGCCAAGGTGATCCGGATTGATTGGTTGATCTCATTATAGGCCGGCATCACGACGAGCAGATCGACGTCGCTCCACTCGTGCGGCGTACCGTACGCGAAGGAGCCGAACAAGATGATCTTCTCGGGGTCGAACCGTTCCGCGATCCGCCGCGCAAAGCGGCGAATCGCCGACAGGGGGATGTTCGGCGGCACATAGCGATAGTACAGCGCTCGGCCCGTCTTGCTTTGCGATTTTGCAACCATAACAGCCATTATATCGTGTCTTCCATCATGAGCCTACGCAAGAAAGTCCTCCTCATCGGCTGGGACGCCGCCGACTGGAAAGTCATCAACCCGCTGATGGACCAGGGCAAAATGCCCAACGTGCGCGCCCTCGTCGAGGGGGGCGTCATGGGGCAGCTCGCCACGCTGCACCCGCCGCTGTCGCCGATGCTCTGGACCTCCATCGCCACCGGCAAGCGGCCGTTCCAGCACGGCATCCACGGCTTCAGCGAGCCGACCCCCGACGGCCTCGGCATCCGGCCCGTGACGAACCTGTCGCGCAAGTGCAAGGCGGTCTGGAACATCCTCAACCAGGAGGGATTGCGCAGCGTCGTCGTCGGCTGGTGGCCGTCGCACCCCGCCGAGCCGATCAACGGTGTCATGGTGTCCGACCACTTCCACCGCGCCCACGGCCCGCTGGAGAAGGGCTGGCCGCTCCTGCCCAACAGCGTCCACCCGCCCGAATTGCACGACACCCTCGCCGAATTGCGCCTGCACCCCGATGAGCTGCGCGGCGAGATGATCGAGCTGTTCATCCCGCGCGCCCGCGAGATCGACCAGGAGAAAGACCCGCGCCTGGCCGGCGTCGTGCGGACCTTGTGCGAGTGCGTCTCCATGCACTCCGCCGCCACCTGGCTGCTCCAGAATCAGGAGTGGGACTTCGCCGGCATCTACTACGACGCCATCGACCACTTTTGCCACCTGGCCATGAAGTACCACCCGCCGCGCCAGGACTGGATTCCGGAGAAGGACTTCGAGCTGTACAAGAACGTCGTCTCGGCGGGCTACCAGTTCCACGACATGATGCTCGGCACGCTGCTGAAACTGGCCGGCGAGGACACGACCGTCCTCCTGATGTCGGACCACGGCTTCCATCCCGACCACCTGCGGCCGCGGGCCATCCCGCAAATCCCGGCGGGGCCGGCCATCGAGCACCGCGACTTCGGCATCCTGGCGATGCGCGGGCCGGGCCTCAAGAAGGACGAATTGCTGCACGGCCCCTGCGTGCTGGACATCACGCCGACCCTGCTGACGCTGTTCGGCCTGCCGGTCGGCGCCGACATGGACGGCAAGGTGCTGGTCGGGGCGTTCGAGCAGCCACCCGAGGTGAAGACGATCCCGAGTTGGGAGGACGTACACGGCGCTGACGGCCGGCACCCGCCGGACACGCGCCTCGACCCGGAATCGTCGAAGGCGGCGCTGGAGCAGCTGGTGGCACTGGGTTACATCGCCAAGCCGAACCAGGACCGCGCGAAGGCGGTGACCGACACCCTGTCCGAACTGCGCTACAACCTGGCCGAGGCGTACCAGGACGCGGACCGGCACGCCGAGGCGCTGGACCTGCTGTGCGAGCTGCACAAGGGCGACCCGGACGAGCAGCGTTTTGCGGTGAAGCGGTTCGTCTCCTGCCAGGCGCTGGGCGCGGTGGAGGAGATGCGCGAGATCGTGGCGGACCTCGACGGTCGGCGGCGCGGGCTGTTCGAGGGGGCGCGGGATCGCCTCAAGGAATTGCGGGAACTGGCGAAGCAGCGCTTCGAGGAGCGCAAGGCGAAGGGCGAGTTCGACGTGCCGCCCGTGCCAGAAGAGGAGACGGAGGAAGCGGAGGAGGCGGGAGAAGTGGGCGGCGCGGAAGGCGAAGCCGGGGAACAGAAAGCCGCCAAACGGCCGGAGCCGCTGCTGACGCCCGAGGAGCGGCGCGACCTGGCCAAGGCGCGGAACCTGTGTCGCTTCGACCCGCCGGTGGTCGATTACCTCAAGGCGCAGGTGAAGGTGGCAGAAGGCTGGCCGAGCGACGCACTGGAATTGCTCCAGCGCGTGCAGGAGGCGCATCTGGCGCGCCCTGGTCTGTTCCTGCAAACGGCGGACCTGTACCTGAAGCTGCGCCGCTGGGACGAGGCCGAGCAGACCTACGCGAAGGCCCTGGCGGTCGATCCCGACAACCCGCACGCGCACCTCGGCGTGGCGCGGATGGCGCTGCGGCGGCGCGATTTCGAGGGGGCGGCCTCGTCGGCGCTGGAGGCGATTCAGCGACTCTATCACTACCCGTTGGCCCACTATGTCCTCGGCACGGCGCTGCTCGGCTTGCAGAAGTACCCGCGTGCCGCCGAGGCCTTCCGCGTCGCCGTGTCGCTCAATCCGAACTTCATGGAGGCGCACCTGTTCCTGTCGCGCCTGTACAAGCGGCGGCTGGGCGACCCGGTCAAGGCGACGGAGCACGCCCGGCTGGCCCGCGAGATGCGCCGGCGCCGGCTCGGGAAATTGCCGGCCGGCGACGATCGGCCCGCGGAGGACGCCGTCCGGGAACAAGTGGCGCACGTACACCTCTGCGTCTTGACGCCGGACGGACCGGTCGCGCTGACGGCGGCGCCGCTGCCCGCGGGAGAGTCGAAGTGGATCGCGGTGGTGGCCGGGCTGCCGCGCTCGGGCACGTCGATGCTGATGCAAATGCTCGACGCGGGCGGCCTGCCGATCCTGACCGATGGCCGGCGTGCCGCCGACGACGACAACCCGCGCGGCTACCTGGAGTTCGAGCCGGTCAAGACGCTCTACCAGGGGGCCGACTGGTTGGCCGACGCCGCGGGCAAGGCAGTGAAGGTCGTGGCTCCGCTGATCCCCTATCTGCCGGCGGAGCACGATTACCGCATCCTGTTCATCGAGCGCGACCTGGGTGAGATTTTGGCGTCGCAGGGGAGGATGCTGGAGCGGCGCGGCGAGACGGTCGAGGACACGCCGGCGCGGCGGGCGCGGCTGCGTGAGGAGTACGGCCGGCAGGTGCGGTCGCTAAAGGCGGCGCTGGCGCGGCGGTCGCGGACGCAGGTGTTGTGCCTGAGCCACGCCGAGGTGGTCCGCGACCCGCGGACAGCGGCGGAGGCGATCAACCACTTCCTCGGCGGCGGCCTGGACGTCGGCGCCATGGCCGCGGCGGTGAGCCCCGCCCTGCACCGCCAACGGGCCACGGTCGGATGAAACCAACCGCTTGCGGCTTCGCAACGGCTGCGAAGCCGCAAGCGGCGAAACACTCCTCCGGGTCCGTCTTCAGCGCTCCTAACCCTCTCCGCCGCGTCGGGGGGAGATCACACCCTTGGGCAGCAGCGCGTTCAACCGGCGAAGCCTAGCCTGCATCCCTGGTAAGAGCATCTTCATAGGATGCTGCGCTCGGCAGGAGCGGTTTGCAGAGATAGTTGCCTGGCAGGGTCTGCGCGACCTCACGCAACATGGCCGCGTAGCGGTCCACGTCCAGTTCTTGCTCCTCGGCAAGGCGCTGGCGGACCGCTCGGAGCTCATCGATCAGGGGAACGTTTTTCATAATTCGATCTCCAACAACTGTGCCGGGGTGATGAGGGCCGTCGCGAAGCCGCAAGCGGCGAAACACTCCTCCGGGTCCGCCTTCAGTGCTCCTAACCGTCTGAGCCGCGTCAGGGGGAGATCACGACCTTGGGCAGCAGCGCGCTCAACCGCTGCCGGCCCGCGGGGGTGATGCGCGCGCGGCCGAGGTGCAGTTTCCTGAGATTGTGCAGGCCAACCAGGTGTTCGACGGACGCATCGGTCACCTGGGCCGAATCGAGCGATAGCTCCTCCAGCGTGGCGACCTTGGCGAGGTGCTTCACGCCTTCGTCGTCGAAGGTGCCGCCGGGGAGCGTCAGCAGGCGCAGCCGGGGCAGTTGGCCGATCTGCTCCAGCGTCTGGTTGCTCGCCGCCCGATCGTACACGTCGAGCTGGTCGAGTTCCTTGAGCTGCCCGAGGAACGGCAAGGCCATCGCGGTCGTCTCCGGCCCGTGGACGTGCAACTGCCGCAAGTTGACCAGTCCCGCTAGGTGCTTCAGCCCGGCGTCGGTCACCTTGGTATGCACGATCTCCAGCCGCCGCAGGCTGGTCAGCTTGCCGATCGCCTCCAGTCCCGCGTCGCTGGCGGGAGACGAGTGCAGGTTGATTGACTCCAGCTGCTTCATCCCTTGCAGATGCCGGAACCCCGTGCCGGTGATCTTCGACGAGCAGACGACCATGCGCCGCATCTTCGTCAGGCCGGCGAGATGCTCGAACCCCCGATCGTCCACCGCGGTGAGACAGACGTTGAGCCGTTCGAGGTTTTTCAGGTCCTTCAGGTAGACGAGGCCGGCGCTGGTGATCGCGGTGCCGGACAGCTCCAACCGCCGAAGTTGGTCCTGGCCGGCCAGGTGTTTCAGCCAGTCGTCGGTGACCCGATCCGTCATCTTTTTCGGGACAGGTTCCTTGTGGCCGTCGGTCCGTTCGTTGAGGTCGATCTCGACCAGGCGGCCGAAGACCGGCAGTCCTTCGTCGCCGGCGATCACTCGCAACCACTCCGGCGCGGTGACTTCAATCGTCGCCGTGCCGCCAAGGCGTTTGATTTCGGCCAGCAGCAAGCGGTCGCGCGCCGAGCGCACGGCGGCCTGCTCGAAGGCCGGCAGGAGCTGTTCCGTGTCGCGGCGAATTTGCGCGTCGGTCAGACCGGCCACGAGGTCTTTCAGTTGTTGCCGCGCGGCGGCATCGACTTGCCCTCCGTTCAGCTTGGCCTCGGCTGCGACTTGAGCGATCTTGCGCAGGGTCGTCGCGTCGGCATGGGGTCGCAGGGCCACGACGTTCAGGTCCCGGGCGATCGGCAAGCGCTTGCCCGGATGCCCGGCAAAGCCTTTGACGCCGACCCTGGCATGAAAGACACCGTGCGGTTCTCCGGTGGTGCAGAAGATTTCGTCGTGGTCGGCGCCGCCGAAGGCGAGGTTGCTGACCACCTTGGCCGGCAGAGGTAGGGAGGCGAGCACTTTGGCCTCGGGGCTGAGAACAGCAATCCGTCCTTTGCCGGTATCCGGACGCTGGGACTCGGCAACCCACAGTTCGCCCGCCGCGTCGAAGGCGCAGCCACCGCCGCCGGGAGCGCCGAGGTCGCAGAACACCTCGGGCTTGCCCAGCAGGTCGTTGTCGCCGTGTACCTCGTAGCGCAGGACCTTCTTCGCTTGCGACTCGATCACGAAGAGGTACTTCCCGGCCGGATCGACCGCGATGCCCCTGGGAAAGGCGAGCCCCGTGGCCACACGATCGACCCGCCCGTCCGGCCGCAGGCGATAGACGTACCCCACGGGATTCGCCACCGAGGAACCTTCGGGGTCGGTCCAGTACACGTTGCCCCGGGCGTCGATGGTCAGGTCGTGCAGGCTCCGCAGCGTCTCCATCTCAAACCGCTCGGCGACCACCCCCACCTTGCCGTCGGGCGAAAGGTCGAGAAGGGCCTTGTGTTTGTTGTCGCAAATGAGGAGGTGCCCGTCGCCGCGCAGGACGGTGCCGGCCGGATTGATCTCCAAATACTTGTGAATCTTCCGCTCCGCATCGACGCGGAGCAGAGCGCCGGCGGAGAACAGCACCTCGCCCTTGCGCCAGGTCGGCCCTTCGGCAGCGGCGGGGGCTTCGGCATACTGCACGAACTTGACGCCGGCCAACCGCCGCGCCAGCTCGCCCGCCGACTCGCCGCCGTGGGAGGAGCCAGCGGGCAACCCCAGCGCGATCACCAGGCAGTAGACCAGCTGCCTCCCTGGCAGACTTTGCCGATCCATTCTGTCGCATGTCATGGACGTCTCCCGATCTTCGGCGCCGGTTCCTCGGACGTAATGCGGAGGCAAAGGAGGTCTTGTTCGACCCCTGCCGGCTTGCCCGGCAGGGGGCGAACAACAGGTCGCTCGTCACCGCGCCGGCAGCCTCATCCGCAAGTTGTTCACCAGGAACGCCAGTTCGTCGGCGATTTCCTCGATCTGCTTCGCCGTCGGCTTGCCGGCGCCGTGGCCGGCCCGCGTCTCGATGCGGATGAGCACCGGCGCGCCGCCCGCCTGCATCTCCTGCAGCGCCGCCGCGAACTTGAAGCTGTGCCCCGGCACCACGCGGTCGTCGGTGTCGGCCGTCGTCACCAGCGTCGCCGGATACTTCTTTTTTCCGTCCCTCAAAAGGGCGTGGTAAGGCGAGTAGGCGTACAGCGCCTTGAACTCCTCCGGGTTGTCCGACGAGCCGTAGTCGTCGGTCCAGAAGCGGCCGGCGGTGAACTTGTGGAAGCGCAGCATGTCCATGACGCCGACGCCGGGCAGGCACGCCCCGAACAATTCCGGCCGCTGCACCATCACCGCCCCGACGAGGAGGCCGCCGTTGCTGCGCCCCTCGATCGCCAGCCGGTCCGGCCGCGTCCAGCCCTCCTTGACGAGGTATTCGGCCGCGGCGATGAAGTCGTCGAAGACGTTCTGCTTGTGCAGCTTGGTGCCGGCCTTGTGCCACTCCTGGCCGTACTCGCCGCCGCCGCGCAGGTTCGCCACCGCGAAGACGCCGCCCATCTCCAGCCACGCCACGCGCGACGCCCGGAAGTCCGGCGTGATCGGAATGTCGAAGCCGCCGTAGCCGTACAGCAGCGTCGGGTTCGAGCCGTCCAGCTTCAACCCCTTCTTCGCCGTGAGGAACATCGGCACCTTCGTGCCGTCCTTGCTGGCGTAGAAGACCTGTTTGACCTCGTAATCGTCCGGGTTGAACTTCACCTTCGCCCGGCGGAACACCGTGCTCTTGCCGGTCACCAGGTCGTAGCGGAAGGTGGTCGGCGGCGTGGCGAAACTGCTGAAGGTGTAGAACGTCTCGGTGTCGCTGCGCTTGCCGGCGAACCCGGTCGCGGTGCCGATGCCGGGCAGTTCGATGTCGCGGACGAACGTGCCGTCCGGTTCGTACAGCTTGACCTGCGTCCGGGCGTCCTTGAGGTAGTCGGCCACGAACAGGTTGCCGACCAGGCCGACGCTCCGCAGGCTCTCCTTCGCCTCGGGGACGATCTCCTTCCAGTCCTTGCGCTCGGGCTTGCGGGTGTCGATGGCGATCAGCCGGCCGCGCGGGGCCTTGTAGTCGGTCTTGAAGAAGAAGACGGGGCCGTCGTTGCCGGCGAAGCTGTACTCGTTGTCGAAGTCCTCGATGAGGTCGGTCATCGCCGCGTAGGGCTCGGACAGGTCGCGGTAGAGGATGCGGTAGCGCGCGTCGGTCCCCTTGTGGACGGCGACGACCAGCCAGCGGCCGTCCTCGCTCACCTCGGCCGCGAAGCCCCAGTCGGGGTGGTCCGGCCGCTTGTAGACCAGCACGTCGTCGGCCTGCGGCGTACCGAGGCGGTGGTAGTACAGCATCATGTTGTACGTCAATCCCATGAACTTCTCGGCCGCCTTCGGCTCGGGGTAACGGCTGTAGAAGAAGCCCTTGCCGTCCTTCGTCCAGGAAATTCCGGTGTACTTCATCCATTTCAGCTCGTCGCCGAGCGCCTTGTCGCTGGACACGTCCAGCACCTTCCACGTCTGCCAGTCGCTGCCGGCCTCGGCGACGCCGTAGGCGAGGTATTTGCCGTCGTCGCTGATCCCCATCCCACTGAGGGCGACCGTGCCGTCCTTCGACCAGGTGTTGGGGTCGAGCAGCACGCGCGGCTCGCCGTCGAGCTTGGCGAGGGTGTAGAGCACCGACTGATTCTGGAGACCGTCGTTGCGGCTGTAGAAGTAGCGGCCGCCGACCTGGGTCGGGGTGGAGAAGCGCTCGTAGTTCCACAGGTCGGTGAGGCGCTTCTTGATCGCCTCGCTCTGCGGAATCGTTTCGAGGTAGGCGAAGGTGACGGCGTTCTCGGCCTCGACCCACTTCTTGACCTCGTCGGACTTGCGCACGTCGTCTTCGAGCCAGCGGAAGGGATCGGCGACCTTGGTGCCGTGGTAATCGTCCACCTGCTCGCCGCGGCGCGTCTCGGGATACTTGAGGGGGGCGTCCTCCGCGGCGACGACGGCGGCGAACAGGACGGCGAGAAGGGGGGCGAAACACCCGCGTCGATAACTCATGCGTGGCTCCTGACGGAATGAAGAGGGCGGTCGAGGACTACGAATAAGACCTTCTGTCGCGGTAGCGCGGCGGTCGGGCCGTCGGCCAGGTGTCGGCGTCGCGGCCGAGGGCGAAGACCTTCACCAGGGCCAGGCCGACGACGAAGCCGCCGACGTGGGCGGCGTAGGCGACGCCGCCGGCCTGCGACCCGGGGCCCAGCGCGCCGATGCCGCTGACGATCTGGAACACGAACCACATGCCGACGGCCACCCACGCCGGCACCTGGGTCAGGAAGCGGAACAGCAGCACCGTCACGCGCCGGTACGGGAACAGCAGGAGGTAGCCGCCCAGGACGCCGGAGATGGCGCCCGATGCTCCCAGCGAGGGGATCATCGGGTCCTGGTCGAAGGCGTAGGTGGCGACGACGTGGGCCAGCGACGCCAGCACACCGCAGACCAGGTAGAAGAACACGTAACGGACGTGGCCGAGATGGTCCTCGACGTTGTCGCCGAAGATCCACAGGAAGAGCATGTTGCCGGCAATGTGGGCGATGCCGCCGTGCAGGAACATCGAGGTCAGCAGCGTGATCCAGGCGGCGAAGGGGTCCGGCAAGGGCAACGGCATCGGCTGCAGGCCGGGGACCAGGATCTTGTCGCCGGTCACCGGGTCCTCGACGGCCTGCGGCGGCGTCTCCAGGATGCGCCCCTGGACGATTTCGGCCGGCACACAGGCGAAGGCGTAGGTCACCTGGTCGTTGCTGCCGAACTGCTGCAGGACCACGAAGACGAAGACGTTTAGCCCGATGAGGGCGTAGTTGACGTAGGGGAACGTCCGCCGGTCGGAGTTGTCGTCCCAGAGGGGGAGGACCATCGATGGGGCTCCGTGGGCTGGGGCACCGTTACCGGCCGGGCGTGACAGGGGTCGGCCAGCCGAAATGGGCCTGGAAATCCTGCCAGGACACCGTTTGCGATAAGAGGCGCAGCAGTTCCTCGGGGCCGACCAGTTTTCCGCCCGCCGCCCAGTCGGCGAGTCGCAGTCCCCACGCCGCGCACAATTCCCTCACGAAAGCCTGCCACGCCTCCCAGCGCGTAGGGGCATCCCGCGATAGGGTGAAGGTCAGTTCCAACTCCGCTAGCTCGCCATCCTTATCGTAGAGTTCTGCCAACACGTCATCCCGCTCTAGTTTACAGACCCCCTTCCCCTGCTCGCGGAGGACAAAACCGTGCTGCTCAAGCCAGCGGCGGACGGCCTCGGTGGGCACCTCACCCGCCCGGCCATTCTCTTCCCGCACCGCACGGGTGATGCGTACCGGGATCCCCCCGAAAGTGCGGGCGCGAGGTGAGATCTCGACAACCTGCCGCCACCCAGGGGCCAATAGCGTGACTCGCGATTCCTGCCAACCCATCAGCAGGCCCTCCCTACTCAATAATAGGGTTGTTGGTCCCTCCAGGAATGAAGGAGAGGCCGGTGAAGTCTTCCCACTGCTTGGGAGTGTAGAGGATACCGTCGATGCTCCGCAAGCCGTCTTCCTGGGCACCGGCCACCCGGTGGTTCCCTTGCAGGACGTACTTCTTGCCGTCGTGATCGACCACAATGCGGATGGGGTGGTGCGCATCGCTCTGGGCCTGGTTGAAGGGCTTACAGGCGTCGATGTTCCACCCGCGCAGCCGGAACTCACGGAAGATAATGTCGTCGCCAATGGGGTCGATGGTCCCTCGCACCCCGGAGTCGGTCGGATTGCTGGACACGGCATCATCCAGTGCTTGCGATAAGTCGCGCCGTGGAGGCGTCAGCCGGCGGCATCACCCAGGCCGTGCGTGTCCCACAGTTTGACCAGCCGATCTTCGCCTCCCGTGACGAGGGTGCTCCCGTCGGGACTGAAGGCCGCCGTGAGGACGCTGCCCTGGTGGGCGTGCAGGGTCGCCAGGAGGTTCTCCGATGACAGGTCCCAGATCTTCACAATGCCATCGCGACTCCCCGTCGCGAGGAGGCGGCCGTCCGAAGAAACCGCCAGGGTCAGCACGACGTTCTCGTGGCCGGTAAGCGTCCCGACCTGTTCCTGCGTGGCGACCTTCCACAGCTTGACGTCCTTGTCGCCGTTGCCGGCCGAGACGAGGGTCCGGCCGTCCGGCGTGAACGCCAGGGCGCGGACGGCCAGCGGGTCCCCCCGGAAGCTGGCCCGCTCGCTCACGCCGGCCGGGTCCCAGAGGCGCACCAGCCCGCTCGTGTCGCCGGTGGCCAGGGTCTGGCCGTCGGGGGCGAAGGCGATGGCCATGATGCTGCCGCCGTGCCCGGCCAGGGTGCTGCGGAGTCGGCGACCTTCCAGATCCCACAATTCGACGCCCTGGGTACTGTTGGCCACGGCGACGGTCCTGTCGTCGGGAGAGATTGGCGCCCGGCGGACGGTCCCGTTCTGCCGCAACAGCGGCGGCCCCTCCGCCCACGTCGCGCCGTCCCAGAGGCGCAGGCTGCCGTCGCCCCCGCCGCTCACCAGGAACTTTCCGGAGTGCGAAAAGGCGACCGCTAGCACCGCGCTGCCGTGCCCGGACAGCGACGTCTTCTCCCGGCCGGTCGCCGGGTCCCACAGGCGGATCGTGGAGTCGTCGCCGCCCGTCGCCAGCGTCAGCCCGTCCGGGGCGAACGCCGCCGACCAGACCGGCCCCGTGTGGCCGGTCAGCGTCAGCCGCAACGGGACCCGGTCCCCCTCGACGTCGCCGGCCGCCCCCCAGTGCGCCCAGTGCGCCCACGGCGCCGGCTGGCTCAGCTTCAGGCCGCCGGCCAGCAGCAGAACGGCGGCGACGGCCCCGCCGATGATCCAGTATCTCCTCCGCCCCCATCCCCGGGCCGGCGGCGGCAGGCGCGGCTTCTCGGGATGTTCCAGGTTGTAGCGCAATAACTCCGCGACCTCGGCGGCGCAGGCGAAGCGCCCGGCGGGGCGCTTGGCGTGCAGGCGCTCGACGGTCGCGGCCAGCCACGCCGGGACCGCGGGGTTCAACTCGCGGATGGGCCGGGGCGTCGTCTCGCAGACGCGGCGGAGGACGGCCATCGGGCTGCTGGCCTCGAACGGCTCGCAGCCGGTGCAGAGGGCGTACAGGACGCTGCCGAGGCTGAACAGGTCGGCCCGCTCGTCGAGCGGCTCGCCCATCGCCTGCTCCGGGGACATGTACATGGGCGTGCCGGCCACGATGCCCGGCTGCGTTAGCCGCCCCTCGTCGGCGACGCGGGCCAGGCCGAAATCGCCGATCTTGACCGACCCCGGCGCCTCGACCCGCCCCTCGGTCTGCAAGAGGAGATTCGACGGCTTGATGTCGCGGTGGATCTGCCCCGTCGCGTGAGCGGCCGCCAGGCCGGAGGCAATCTCCGCGCCCAGCCGGGCCACCACCCGCCAGTCCGGCGGGCCGTGGCACTCCAGGTAGTCGTGCAGCGAGCCCCCGGCGACGTGTTCCATGACCAGGTACGGTAGGCCGTTGGTTTCACTGACGGCGTGAATGGTGATGACGTGCTCGTGGCGCACGGCGGCGGCCGCCTGCGCCTCGCGCGCGAAGCGGCGCCGCGACGTGTCGTCGTGGGCCAGGTGGGCGGCCAGCACCTTGATCGCCACCCAGCGCTTCAACAGCGGGTCGTGCGCCTTGAGGACCACGCCCATGCCGCCGTGGCCGATCACCTCCGTCACCTCGTAAGTGTCGAGCCGACCCAGGGCCCCCGGCACGTCCGACGCTTGCAGCAGCGACCGGACCCAGTCCGGGTTGTAGGCCCGCGCGGGGAGGGTGACGTCGGCAACGGTCTTGATCTCTTCGAGCACGCGCCGCAGGTGAGACTCTTCGGCGTGCAGGACCGATTGCAACGAGGTGGCGGCACGGAGGAACGGCGCGTCGGCGCCCGCCAGCTGCTCCAGCCGCCTCTGGCAGGCGGGACACTCATCGACGTGGGCGACCAGTTCCCCCTCTTCGGCGGGCGGCTCCTCGGCGAGGAGCTGCCGTAAGCGCTCGGAGGGCGGGCAGGAAGAAGGCACCGGCATAATCCACCCCTCGGCCCCCGCATCACTCGGCCTGCATCTGCTGAACCTGTTGCGTCAGCCGCGCCAGCACCCGGCTCTTGGCCACGTAAACGGCTCCGACCGACAGGCCCAGTTCGGCGGCGACCGCGGCGGCGCTCAGCCCATCGACGGCCGTCCGCCAAAATGCCTG
Source organism: Gemmataceae bacterium (assembly GCA_035266225.1). Taxonomy (GTDB): domain Bacteria; phylum Planctomycetota; class Planctomycetia; order Gemmatales; family Gemmataceae; genus DATFNV01. The sequence continues at coordinate 12,743 of DATFNV010000472.1, forward strand.
CCACGTCGTCGGGGCGAAGCTGTCGCTGACCGCCTCGGCTGCCAGCCGGAACAGCTGCTGCCGAAATTCCTGCTCCCAGGCATCCTCCAGGTCGGGCCCCTCGCTCGGCTCCGCGTCGAGGCGGAGATGGGCGTTGGTGTCCCCGCTACCAGCCGGCTCCGAGCGCCGCCGCGCCAGGAACCGGGCCAGCTTCTTGCGGGTGATGCCGTACAGCCAGCCGCGGAAGGAGCCGCGCTGCGGGTTGTAGCGCCACCGCCCCGCCGCCCCGGCCAGGGCCAGGAAGACCTCTTGCGTCAGGTCGGCGGCGTCGGCATCCTGTAGGCCGCGCTGCCGGGCGAAGCCGTATACCAGCCGGCCGTACAACTCGACGAATTCCTGCCACGCAGCACGATCCTCGGGATCACCCAGGCGGGCGAGCAAACTGGCACGCGTCAGCAGGGCGTCTCCCATCGAGATTACCTGGTCCGGGCGCAAAACGACTCGACCGCGCCGCCGACCTCCCGGATCCTACCGGGAACGGGTCGCGACCCGCCCAACATTATAAGCGAGAAGCTGCGAAAGAGGTTACGGCATCTGCCCGCCGAGAATCGTGGCCTGGTTCAAAAACAGCCCGTTTCAGGTGGCCCGTGCCCGTGCCCGTGCCCGTGCCCGTGCCCGATTCCAGACCGGGCACGGGCACGGGCACGGGCACGGGCAGGGCGCGACCCGCGTTTGAACCATGCCAGAATCGTGTTTCGCTGCTGTAAGGTTTGTTCCGTTACCGAGCAATACACTTCGTGGGCCGAGCGTCGATTCTCACAATTGCTCGACACCTGTACCCTGTTGGGAACTGTTCCGAGGGTCGGCGAGGTAAGGAGGGGGACGAATGACACGCGCCAAGGCCGGACCTATGGTCAAGTACGCGACCATCCCAGTTGTCCTGTGTGTGGGCGTGATCGCTGCCGGCGTGATGGCCGGCTGCGGCAAGACCGAGGGGCCGGCGGCTTCCTCGAGCCTGCCGGTGGTTCCGGTCAGCCAGCCGGTCGAGCGAGAAGTCACCGACTACGTGGACTTCACCGGCCGCACCGACGCGGTCAACTCGGTCGGCGTCCGCGCCCGCGTGACCGGCTACCTGGTGAAGAATCCCTTCCGCGAAGGGGCGGAGGTCAAGAAGGGCGACCTGCTCTTCGAGATCGACCCGCGCCCTTACAAGGCCCAACTCGACCAGGCCCAGGCCCAGGTCGCCCTGAACGAAGCCTCGCTGAAACTCGCCGAGGCCACCCTGGCGCGCGTCCGGCCCCTGGTCGGCACCGGCGCCGCCAGCCAGCAGGAACTCGATGAGGACAAGGCCGCGGTGGACGAGGCCCGGGCCCGCATCAAGGCGTCGCAGGCGGCCGTCGAGGTCAACAAGCTCAACCTCGAATTCTGCAAGGTCGGCTCGCCCATCGACGGCATGGTGAGCCGCTACTACTACACCGAAGGCAACCTCGTCAACCAGGACCAGACGCTGCTGACCACCGTCGTGTCGCTCGACCCGATGTACGCCTACTTCGACATGGACGAGCCGACCTTGGAGCGGATCGACAGGGCCATTAACGCGGGGAAGATCAAGCCGCCTGAGCGCGGCACCGACTTCCCGGTCTTCCTGGGTTTGCAGACCGAGGAGGGCTACCCGCACAAGGGGAGCTTCAACTTCACCAACAACGTTTTCAACCCGTCCACGGGGAGCATCGCGGTGCGCGGCCTGTTCGCGAACCCCAAGTCGGAGAAGGGCATCCGGCTGCTGCGGCCCGGGAAGTTCGTCCGCATCCGCCTGCCCATCGGCGAGCCGCACCGGGCGCGCCTGGTGATCGATAGGGCCCTGGGCTCCGACCAGGGGTTGAAGTTCGTCTACGTCCTCGACAAGGACAACAAGGTGCAGTATCGCCGCCTCACGACCGGGCCGCTTCAGGACGACGGCCTGCGCGTCATCGAGGACGGCCTGGAGCCGGACGACTGGGTGGTCGTCGGCGGCTTGCAGCAGGTCCGGCCGCGCCTGGAGGTCCAGCCGGACAAGATCGCCATGCCGACGCTCGGTAAAAACGTCCGTCCCACGAACGACCGGCCGCAGCCCCCGCCGCCCGGCGAGAAGAAAAGTTGAGGGATTAACTCCGTTTAGCGGCCGCCCTCGGGGCGGCGCTCCACGCGCCGCCCCGAGGGCGGCCGCTAAACAGCGGTTCGGGAGGCGGCCATGATCTCGCGCTTCTTCATCGACCGACCGATCTTCGCGACGGTGCTGTCCGTGATCATCACGCTCACCGGCGGCATCGCGTTGTTCTACCTGCCGGTGGCGCAGTACCCGCGCATCACGCCGCCCGGCGTGTCGATCTCGATCAGCTACCCGGGGGCCAGCGCCCAGGTGGTGGCCGACACGGTGGCGGCGCCGATCGAGCAGCAGGTGACCGGCGTCGATGGCATGCTCTACATGTCCTCGCAGTCGGGCAACGACGGCACCTATAGCCTCACCGTCACCTTCGACGTCGGCACCGACCTGAACACCGCCCTGGTCATGGTGCAGAACCGCGTCGCCCTGGCCATGCGGCAGTTGCCCACCCAGGTCCAGAACCAGGGCATCACCATCCGTAAGAAGACTCCCGACATCCTGCTCATCGTCAATTTCTACTCGCCCAAGGGTCGCTACGACGACATCCACCTGAGCAATTACGCCACCGTCAACGTCCGGGACGAGCTGCTGCGCGTGGACGGCGTTTCCGACATCACCTACCAGGGCCAGCGCGACTACAGCATCCGCGCCTGGCTCGACCCGCAGAAGCTGGCCGCGCGCGGCATGACCGCCATCGACGTGGCCAACGCCATCCGCACCCAAAACGTGGACGCGCCGGCCGGGCGGATCGGCCAGCCGCCCACCAGCCCGGGGCAATCGTTCCAGCTGCCGCTGGACACGCTTGGCCGACTCACCGACCCGGACCAGTTCGGCGAGATCGTCGTCAAGGTCGGCGGGAGCCCGCCCGTCCTGTCGCCGACCGGGATGGTGATGGGATCGCCGCAGGGCGGGGCGATGGGCGGCGCCTCGACCGACACCAGCCTGACCATGCCCCCAGCGACGAGCAGCCCGCCCGCGCCCACTTCGTCGGGCGGCAGCTCATCGAGCAGCGGCGGCACGTCGGGCAGCACCTCGTCGGGCAGCGTCGCCTCGGGCGGCGGCACGACCGGCGGCGGGGCCTCCACGGGTGGCGGCGGCACGACGGGGGGCGGCGCGACCACGGGCGGCGGCGGCACCAGCGGCGGCGGTCTCACGGGCGGCGGCCTGACCAACACCGCCATCACCGTCGGCGGCGGCAACGCGGGCGGCACTGTCGGCGCCGCCGCCCTCAGCGGCGGCGCCCTGGGCGGCGGGCCGCCGTCGCCGGCGTCCGCACTGGTCCGCCTCCGCCACGTGGCCCGCCTGGAGCGTGGCGCCCAGAACTACAGCATCTCCTGCACCTTCGACGGCCACCCGTCAGTCGGCCTCGGCGTCTACCAACTCCCCGGCACCAACGCCCTCGACGTGGCCGACCGCGTCCGCGCCAAAATGGAGGAACTAAAGGAACAATTCCCGGACGACCTGGAATACAAGATCGCCTACGACACCACACCGTTCATCCGCGAGTCGGTCAACGACGTGGTAAACACGCTGCTGGAGGCCGTCGCCGTCGTCGGCCTCGTGGTGCTGGTCTTCCTGCAGGACTGGCGGGCCATGATCCTGCCGATGATCGACGTGCCCGTCTCGCTGATCGGCACCTTCGCCGTCATGGCGGCGCTCGGCTTCAGCCTGAATAACATCTCGCTGTTCGGCCTGGTGCTGGCCATCGGCATCGTCGTGGACGACGCCATCGTCGTCCTGGAAAACATCGAGCGGCAAATCGCCAAGGGCTACGACCCGCGCACGGCGACCATCAAGGCGATGGAGGAGGTGACCGGCCCCATCGTCGCGGTCGGCCTGGTGCTGTGCGCCGTCTTCGTGCCGTGCGCCTTCATCCGCGGCATCACCGGGCAGTTCTTCCGCCAATTCGCCGTGACGATCTCCGTATCGACGGTCATCTCGGCCATCAACGCCATCACCATGACGCCCTCGCGGGCGGTGCTGATCTTCAAGTCCGCGGAGGGGGGCAAGGGGCACCAGGCCGAGGCCCTGCCCTGGTGGTTCTTCGGCGCGGTCGGCGGCTTGCTCACCTGGTGGCTGGGGCCGAAATTATTGCAGATTGCAGATTGGAGATTGCAGATTGCGGAGGGGCAATCTGCAATCTTCAATCTGCAATCTGCAATCCTTTTCACGCCGGGCGCCCTGGTCGGCGGCGTGATCGGCTGGTTCCTCATCCACCCGGTGAACGGCGTGCTGGGCGCGTTCTTCCGCGGCTTCAACCGGGCCTTCGACGGGTTGACCGCCGTCTACGCCTGGACGGTCGGCAAGCTGATTCGCGTCAACGTCGGCGTCCTGTTCGTCTACGGGGGACTCCTGGTCCTGACCTTCTGGGTGTTCCAGAAGGCGCCCACCGGCTTCATCCCGCAGCAGGACCAGGGCCGGCTCATCGTCAACATCCAGCTGCCCGACTCGTCGTCGCTGGAGCGCACCCAGGAAGCGGTGGCCCAGATCGACCAAATCGCCCGGGACACGCCCGGCGTCGGCCACACCGTCGCCATCGCCGGCCTGTCGTTCCTGCTCCAGGCCAACAGCCCCAACTTCGCCTCGATGTTTATCGTCCTGGACCCTTTCGACAAGCGTCAGCGCCCCGAGCTGCGCGACACGGCCATCATGGCCCACCTGCGCAAGGAGTGGGCCCGCCAGGTCAAGGACGCACAGGTCACCGTTTACGGGGCGTCGCCGGTCCCCGGCCTCGGCGTCGCCGGCGGCTTCAAGTTCCTGATCGAGGACCGCGCCGGCCTCGGCGTCGCCGCCTTGCAGACGCAGACCGACGACCTGATCCGCAGGCTCCAGGGCAACACCTTCCGACTCACCGACACGGCCCTGGCCGCGCTGCGCAGTGACGGCGTGCCCGGGGAGGTGCTGGAGAAGCTCGCCCCCCTGAACAACAAGGAATTCGACGGCGAAAAGTCCTTCACGAAGGAGGTCGCTTCGCTCCTCGACAAGGACGCGCAGGAGCGCTACGGCAAGGCCGTGCTGAGCCGCGCCCGCCGTTCCTACGGCCTGAACAGCGTCACGACGCAGTTCCGCTCCAACACGCCGCAGGTCTTCCTGGACATCGACCGGGCCAAGGCGGCGTCGCTGGGGGTGTCGCTCGACGACGTGAATCAAACCCTCGACATGTACCTGGGGTCGCTGTACGTCAACAGCTACAACGAATTCGGCCGGCACTGGCAGGTCACCATCCAGGCGGACGCGCAATTCCGCAACCGCGTCGAGAACATCAATCTGTTCCAGGTGCGCAACAAGGCGGGGCAAATGGTGTCGCTGGGCACGCTGGTGACGCCGCGCGAAATCGGCGGCCCCGTCGCGATCACGCGCTACAACCTGTACACCGCGGCGGCCATCAACGGCAACGTCGCCCCCGGCGGCAGCACCGGCGACGCCATCAAGGCCATCGACGACCTCGCCGACGAAACGCTGCCGCTGTCGATGCGCGTCGAGTGGACCGAGCTGATGTTCATGCAGATCAAGGCGGGCAACACGGCGATGTACGTCTTCGCCCTGGCCGTCATCAGCGTCTTCTTGGCCCTGGCGGGGCTGTACGAGAGCTGGTCACTGCCGCTGGCGGTCATCCTGGTGGTGCCGCTGTGCCTGCTCTGCTCGGTGGCCGGCGTGCGCTGGACCGACCGAGACGTCAACATTTTCGTGCAGATCGGCCTGGTGGTGCTGGTGGGGTTGGCGTGCAAGAACGCCATCCTCATTGTCGAATTTGCGAAGCAGCTTCACCAGGAGGGGCGGCCCCGATTTGAGGCGACGAAGGAGGCGTCGCGGCTGCGGCTGCGGCCGATCCTGATGACGTCGTTCGCCTTCATCTTCGGGGTCGTCCCCCTGGTGTTAGCTTCCGGGGCCGGGGCCGAGATGCGCCGCTCGCTGGGGACGGCCGTGTTCAGCGGCATGTTGGGGGTGACGCTGTTCGGCATCTTCCTGACGCCGATCTTCTTTTACGTCATCCTGGGGTTGGGCCAGGCGCGCCTGTTCCAGGCCGACACCACGCAGTCAGTCATCTCCCACACGGCGGGGGGTCTGCTCGGCGGGGCCGTCGGCTTCCTTCTGGCCCAGCTCCACGTCGGCCGCCAGCCCTGGGGGCCGCTCGTCGGCGCCTTCGCCGGCGTCCTCGTCGTCCGGGCCGTGCGCAGCCTCCGTCAACGGATCCGGCCTCGAAATGGGTAGCCGCGGGCGATTCCTCGTTTCGCGAAACGATGAATCGCCCACGGCTAAACGGGAAAGAGGAGATCACCAACCGTGATAGCCCGTTTCTTCGTCGATCGTCCGATCTTCGCGACCGTCATCTCCGTCGTCATCACGCTGGCCGGCGGCGTGGCGGTGTGGACGCTGCCGATCGCGCAATACCCGGACGTGACGCCGCCGACGGTGCTGGTGACGGCCTCCTACCCGGGGGCCAACGCCACCACCGTGCGCGACACCGTGGCCGCCCCGATCGAGGAGCAGGTCAGCGGCGTCGAGGGCATGGAGTACATGTCCTCGCGCTGCACCAACGACGGCGCCTACAGCCTGGTCGTCACCTTCAAGCTGGGCATGGATTCGGACATGGCCCAGGTGCTGGTGCAGAACCGCGTGTCGCTGGCGCTGCCGGTCATCCCGCCCCTGGTGCAGAACGAGGGCATCACGGTCAAGAAGCAGTCGCCGAACACGCTGATGATCGTCAACCTGATCTCGCCGGACGGCCGCTACGACGACCTGTTCCTGAGCAATTACGCGACCATCGACGTCCGCGACGAACTGGGCCGGCTCAAAGGCGTGGCCGGCGTCTCCTACCTCGGCCAGCGCGATTACAGCCTGCGCGCCTGGCTCGACCCGGACAAGATGGCCTCCCTGAACATGAGCGCGATGGACGCGGTGACGGCCATCAGCCAGCAGAACGTCCAGGTCGCCGCCGGGCAGATCGGCCAGCAGCCCGCCCCCAAGGGCCAGCAATTTCAGCTGACCGTCAACACCCAGGGCCGACTCATCGAGCCGGACCAGTTCGCCGACATCATCCTCAAGGGCGGCTCGGGCAACCAGCAGTTGCAGTCGTCCCAGCCCAACTCTTCCGGCACGGGCGCTTCGTCCGGCAGCGGCGGCCAGACGAACCCGGCCGGCGCGGCCGGCAACGCCGACCCGTCGCCGCAGTCCACCGGCATCGTCCGGCTGCGCGACGTGGCCCGCGTCGAACGGGGGGCGCAGCAGTACGACCAGAGCTGCACCCTGGACGGCAAGCCGTCGGTGGCGCTGTCGATCTACCAGCTGCCCGGCTCCAACGCCCTGGACACCGCCAAGGGCGTTTACGCCAAAATGAAGGACCTGAAAACGCGCTTCCCGGACGGGCTCGATTACCGGATCGTCTACGACACGACGCCGTTCATCCGCGAGTCGGTCTACGAGGTCTTCTACACGCTGCGCGACGCGGTGATCCTGGTGGCCATCGTCGTGCTGCTCTTCCTGCAGGACTGGCGGGCCATGATCCTGCCGATGATCGACGTGCCGGTGTCGCTGATCGGCACCTTCGCCGTCATGTCGCTGTTGGGGTTCACGCTGAACAACCTGACGCTGTTCGGCCTGGTGCTGGCCATCGGCATCGTCGTGGACGACGCCATCGTCGTCTTGGAGAACATCGAGCGGCTGATCGCGACCGGCCTGGACGCGCGCACGGCGACCATCAAGGCGATGGAGGAGATCACCGGGCCGGTCCTGGCGATCACCCTGGTGCTGGCGTCGGTGTTCGTCCCTTGCTGTTTCCTGGGGGGAATCAGCGGCCAGTTCTTCCGCCAGTTCGCGGTGACCATCGCCGTCTCGACGATCATCTCGGCCATCAACGCCCTGACCATGACCCCTTCGCGGGCCGTTTTAATCTTCAAGACTGAGGAAGGACACGACGGCAAGCCGCACAAGCGCGAGGCCCTGCCGTGGTGGATCTTCGGCGTGCTGGGCGGGGTGCTGACCTGGTGGCTGGGGCCGCGGCTGCTCGGCGGCCATTTCGGCCTCCCCCCGGCGACCGGCGCCGAGGAGGATCCCGAGGGGCCGAGCTGGTGGGCGATCGGCATCGAGGCGGCCATCTATTTCCCGCCGGGGGCCGTGGTCGGCGCCCTGTTCGGCTGGTTCCTGATCCGGCCGGTGAACGCCGGGCTGGGCGCGTTCTTCCGCGTCTTCAACCGCGCCTTCGACCGCATGACCCTGGGCTACGGCGCCCTGGTCGGCCGGGTGCTGCGCTTCAGCGCCGTGGTGCTGGTCATCTACGGCGGCCTGCTGGGGATGACCTGGTGGCAATTCCTGCGCACCCCGACGGGATTCATCCCGCAGCAGGACAAGGGGTATCTGATCCTCAACGTGCAGTTGCCCGACTCCGCCTCGGTGGAGCGCACACAGGAGGTCATGGCCCAGATCGAGAAGATCACGCGCGGCGACAAGAACGACCGCGAGCGCTACCCCGGCGTCGCGGGCGTCAAGCACACGGTGGGCATCTCGGGGCAGTCGCTGATCCTGAGCGCCAACGCGCCGAACCTCGGCTCGATGTACGTCCTCTTGAAGCCGTTCGACCAGCGGCGCGGCCCGGGGCTGAGTGCCGACGGCATCGCCGACACGATCCGCGAGCGCTGCCGCGACGCCCACCTCGAGGCGGTGGTGTCGGCCTTCGGCGCCCCGCCGGTGGACGGCCTGGGCACGACCGGCGGCTTCAACCTGATCGTCGAGGACCGCGGCGATCTCGGCCTGGACGAACTGGAGCGCGTTAGTAACAAGCTCGTCAAAGAAGGCAATAAGACGCCGGGCGTGCAGGATTTGTTCGACAGCTCCGGGGCGAACACGCCGTGGGTGTACCTGGACATCGACCGCAGCAAGTGCATGGCCCTGGGCCTGTCGCCCAACGACGTTTTCAACACGTTGCAGTTCTACCTGGGGTCGTATTACGTCAACAACTTCAACGAGTTCGGCCGCACCTGGCAGGTGAACGTCCAGGCCGACACGAAGTTCCGCAGCAAGGTGTCCGACATCGGCCGGCTTCAGGTGCGCAACAACCAGGGGCAGATGGTGTCGCTGGGCACCCTGGTGACGCCGCGCGACACCAGCGGGCCGGTGATGGTGATGCGCTACAACCTGTACTCGGCCGCCTCGATCACCGGCAAGGCGGCGCCGGGGACCGGCTCGCAGCAGGCCGTGGACACGATGCAGGCCCTCGCCACCCGCGACCTGCCGCACTCGATGCGCATGGAGTGGACGGAACTGGCCTACCTGCAAAACCAGGCGGGCAACACGGCGATGTGGTTCTTCGCGCTGGCGGTGGTGTTCGTCTTCCTGGTGCTGGCGGCGCAGTACGAGAGCTGGTCGCTGCCGCTGGCCGTCATCCTCGTGGTGCCGATGTGCCTGCTCTGCTCGGTCGTCGGCGTGCAGCTGGCCGGGATCGAGGTGACGATCTTCACGCAGATCGGCTTCGTGGTGCTGGTCGGCCTGGCGAGTAAAAACGCCATCCTGATTGTCGAGTTTGCCAAGCAGCGCCAGGAGGCCGGCGTGCCGCGCTTCGAGGCGACGTTGGACGCGGTCAAGCTGCGTCTGCGGCCGATCTTGATGACGTCGTTCGCCTTCATCCTGGGCGTGGTGCCGCTGGTGATCGCCAGCGGGGCCGGGGCCGAGATGCGCCGCTCGCTGGGCGTCGCTGTCTTCGCCGGCATGTTGGGGGTGACGCTCTTCGGCGTCTTTCTGACGCCGGTGTTCTACTACGTCATCCAGCGATACGGGGCCAAGAAGGAAGGGGCCGCGCGGCCGGCTCACGCGCCGGCGCCGGACGAGAAGAAAGAGGCGGTTGCCGCGGAACGCCCGGCCGCCGTCCACGCGCTGGAGGCGCTGGTGAAGTCGGGCACGCCGGAGGCGTACGCCCTGCTGGAGGCGCTGGCCAGGGGGGCGGGCGGCGAGCCGCTGGCGGAGGAGGCGAAGGCGTCGCTGCGGCGCCTGACGGGTGTGGCCGCGAAGCAGTGACCCGAGCCACTCGGACCATTTCGGCCACCTGGTCCAGCGGCGTGCGCGGGCACCGCGCCGCTTTTCTGATAATTCTCGCAGTCGATCAGCGAATAAGGAGGAGACTCGCCTTCCCGTGGTCCGTGGAGCCCTCCCATGCCCTGGCCCGTCATCGCGACCGTGCAGCAGTGGCTCGGCAAGCGCAAGCGCTTGCTCACCGGCCTCGTCGGCGTCGCCGTCGAGGAGGCCGTCGATCTCGTCCCCGGCGCCCGCCTCGCCGTCCGCATCGTCGGCGAGATCACCAAGCACGGCGTCGAGCGCCTCGCCAAACCCGAGGCCGACATCCCCGACGTCAAACCGGCCGGACAGGCGTTCCCGACCGAGCAACTCGACCAGATCAACGCCTGGCTGGAGACGCTCACCACGTCCTACGGCACCCTGCTGGATCGGCTGGAGTCCCTGCCGATCCAGGACGGGGCCGGCGACGAGGAGTTGACCCTCCTCGTCCGGCAGGCGCTGGACGACCGGCAGGAATGGCGCGCCGAATTCGATGCCCACAAGAAGGCCGTGTGCCTCATCTGCCTGTCCCTGAGCCGCATCGAGGAGAAGCTGGACGTTTCCTTGCACGTCCAGCAGAAGGTGGCCCTGAGCATGGAGGAGATCAAGGCGCTGATCGTCGAACTGTTGCCGTTGCGACAAGAAATGATCCAGCTGCGGCAGGACCAGGCCGACTCCCTCCAGGTCTTTCGCCGCGCCGACGAGCATTTCCTGGCCGGCCGGCGCGACGAAGCGACGCTCGAGTTGCTTCCCCTGCTGCGCCGCCGCGGCGGCGCACAGCCGACGCTGTGCCGGCTGGTCGCCCTGCGCTTCCTCAGCCAGGGTGACCTGAACCGGACGCGCACCGCCCTGGAGGGGATCGACGGCGCCAGCCGGCCGCCAGCCCTGACGCGCGCCCTGACGGGGCTGAGCACGGCGACCACCCGCGGCGGCCAACTGCCGGTGTGGCGCAGCCTGCCGCGCGGCCTGGTGGTGGACCGTCGCTATCGCGTCGAGGCCGAGGTCGGCCGCGGCGGCATGGCCAGTGTCTACAAGGCCGTCGGCGTCATCGACCTGCTCAACGCCGGCCAAACCGTCGCCTTGAAGGTGCCGGCCGCCGCCCTGCTCGCCGACCCGGCGGCGCGCGGCCTCTTCGTCACCGAGATCCAGGTGGCGCAGAGGCTGTCCGGCAAGCATCCGGCCATCGTCCAGACCCAAGGCTTCACCA
>DATFNV010000473.1:0-9823 GCA_035266225.1 Gemmataceae bacterium
AACCAGCCGATCCAGGACACTGCCGGCAACACCAGCGGCGGGTTCATCGTCAACGCCGGCCTGACCCCGGGCACCGGCACCGCCGCCGCGCCCAACCAGTACAACGGCACCGTCACCCTGACGGCGGTCAACACCTACCCCGACCCCACCGTCGTCTACGCCGGCACCCTGGATCTCACCGGCGCCGCCACGCTGGCCTCGACCGACATCGAACTCGATACCAGTGCCGCTCAAAGCGCCCCCGACCAGTATCCCGGCCCGATCGGCATCCTCAAGATCGACGACTCCGGGAACAACATTGCCCGGCTGGCGGGCGCCACCGGGGTGATCACCTTCAACGGCGGCGAGTTTACCATGACGGGAAAGTTCAACAACCACTCCACGGAGGTGGTCGGTCACATCAATTTGGGGAAGGGCCAGTCGTTCGTCAACATGAACCCGAGCGGTCCCAGTGGGATCGTTGAATTCGACTTCGACCACATCACGCGCAACCTCGGCACGACGATCGATTTCTCCGGCGCTGGCATGGGCGGCACCCAGAACATCGCCCTTTTCACCAACGCCGCCGCCCCGGCCCTGGACAGCAGCAATAACATTTTCCCGTACATCACCGTCACCGTTCCTGGCAAGCCCACCACCTACGCCACCTACCTGCAAGTTGGCACCACCAAGACCTGGCAGGTCAGCCCGTTCAGCGGCTACCTCGCCACGACAAACCCCGCCCTTCTTAACGGCAGCCTGGTCGGTGAGGTGCCGGCGGGCAAAACCCTGACGATCCCCGCCGGTACGACGACGACGGTTGCCGCCCTCTGGGTGCAGGGCGGGGCCACGGTGGACATCCAGGCCGGGGCCACCTTGGAGTTGCTCAGTGGCCTGCTGACGTCCGGGGGCGGCACCGCCGTCATCGCCCCCGACCTCTCCGCCGGCAGCAGCCCCGACCCGACGCTGACCCTCGGCAGCGCCTTCGGCAACGAGGGGATCATCATAAGCTACACCCAGACCAAGCTCCAGACCGTCATCGGCGACGACGCCATCGCGAATGCGCCCATCGGCGTCACCTTCGGGGGCACGTCCGACGTCCAGCTGGCGCCGCCGACCGACGGCAACAGCTACAGCGGCGCCACCTACATCAACTCGGGCAGCATCACCCTGGAGACGGACAATACCCCCTTCGGAAACCCCGCGAAAAGCACGCTCCACCTCTTCTCCGGGGTGCTCGCCTTCGACACCGGCGCCGCCGGCCTCGCCAGCACCACCGCCACCATCGCCAACAACCTCGCGATGTCTGGCGGCAACGCGGAAATCCTGGCGAAGAACCTGGGAGCGGGACAGTCGCTCATTCTCTTCCTCGGCGACCCGAACAACCCCGCCACCCTCACGCTGACCGGCACCAACGTCCTCGCCATCCCCAGGAACACCGAGGTGGTCATCGAGGACCAGGTGACCGGCACGGGCAACCTGACCCAGGTCGGCGGCGGCGCCGGCACGGGCGGCGGCTACCTGGCCCTGCTCAACCCCGCGAATAATTACTCCGGCGGCACCATCCTGGGTTACTCCGGCGGCACCATCGTGCCCAACACCAGCAATATCTGGTTCTCCAACCTCATCGTCGGCGGCAATACCGACCTGGGCACCGGCGCGCTGGACCTCGTGGACGGCATCTTCGAGGCCGACGTGGACGTGAGCCTCGCCAACGCCCTCACCCTTTCCTCGGCGTACATGATCCTCGGCATCACCACCGCGCCGTTCAACAGCAACCTCACCTTCACCGGCACCGTGACGCTGACCGGCACCAACCAGGTGGTGACGACGAACTCGGTCCCGCCGACGGTGTTCTCGGGCAACATCAGCGGCCCCGGATCGTTGAACGTCTCCGGCAACGTGATCCTGAGCGGGACGAACAGCACCCAGACCGGTTTCAGCGCCGCCACCCCCGGGCCGCTCGAGGTCGATGGCTCGCAACCAAACAGTCCGGTGCCGGTAACGCAGAGCACCCTGGTCGGCAACGGGACGGTGGGCACCATCTCCGTGGGCACCGGCGGCCTGGTCGGGCCCGGGAACGCGGCCATCGGGACGCTGACCGCGGCGGGCGCCAATTTCAGCAACGGCGGCTACCTGTACCTGCGCGTCGCCGGCACCACCACGCCGGGGACCGATTATGACCGCCTCGACCTCAGCGGGGGCACCGCCCCGAACCTGGTCCTCGGCGGCACGTCGAACCTGGTCCTCGACCTCACCGGCCTCACCATCACCCAGGCGACCACGGTTCAGGGAGTCATCCTCTACGCCGGCCGCATCGGAAACGTTCCGGTCTTCAACAACGTCTACATAGTCAACAACCCGAACAATTACGCCGTCGAACTCGACTATACGACCGACGTCAACAAGAACCCGGAGTTGAACCTGGTCATCGCCCTGGGTGCGCCCGACCTGCCGACCCTCACGGTGCCGGTGGCGCCGAACCTGCCGACTACGCCGGAAGACGTCCCCCTGACCTTCGGCAGCGGCAACAGCTACGGCCTGTCCGTCTCCGACCTCGAGGGACCCGCCCCGTACGCAGCTTCGTTCCTGGTCCAGCTGAGCATCCCCGCCGGCACCGGCACGCTCAGCCTCGCCGCCGGCACCCCCGACGGTCCACTGGCCGCCGCCACGAGCCTGAGCTTCACCAACAGCCTCGCCAACATCAACCTCGACCTCGCCGGGATCACCTACACCCCCGCCGACGATTTCACCGGCACGTTCGCGCTTACCCTGAAGGTCACGAACGAGGGCAGCAGCGCACTGCTGCCCGGTCCTCAGGCGCCACCCGCCCCGCAGTTGGTGACGGCGACGGTGAACGTCACCGTGACGCCGACCTCCCCGGCCTTCAGCGTGGGGCCGAACAAGACTGTCCCCTTCAACGCCGCGGGCCCGAACAGTTTCAGCTTCTCGCCCTGGGCGACGGGCATCGCGGCGGAGCCGCAGCCGGCGAGCTGGGCGGGCAAGACGTCGCTGGCCTTCAGCACCAGCAACGACGACCCGGCCCTGTTCACCGCCGCCGGCCAACCCGCGGTCAACCCGAACACGGGGGCCCTGACCTTCACGCTGAGCAACCCGCTGCCGCCGATCCAGGTGGCCCACGTCAAGGTCATCCTGTCCGAGACCGAGCCCGACGGCGACGTGGACAGCTCGGCCCCGCAGACGTTCACGATCACCGCCACCGCGAACGCCCCGCCGGCGGTCACCGACGTCATCATCCATTGGGGGTCGCAGAAAGCATCGCTGCTGTACATGCTCAACCACGACGGGCGGATCGACATCCCCTTCGCGAACATCAACGCCATCGACGTGCAGTTCAGCGAGTCGCTCAGCAGCACCGTGGCCGCGTCGGCCCTCTCGGTCCTGGGCAAGTTCTACGGAACCTACGCCTTGTCGAGCCCCGTCTTCCTCAACTCGTACACCCTGGAGTGGAAGCTGACTGCCAGCCCCCTGGGCGGGGCCAACGGCGACGACGACCTGACCCTGACCCTCAACGGCAACGCCGTGACGGCCGCGGGGAACGGCATGCACCTGGCCTCGAATTTCACGCAGGCCTTCGTCGTGCTGGTGGGGGACGTGAACAACGACGGCAAGGTGGACCTGAACGATCAGCTCAAGATCGCCCAGAACCTGGCGATCAGCTACGCCGGCATCAGTTACCTCGACCTGGTAGGCGACGGCCACATCGACATGTCCAGCTACGTCATCGCCCGCGCCCGCTTCGGCAACGTCAAGCACTGAGCCGCTTGCGGCTTCGCAGGCCCTGCGAAGCCGCAAGCGGCAGGCGCGGCTAGGTTTTCGGCGTGACCCCGAGGACGATGTCGAACTGGGCGGCCAGTTCGCCGATCTTGGAGTCCTTCACCTTGGCGAAGTCGATGGTGACGGCGTCGCGCTGCTTGGCGTCGCTGATGGCCTTGTAGATGAAGTCCTTGTCGTTCTTCGCCTCCCCCTGGACGTAGCACTGCGTGGTGAGCAGCTCCTTGCCGCCCTTCTTGACCTTGAAGTGGATGTGCGGCGTCCGGCCGGGGTAGGAAACCGGCTTGATGGTGCGGAAGTAGTACTCGCCGTTGGACGCGGTCAGGAAGCGGCCGAAGCCCTGGAAGTTCGCGTCCCGCGCCCTCTTGCCGCTGTCGTCGGTGTGCAGGTAGACCCCCTTGCTGTCGCACTGCCAGATCTCGACCAGGGCGTTCTTGATCGGCTCCCCCTTGGCGTCGAGGACCTTGCCGCTCAGGTGGGTGACTTCGCCGACGGCGGGGGTGATGGCGTCGTTGACGATCAGCAGGTCGTTGTCGGTGTCCAGCGGCAGCTTGTTGGGGTAGAACGGCCCCTCGGTCTGCGGCGGCGTGCGGGTCAATTCCTCGGCGAAGGCGCCGCGGACGGTGAAGGCGGCGGCGCCCACCGCCAGGGCGCCCAGGAAGTAGCGGCGGTTGGGCAACGAGAAGGGTTCGCTCATGGACAGGACTCCTCGGGACACGAACGGGCGATCGGGTTACTTCAGGCTGGCGAGGTACTCGGCCAGGGCGCGCAGGTCCTCGGCCTTGATTTTCCCCTCAAATGCGGGCATGTTCGAGTTGGGCTTGTGCGTCTTCGGGTTGCGGACGTGCTCCATCAGCCAATCGACGGTGTGGCTGGGATCCTTGCCGACCATTCCCAGGTCGGGTCCGCGGCCCCCTCGCATACCACCTCCCGGACCGGGACCCCCCGGCGGGGGGCCGCCCGGCGGGGGGCCGCCAACGGCCCGGCCGCGGATCATGTGACAGCGGGCGCAGTTGTTGGCCTCGAACACCTTCCGGCCGGCCGCGAACTCCTGCGAGTCACCGCCCGGTCCCGAAGGATCCTGCTCGCCGGGAGAGCCCCCCGGTTGGGCGGAAGACGAGGAAGTACCATTGCGATGACAGCCCAGCAGAACAAGGACCAGCGTCGTCACCCCAAGCCACGCCAGCGATCGTCGCCATTGTGTCACGAGACGTTCCTTTCCGGCAACAGAGAAAAATGATTCCGGCCCGCTTAGCCGCTTGCGGCTTAGCGTTCGCTTCACCCTGGTGAAGCGAACGCTAAGCCGCAAGCGGCTACCCGAGCGCGTCGAGCAGCGGTTTCAGGTGCGCCTGGTAGCGCTTCCAGCGGCCGACGGAGCTGCGGTACAGCGGCTGGCGCACCTGCAGCGTGCTGGCGGTCCGCACGGCCCGCTGCGTCTCGTTGAAGCGCAGGCAGCGCTCGTCCCAGTCCAGGCCGCAGAAGTCGAGCAAGCGCCGGCTGACCGCGTCTTGGTCGGCCGTCAATTCCTCGTAGGACAACTCGAAGACCGGCACCGGCAGTGCCTGCCGCCAGTGGGCCATCAGGCGCTCGTGCTCCCGGTAATACTGCCCCAGATGGTTCAAATCGAGCGTGAAGGGGTGCGGTTCGGCGAAATTCTGGAAGAAACAGGACAGGCAGATATCGATCGGGTCGCGGCGGCAGGAGACGATCCGGGCCCGGGGAAACAGCGCCGCGATGACGCCCAGGTGCAGCGAGTTGAAGGGCATCTTATCGACCACGCGCGCCGCCTCGCCCCCGACCTGCCGCAGCCGTTGCAGGTACTCCTCGGCCAGGGTTCGCGCCGTGGCCTCGTCCAACCGCCCCAGGCACTCCGGATACTCCTCAGATGTGCCCAGGCGCTGGGGCAAGGAATCGATGAGGCGGCCGAGGTCGCGCAGCTCGCCGGCGCCGCAGACGCGAGGATGGCTGGCCAGGATTTGCTCGGCGAGGGTGGTGCCGGAGCGCATCATGCCGACGACGAAGATCGGCAATTCGCTGTCCGAGCCGAACGGGCGCACGCGCTCGAACCAGGCCGGCGTGAAGGCGGCGACCAGCCGGTCCACCTGGCGGCGCTGCGCTTCGGGGTCGTAGACCGCGCCGCGGTGGGCGACGAGTTGCTTGCGCACCTCGTTGGCGCGGCGGAAATGCTCGAACGCCTCGTCGCAGTTCCCGGCCTTGTCGTGGACCCGGCCCAGCGCGTAGTGGTAGCGGGAAAGGTCGTCGGCAGGGAGGTCGGTTCGGGCCGCGAGCGCCTGCAGGCGCCGGACTTCCTCGTCGCTGAAGCGAAACTGACCGACGGCCAGCAAACCGCTCAGGCTGACCAGGGCGTGCGAATTGTTCGGGTCGAGGCGGAGGCTTTCGCGGAATTCGGCCAGGGCCTCAGCGATCCGTCCCTTGGCTTCGAGGATGAAGCCCAGGTTGTTGTGGGCCACGGGGTAGGTCGGATTGATGCGCAGCGCCTCGCGGAAGCACTGCATCGCCTCGTCGATCTGGTTGAGGTCGCGCAGGGCCAGACCGAGGTTGCTGTGCGCCTCGGCGAAGTCCGGCCGCAGCCGGATCGCCTCGCGCAGCTGTGCTGCCGCCGCCTCGGTCTGGCCGCAGGCGAGCAGCGCCCCTCCCAGATCGTTGTGGCTCTGGACGTGGCGCGGGGCGAGGCGGACCGCTTCCTGAAGGACGGCCAGGGCTTCGGCGAGCTTTTCCTGCCGGTGCAGGACGGCCCCGAGGTTGCTGCGGGCGTTGGCGTCGGCGGGGTTGAGGCGGAGGGCCGCGCGGAAGGCGCTCTCTGCCTCGGCGAATCGGCCCAACCGGCGCAGGGCCACGCCGAGGTTGTTGCTGGCGTCGGCGAGGTTCGGTTGCAGGCGCAGGGCCTCACGGCTGTGAGCGAGCGACTCATCCAGGAGGCCGAGGGCCAGGCAGACGGCGGCCAGGTTGCTGTGGAAGGCGGGGTGTGGGCCGTGGACGGCCAGGGCCCGGCGGATCTGCTCGCGGGCCTCTTGATGGCGGCCCGCCTGGTGGGCCAACACGCCAAGCAGGTGCAAGGCGTGGGGGTGCTGCGGCGCCTCCTGGAGGACGGCCTGGTACAGGGCTTCGGCTTCTTGCAAGCGGCCCGCCTCGTGATGCCGAACCGCCAGCGCCAGGCGCTGGGCTATTGAGAGCATGAGACCCTCGCGGAGTTGAGCCGGCTCACGACGGCGGGCGGTCTTGGTAGGCCAACTCCTTCTGGGCCTCCGCCCAGCGCTCGATCCGCTCGGCGGTGGGGAACTGGAGCAGCATCAGAGCGATCAGGACTGCGGTCGCGATGAGTGAGACTCCCCAGCCTTCCAGAAACCAGGCGATGATGAGGAACAATGTCGGCCCTTCGAGCTGGGCGAGCTGAAGGATCATGCACGTCTGGTACAAGGGGTACCAGGCCCCCGCCTCGCCCCTGGCGTCCTTCGCCGTTGGACCGGACGCTAGCCGGCGCCGTCCGCCGGCAGCGACCCGTTTCGAGACGACGAGGGACACGGCGACCCCCACGCCGGCGAATCCCAGGGCGAAGTAGGAGATGAGCGGTGGGTCGCCCGGGGGTTCGGGATTCAGGCTCCGGACGAGGGACAGGATGGCGAGGGTGATCACGGCGCCGAAGACGATCGCGCCGGCGATAATCTGCATCACTCGGAGACGGATCCGGAGAGTCGGGCGCGGGTCGGGCGGCTCCTGGCCGGGCACGAAGAATTCCATGACGGAACCTTGCTCAACGGGCCGCGGGCCGGACGTCGAGCTTGGCCTCGCCGACGACCGGCTCGCCCTTGCGCATCAGGGTGGCGCGGATGACGACAGGCATGTTGTACGGCCCGCGGGCGTCGGCGGCGAAGCGCACCGGCAGCACCGCCCGATCCTGCCCCGCGGCCAATTCGACCGGGTCCGCCGTCAGGAAGCCCATGTGAGCCGGCACGATCAGCTCCACCTTGACCGGCCCCGCCAGTGCCTTGGCGCGGGTGACGGTGACGGCGACGGCGACCGTCTTGCCCGGCTCGGCGGTGATCGAGCCGCGCTCCGTCTCGACGCCGAGGGGGTCAGGCTCGATGACGGCAATGAGCTGCTCGTTGGGGTTGATCGACGTGAAGCTGACGGTGTGTACACCGTCGCCGTCCTTGATGGTGGCGACGGCCATGACGCAGGTGCGCGACGTGCGGCCCATCTCCATCCACGGCGGCAGCGTTACCGGGTAGTCGAACTCGGTGGCCCCGGCCGGCACGGTGATGGTCGAACCGGTGACGCCCTGGAGGTGCCGTGCCTGGTGGTCGGCCAGCATCACCTCGACGGGGCCGTCGTAGCCGTCGCGCTCCAGGCGGTATTTCCGGTGGTGGACGGTGCCGCGCGCCGCCCAGCGCATGTCGTACTCGCCGACGACCTTGAACGGCGTCGGCAGGCTGACGGCGAGCAGGACGCTATCGACGTCCGGCACGCCGCGGCCCCCGCGGAGAACGGCGGTCCGCGTTACCGTCTGATCGCCGACCTTGGCCGACCCGCGGACGGTTAGCCGGCTCCCCTGGATCCGTGCGCCGGCCTCGGCCTTGAGGGTGATTTCGACGGCGGACTGCGCGGGGGTGACGGTCGTGCTCGCGGCGGTGACGCCGGGCGGCAGGCCGTCCACGGTCAGGACGATGGGCTCGTTGAAGCCCCCGATTCGTTCGGCCGTCACCTTCAATTTCGCCTGCTGACCGCGGTTCACGGACAGCGCGTCGGCGGGGAGGGTCAGGCGGAAGTCGCGCGTGCCGGACGGTGGGGCGACCCGAAGGCGATACGCGAAGTCCGAGCCGCCGCGGTGGCGGAAACGCTCTTCGACCCGGACGCGATAGGTGCCGTCGGCCGGCGGCGTGAAGCGGAGCGACGGGTCGGCCTGCCCGGTCCCGGCGGCGTCGGCGCGGGCCAACTCCTTGCCAGCGGCGTCAAGCAGGATGAGCACCCCGCGCAGCGGCGAGCCGAGGCGGCCGGCGCGCAGCTCGACGTCCACCGCTTCGCCCTTCTTCAGGGTAATGTCCCAGTTCCCGGCGTCGCCGGGCTTCGCGATGCGGCCGTTCAGGACGGCGGGCACGGCGACCGGACCTTTGGGTTGCCCTTCGAGGTATTCCGGGAGGTCGTCGAGGTCGAGGAGGATGACGTTGGTCAGCTTGCCGCCGACGTCGAGGCGGTGGGCGTAATCGGCCGGGCCGTCGGCGGGTAGTGCGACGGCGACGGGGCCGGCGGGCAGCCGTTGCCCGGACGGCTCGAACTTCGTGGTGCCGCCGCGCCGCCCGCCGAGCGGATAAACGCGGTCCACGTACGGGTCAGCGGTGATCGTCAGGCGGTAGACGTAAGCCTGGCCGCCGTGGAAGCTGACGTCGTGGATGCGCACGGAATACTTGCCGTCGGTCGGGGCGGTGAAGCGCAGCAGCGGGTCGGTGCCGTCGGCGACCTTCTCGGCGAGGCGTCGGCCGTCGGGGTCGAGGACTTCGAGGCGAGCGTCGAGCGGCGAGCCGAGGCGGGCGGCGTTGACCTCACAGGTGAAGGTCTGCCCCTTCGTCGCGGCGAAGGCCCAGACATCGATGTCTTCGCGCGGGAAGATGCGGCCGTTGATCGTCACGGGCGGCTTGACCTCGACGGGCACCGGCTCACCGTCGATTTCCTGCTCCACCACCTCCGGTAAGTCGCCGACCACGAATTTCATCGCCGGGGTACTGCCCTGGGCGGTCCACAGCCGCCAGTGCCGCAGGCCAGGGGCGGCGTCGGCGGCGATGGTCACGCGGCCGGCCGTGTCCTTGGGGTAGTCCTCCTGCTGCTGCGAGTCGGGCAGCGGCAGTACCGGGCCCTCGAACCAGACGGTCTTCGTGCGGCGGAGGGACTTGTCGGCCGCGACCCCGGGGCCGAGCATCTCGAAGCCGCAGGAGTCGTGCAGGTTGAGGCCGCCGACGCGGACGTCGATGATCTGGCCGCGCTGGCCGCCGGCGGGGAAGATGTACGACGCGACCGGCGGGTCGGCCGAGGCCAC
>DATFNV010000474.1:0-19854 GCA_035266225.1 Gemmataceae bacterium
CCGCCGAAGACGCGGTACGGCCGGCGGTTGTCCACCGCGACGTGGTAGAACTGGCCGATGGCCACGTGGTTGAGGAAGTCCCAGTGCGCCATGCGGTCGTAAGTGGCGTAGAAGCCGCCGTCGCAGCCGACGATCATGTGCCGGCCGTCCTTCGGGTCGATCCACAGCGCGTGCTGGTCGGGGTGGACGCCGTTGGCCCCGTCGCCGCTGAAGGTCTTGCCGCCGTCGGTCGAGCGGTACATCGCGATGCCCAGGACGTAAAGATACTTCTCGTCGCTGGGATCGACGCGGACCGTGCTGAAGTACATCGGCCGCGGGTTGAGGCTGTTGACGCGCGTCCAGGTCTCGCCAGCGTCGGTGGACTTGTAGACGCCGCCGTACTGCCAGCCCTCAGGCCCCTGCTCCTTCTGGGCGTTCTCGCGCTGGCCGCTGTACATGCCGCTATACCATCGGCGCTCCGCCGACTGCTGCGGACCGCCGGGGCGGTTCGCCAGCGTGACGACGAGGTCTTTCTTCTCGGTGCCGCGCTTCACCTCCAGCGTCACCTTGTCGCCGGCCTTCCGCTCGCGCAGGGCCTCGACGATTTGCCGCTCCTCCTTGGTCTCCTTCTTGTCGAGGGCCAGGATCACGTCGTTGGCCTTGACGCCGGCCTTGTCGGCGGGGCTGTCGGGCGTGACCAGCACCACCCGCAGCCCTCCCTCGACTTTTTCCGTCTGCAGGCCCAGGTAGACCGCCGGCCCCTGCGCCCCCGCGTCGGGGCGCAGTTCCACCGTGACGACGACGTCCTTCGTCTCCTTGTCGCGCTGGACGGTGAACGTCATCTTGTCCCCGGGCCGGTGCGCCACGATCGCGTCGCCGACCTCCTCCCAGGTCTTGATGGGTTTCTTGTCGATGGCCGTGACGAGGTCGCCGACCTTGAGCCCCGCCTTGGCCGCCGGGCTGTCGGGCTGGACGCGGGCCAGCTTGGCCGGGCCGGCGGGTTCGTCGGCGCCGACGCCGACCCACACCGGCGGCGGGCCCATGCCGATCTTCTCACAGTCGAGGATCGCGAAGACCGTGTTGGGGTTCTTGCGGTAGTAGTCCAGGCCGACGCGGCCGAGGTTGCAATTAGGCAGGCCGTTGCTCAGCTTGCGGAAAGTTTTGCCGTCGGTGGTCTTGTAGATGCCGCCGCCCGGGCCCCACTTCTTGCTGGGGTCGTAGCCGTCGTAGCCTCCGGCGATGGGCACCTCGTTGCCGGGGTGGCTGTCGAAGCCGTCGCGCTGCCGCTCCCACGTCGCGACCAGCAGCGTGTCGGGCTCGTTGGGGTTCATCGCCACGTCGATGACGCCGGTTTTGTCATCGACGTACAGGACCCGCGTCCACGTCTGGCCGCCGTCGCTCGTCTTGTAGAGGCCGCGCTCCTCGCTGGGGCCGTAGAGCCGGCCGAGGGCGCCGACGTAGACGACGTTGGGGTCCTTCGGGTGAACGACGATGCGGCCGATCTGGAATGACTTCTTCAATCCCATGTTCTGCCAGGTCTTGCCGCCGTCGAGCGACTTGTAGACGCCGTCGCCGTAGGAGACGGAGTTGCGCGGGTTGTTCTCGCCGGTGCCGACCCAGACCACGTTGCGGTCGGACGGGGCCACGCAGACGTCGCCGATGCTGACGGTGGCCTCGTGGTCGAACTGGTGCTCGAAGGTGATGCCGTTGTTGACCGTCTTGAGCAGGCCGCCGGACGCGGTGGCGACCCAGTACGTGCTGGGGTCGGCCTCGAAAACGGATATGGCGGTAATGCGGCCGCCCATCGATGCCGGACCGATGCAGCGCCAGTGCATCGCCTTGACCCAGTCGGCGGGGAGGGAGCCGTCGGTGACCGCCGGCGGCTTCGTGACGGGGTTGCGCAGGTCGTCGAGCTTCTTTTTCAGCTCGTCGGCCTTCTGCCGGGCGTCTTGATACTGCTTCTCGAGATCGGCGATCAACTTGTCGTTGGCCGACGGCTCCTCGGACTGGCCGGGGACGGCGGCCAGTGCGGCGAAGGCCAGGGTTAGCACGGCGGAGGAGGCGAGGCGGAACAGAAGTCGTTTGCGCGGGATCACGGTGCAACCTCTCAGCGAGTGGTCGGGGCCGGGTGCGGTCACGGATGGAGATGCGACGAGGAAGCCCGGCTCCGGTATCCCGAAGATAGCAAGCGGTCCGCGGGTTGCCCACGGCATTTCGGGCGATCCGGGCGCGGAATAGTTTGCCCCGTCGTTACATCCTGACGGGCTTCGCGGATCATGGCCCTGGATTCGCCTCTTCGGACGCGGGCGGTCCCCCGTCCGGCGTCGTACCGGGTTGGAGTTGCGGCAATTGCAGGAATGCGACAGGGTCGAGAATCGTCAGTTCGGGAAACTGCACTTGGAACGATTGATGCTCGGGCCGTCGGGGATCCATCAAATCGAGCAGATCATTATCGCGGGTCACCAAATAGCCTGCGCCGCAAGCCGCCGCGAGGTTGAGGTACTTCTCATCCTTGGGGTCGCGCCGCAGGGTAAATGCCGCCGGAACCGGCTGAAACATGAGGGCTCGCCTGGCCACTCGGGCGAGGAACCGTTCGACAGTCTCGGGGGTCAGCACGGGGAACTTCCGCCGGATCCTGGGCCGGCTGAGGACGTCGCGTACCTCGGCCATTGCTTCCCCGCTGAAGCACAGTTGAACGAAACCCGTTTCGACCAGGCGCAGACAGGCCGCTGCCGGTCCGTCCGGGCGTGCGGCGCCCTGGAGGAATACCATGCAATCGAACACGGCGCGGACCGTCACTGGCCCGCCCCATGCTTCTCGCGATACACTTCTTCTCGGGCTTCCTCGAACAGGGCCGTCAGTTCTTCGTCTGACATCCCGCTCTCCGCCACCTGCCGGCGGAACGGCGCGAGGATTTCATCCAGAGTCGGCTCCCCGTTGACGCCCTGCTCGATGAACTCGCGGGCCAGGCTCTCCACGTCCCGGCCGCTCTGGGCGGCCCGATCCGAGAGTTTCCGCTCGATTTCGGGAGACACGCTCACCGTGATAGTCATGCGAGTCATCCTCCACACATTCATCGCCGCTTCTAGAACGCCATCATTCTACACGACTCCGCCGCGCCCCGCAGCAAGGTGTCTACCCCTGCGGCGGTGTCGGCAAGTGCTCCACCTCCGCGACGGTGACCGGCCGCCCCTCGCGCGCCGACACCGCCGCCGCGTGACACACTGCCAGCGTCCGCAGCGACTCGGCGTACCCCGTCGGCACCGCGGCCGGCTTCCGCGCCGCCACCGCCTCCAGAAATGCCGCCGCGTGGTCCGCCGCCGGGTCGTTCAGCCGCCGCAGGATCGTCGTCCGGTCGCGTTCCACCAGGCGTAACGTCGCCAGGGCTGGCGCCGCCCCCTCCGTCGGCGCCGCGAAGCCGAGCGTCCATCCCTCGCCGAGCAGTTCCAGCTCGGCGCGCGGGTCGGGGCGGGGGTAGGCCGTGCAGGTCAGCACGCCGACGCCGCCCGAGGCCAGTTCCAGTTGCACCACCAGGCCGCCGCCCGCGGCGCCGGCGCTGAGCGCGTGGACGCGGGCCACGTCCCCGCAGAAGTAGCGCAGCGCATCGACCAGGCCGGCGGCCTCGGCCCACAGCAGGCCGGCGGCAGTCGTCGGGCCCTCCTCCTCCGTGGTCGGCCGCAGCCACCACCCCAGCGCCAGCGGCAGCGCCTTGGCCCCCAGGTACTCGCGCGCCTCGGCCAGCACGTCGGTGTAGCGCGTCGCGAAGCCGACCGCCGTCACGAGGTCGGCCTGGCTGACCCGCTTCCCCACCAGTCGGGCGCCGGCGTAGTCCGCCGCCCCCGGCGGCTCGACGAAGAACGGCACCCCTTGTTCCGCCGCCCGAAGCAGCACCTCGCCCAGCGCGTGCGGCGGCACGCACACCCACAAGGCGTCCGGGCGGGCCTCGCGCAGCAACGCCTCGGGGCTGGGGAAGACGCCGGCCCCCCAGCCGGCCGCTACCGCCTCGGCGGCTCGCCGGTCCGGGTCGCAGACCCCCGTGACGCGCACGTCCGCCCGGCGGGCCAGCGCCCGCAGGTACGGCTGCGCCCGCTCGCCCGCCCCGTAGAAGGCCGTGCTCAGGGTCATGGTCAGTTGCCGATTTCCGATGTTCGATCAGCGCCCGCCGCTTTAAGATAGCGAGTGGCGTACACGATCCCCAAGAGCGCCTGTCCCCCCCAGGAATCCCGGTCATCGAAACGCGGCCCCCGAAAAGCGACAGCGAATCGCCGACCCCGGCGGTGCAGGACTACCTGAAGGCGATCCACAGCCTCGGCGGCGCCGCGGCGGTCGTCACTCCGGTGGCCATCGCAGCGCGCCTCAAGGTCCGCGCCCCGTCGGTGACCGGCATGCTCAAGCGCCTCGCGGAGGCCGGCTGGATCAGCTACGAGCCCGGCTGCGGCGCGCGCCTGACCGAGCCGGGCATCGCCGAGGCGCGGCGCGTCATCCGCCGCCATCGCCTGGTCGAGCTGTTCCTGACGCGCGTCCTCGGCCTGGACTGGAGCGAGGTGGACGCCGAGGCCGAGGCATTGGAGCACGCCATCTCACCGCGCCTGGAGCAGGCGCTGGCCGCTTACCTCGGCGAGCCGCGCGAGGATCCGCACGGCCACCCCATCCCGACGCGCGAGGGGGCGCTGGCGCAGCGCGAGCTGCAGGCGCTGTGTACCTTCCAGCCCGGCCAGCGCGTCCTGATCCGCGAGGCCCAGGACGACAATCCGGAGCGCTTGCGGCGCTGGCAGGCCCTCGGCCTCACCCCCGGCGCCGTCGTCGCCATCGTCAGCTACCAGCCGCTCGACGACCTGTTCCAGGTGCAGGTCGGCGCCAGCGTCATCCCCCTCGGCAGCGAAGGGCTCGCCGGGCTGCGCGGGGAACTGGTGCCGTAGCCGCTTGCGGCTTAGCGATTCGCGAAGCGCTAAAGCGCGCGAACGCTAAGCCGCAAGCGGCTCGACCAGCGCCGCGGCCAGCAGGAGCATCTTCAGGAACGGGTTCCCTTCCGCCCCCGCCGCGAAGGCCACCCGCGTCCCCTCCGGCGTGGCCATCACCGTCATGAGTTCGCGGCCGTCGCCGTCGCGCGCCCGGCCGACGTCGCCGGCGCTGCGCTCCCACAGGGCGAGGTTGCGGCCGAAGCGATCCTTGATGAGCGGCCCGCACAGCACGCCGAGGACGTTGCCGTCGGCGTCGCGCACCTCCCAGCGCGCCGCCAGGCCCCACAGGCCGTGGACGGTGAACAGCAGGGGGGCGTCGTCGCTCTCGTGGACCGCCAGCACCGGGCGCGACAGCCAGCGGGGCCACAGGCGCCCGCGGCGCCGCCAGCCGGCAAAGCCCCGCGGTGCCCCCGTCAGCGCGTCCAGGACGGCGCGGGCCGGCTCCAGGGCCGCGGCCTCGCCCTCCGCCGCGGCGCCGGGGAAGGCGGCACAGGGCCGCAGCAGCAGCGCCCCATTCTCCAGCATGCCATCCCTTGAGTAGCTGTTTCTCGGCTCGGGTGGCGCGGCCCGTCCCCGCCGCCCGGCCCAGCCATCTTACCGCGGCGCGTGTCCCGGCGCGAATGCTTTGGCGGCTGTTGCTCGGTTCGGGTTCGTAGGTTAGAGTTTCTACACGGAAACAGAACCGAGGCATCCCGTCCAACGGAACCCCAGTTTCATGCCGACTCTCTACAGTGCCGCCGCCTTTACGGTGGTCGCGGTCTACTGCGTCTGGCGCGCCTACGCGCAGGCGCACCGGCAGCGGCTGCGCCTGCTGAGCCGCCGCGTCGCCTACATGCTCTGGGTCATGGCCGAAGCGGAGGACGACTCCGGGGTGCCCTGGCGCGCCTCGTGGCCGCCGGCCGAGGATTGTGGCTATGAGTGAGCGGCAAAACCCCCACAATTCCGCCGCGGGGATTTGACTGCGGCCCCGGACCGAGATATGGTTGATTTCGAGCAGGCCCACGGACGCGACCGGGGCCGGCGACCCCCTCCCCCTTCCCCCCACGACTCCGTTTATCGTGATGCTTTCGGCCCGGCGACCCGGTAGCCGGCCGGACTCGGCCCTGTTCGGGGCGGCATCCTCCACCGAGACAGAGGTTCCTGCCCACGGTTCGCCGTGGGTGGGGCCTCTGTTTTTGCGCGCCGCGCTGCCGCTCGCGGCTTCCCATCGATCGCTTCCCGTGGCAAGAGCCGAGTGCAGGCCGTTGACCGACCCGCCCGGTTGCTTTACCATAAATCCCGTTCAACCACTGTTCGCCTGGGCGAGCCGATGCTGAGCAAACGGATCATTCCCTGCCTCGACGTCAACCGCGGCCGCGTCGTCAAGGGCGTCAACTTCCTCCACCTGCGCGATGCAGGCGACCCGGTCGAGGTTGCGCGCCGCTACGAGGAGGACGGCGCCGACGAACTGGTGTTCCTCGACATCACCGCCAGCCACGAGGGGCGCGACATCATGCTCGACGTGGTCCGGCGCGTCTCCGAACAGGTCTTCATGCCCTTCACCGTCGGCGGCGGCATCCGCACCCTCGACGACGCCACGCGCCTCATCCAGGCTGGCGCCGAGAAGGTCAGCATCAACTCCGCCGCGGTCAACGACCCCGACCTCGTCACCCAGGTCAGCCGCAAGTTCGGCCGCTGCGCCACCGTGGTCAACATCGACCCGCGCCGCGTCACCAAGCCGCGATCTCCCCTCGCCCCGGTACTCCGGGGAGAGGGGAGAAGAATGGTGGGAAGTCCACATCAACGGCGGCCGGGTGCCGACCGGGCTGGAGGCGGTCGCCTGGGCGAAGCGCGTCGAGGAGTTGGGCGCCGGCGAAATCGTGCTGACCTCGATGGACGCCGACGGGACCAAGGCCGGCTACGACCTGCCGATGACTACGGCCGTCAGTCGGGCGGTGCGCATCCCGGTGGTCGCCAGCGGCGGCGCCGGCTGTCCGGAGCACCTGCGTCTGGCCTTCGAGGCCGGCGCCGACGCGGCCCTCGCCGCGAGCATTTTCCATTACAACGAGTACGGCATCCCCGCGACGAAGCGCTACCTCGCCGAGCGCGGCGTGCCGGTGCGCATCGTTTAGCCGCTTGCGGCTTAGTGTTCGTTTTACCGGGCTGAAGCGAACGCTAAGCCGCAAGCGGCTAAACATCGTGGAGGTTCAGATGGCGACGGCCGACATTCCCGAGCAGGACCAGATGAAGGTGCCGTTGGACGGCGCCAAGACCAAGGAACCCGAGGTCAACAAGCTGTTCCGCATGGTCATGAAGCACGAGGCGTCCGACCTGCACCTCAAGGTCGGCCAGCCGCCCATGATGCGCCTTCGCGGCGACATCCGCCGCGCCGACATGCGGCCTCTCACTCAGGAAGACATGGAGCGCCTGCTGCTGCCGCACCTCAAGGAGAGGCACCGGCACATCCTCGAAGAAGAGGGCGGCGTGGACTTCTCCTACGTCGTCGGCCAGGACGAGTGCCGCTTCCGCGTCAGCCTCTTCAAGCAGCGCGGCCGGCTCTCCCTCGTCGCCCGCCGCGTCAACAACTTCATCCCCAGCTTCAAGGACCTCGGCCTGCCCGACAGCATCGATACGCTGTGCAACTTCTCCGAAGGCCTGGTGCTCTTTGCCGGCGTCACCGGCTCCGGCAAGACCACCAGCATCGCGGCCATGCTCGACTACATCGCCGCCCGCGAGCCGCTGCACATCCTCACCATCGAGGACCCGATCGAGTTCACCTACACCGACCGCAAGGCATACGTCAACCAGCGCGAGATCGGCCTGGACGTTCTCGACTGGCACAAGGCCCTCAAGGACGCGGTGCGCCAGGACCCCGACGTCATCCTCGTCGGCGAGATGCGCGACACCTTCACCTTCGAGGCCGCCATCCACGCCGCCGAGACCGGCCACCTGGTGTTCGGCACCATCCACGCCTCCACCGCCGGCACGACCGTCAACCGCATTTTGGACCTCTTCCCGCCCGACAAGCACACCGCCATCCGCGCGGCGCTGGCCAACAACCTCAAGGCGGTCGTGGCCCAGAAGCTGCTCAAGGGACTCAAGAAGCCGCGCGTCCCCACCAACGAGATCATGATCGTCAACCCGATCGTGCGCAAGCTCATCTCCGAGGGCGAGGACCTCAGGCTGCCCGACGCCATCCGCATGTGCTACGAGGAGGGCATGGTGGACTTCACCGAGAACCTGCGGCAGCTCGTCGAGCGCGGCGACACCGACAAGCAGACCGCCCTGGAGTTCGCCCCCGACCCCGAGAAGCTCAAGATGGCCTTCAAGGGCATCAAGGTGTCGGCGCCGGGCATCCTGTAAGCCAACGAAGAATGAAAAACGGAGAATGAAGAACGGAGAATGGCCCATGAATCCCTCAACCATCATTCCTCATTCCTCATTCTCCGTTCTTCATTCTTCATTGCTGGTATTCGCGGCCGGCGAAGCGTTCCCGCGCGGCCCGGGGCTGTACTTCAGCCTGCTCAAGCTGCTGCCGCTGCTGCTCGTCTACTTCTTCTGGGTGCGCATCTGCTGGTGGGCCGACCAGGACGCGCGCAAGCTCAAACTGCCGCACGAGACCTGGAACCCAATCCTGCTCGGCGCCGGGGTCGCCGGCCTGGTGGTCGTCTGGGCCTTCCCCTGGTTCCTGCTGTCGTTCCCCATCTTCCTGGCCCTCTTCCTGGGGCCGGCGCTGGCCTACATCAACCTCCGCAACGGGGTCGTCCCCGCGGACCAGAAGGTGCTGACGCAGCGCCACCTCCGCGAGTTGGCGACGCGCTACCTCAAGCTGGGCCCCGCGAAGAAGGAGGAAAAGGAAGAGAAGAAAATCCCGATCCGCTTTATCGGCAAGAGCTTCAACCAGCAGGACGTCGATGAGAACCGCGTCAAGCGCGCCGAGGAGTCCAAGGGCTACAAGGCGGCCCTGGAGATGGTCTACGAGGCCATCCTGTCGCGCGCCACCGACATCCACATGGAGCCGACCAAGGAGGAGATGGCCGTCCGCTTCCGCATCGACGGCATCCTGCAGGCGACGCCGCCGTTCAGCCGCCAGATGGGCGACTCGGTGCTGAACATCTTCAAGGTGCTGGCCAACCTCGACATCACCGAGAAGCGCAAGCCGCAGGACGGCAGCTTCTCGGCCAAGGTCGAGGGGCGCGACGTCGATTTCCGCCTGGCCACCGCCGGCAGCGTCGCCGGCGAGAAGCTCGTCATGCGCATCCTCGACAAGGAGCGGGCCATCGCCAGCCTGACCGACCTCGGCATGCGCGACAAGATGCGCGACACCGTCCACGGCCTCGTCGGCGAGCCGCACGGCCTGTTCATCGTCTGCGGGCCGACCGGCGCCGGCAAGAGCACCACCCTGTACGCCTGCCTGCGCGAGATCGACCGCTACCAGAAGAACGTCATCACCGTCGAGAACCCTGTCGAGTACACCATCGACAACGTCACGCAGATCGAGGTCAACCCCAAGGCGGGCAAGACCTTCGCCGGCGAGCTGCGCAGCATCCTGCGCCAGGACCCCGACGTGATCTACATCGGCGAGATCCGCGACCAGGAGACGGCCGAGATCGCCTGCCAGGCGGCCCAGACCGGCCACATGGTCTTCACGACGCTGCACGCCAACGACACGACGACGGCCATCGGACGACTCATCGACCTCGGCGTGCAGCCGTTCATGATCGCCAGCGCCCTCAGCGCCGTCCTCGGCCAGCGCCTGGTGCGCATCCTCTGCCCCAAGTGCAAGGTCCGCTACAAGCCCAACCCCGACATGCTCCGCAAGGCCAACCTGCCCGCCGACAAGATCAAGTTCTTCTACCGCCCCCCGGAGAATCCCGACGCGGAAGACGGCGAGGAGGACGCCAACAAGTGCGAGATCTGCGGCGGCCACGGCTACCGCGGCCGCCGCGGCGTCTTCGAGCTGCTCCTGGTCACCGACCGCATTCGCGACATGATCCGCGAGAACCCCAACCTCAACGCCATCCGCCAGGAGGCCGTCAAGAACGGCATGAAGTACCTGCAGCAGGACGGCCTACAGCAGGTCATCGAAGGAACCACGTCGATCCAGGAATTGTTACGCGTGTGCAAATGAAAGAAGTCAGAAGACAGAAGTCAGAAGACAGAATCCAACGAGTTCTGTCTTCTGACTTCTGTCTTCAGACTTCTGTCTTCTGGGTTCTCAAATGATATTCGGGATATTCACCGTCCTGCTGATGGCCATCGTGGTGTACGCCTTCTGGCGCGAGGGGCCGCTGACCACCTTCGCCATGTGCGTCAACGTCCTCCTGGCGGGGGTGCTGGCCTTCAACTTCTTCGAGCCGATCGCCGACGTGCTCGAGTCGGTCCTGAGCGAGTCGTTCGCCGACGGGACGGAAGACGCCCTGGCGATCATGCTCATCTTCCTGCCGCTGCTGATGCTCTTCCGCTGGATCACCAACAGTATCGCCAGCACCCACATGGAATACCCGCCGGTCCTCTACCGGGGCGGGTCCGTCGTCGCCGGGATCCTGGCGGGCTACCTGGCGTCCGGTTTCCTCATCTGCGTGATCCAGACCCTGCCGGTGCAGCGTGACTTCCTGCTCTTCGAGCCCTACGAGCAAGGCAAGTCGGCGCCGCTGCGCAAGCTCATGCCCCCCGACCTGGTGTGGCTGGCGATGATGCACCGCCTCAGCGGCACGGCCCTCTCCGCCGGCGATGACGTCTTCGACAGGAACGCCAACTTCGAGCTGCGCTACTTTCGCTACCGCCGCTTCGACGACGCCGGCAAGACGCTGCCCTACCGCGGCGAGCTGCAAGCGCAGCCACCGCAATCACCGCTGCCATGAAATGTCGTCGCCGCTTGCGGCTTCGCCATCTTTCCTGCGAAGCCGCAAGCGGCGAAGACCTTGTTGTTATGACTCTTATTCTTTTTCCCCGCTGAGAAATCGCTGGACCTCTTCGGCGACGCACTCCGGTCGCGTGGCGAACGCCAGGTGGCCGCAGCCGCGCAAGGATACCTCTCGGCAGTCCGCGATCCCTTCGGCCAGCGCCGACAGGCCTTTCGCCGACACGAGCAGGTCGCGTTCCCCCGCCAGCACCAGCGCCGGCACGCGAATTCGCCCCAGCCGCGCGGTGACGTCGAAGCGCTCGGCCAGCCGGAAGCGGTGGGCCATCACCGCCTGATCGGTCTGCCAGCACTGCCGCGTCACGAACCGGAACAGCGAGCCCGGGCGCTGCCGGCTGCCGAAGAGGAGGTTGAAGAACTGGTTGACGAAGGGGTTGTCCGAGGGCAGCGGGTAGCGCGACAGGACGGCACCGGCCACCTGCTGCAACAGGCTGCGCTCGAAACGGGCCCCGGCCCCCTGGACGATCAGCGACGACAAGCCGGTCGGACGCCGCGCCGCGTACTCCAGCGCCACTACCCCACCGAACGACACCCCCATCACCGGCGGCGCTTCGAGGCCGTACCAGGCCAGGAACTCCGCAAGGTCCTCGACCAGATCCTCCAGGCCGAAGCGCCGCCGCAGGGCGAAGGCGTCGTCCTCGCCCCGGAGCTGGTAGCTGATGACACGGTAGTGCTGGGCCAGAAGACGCGCCAGCGGGCCGAGCAACTCAAAGCCACCTGCCAACCCTGGCACCAGAACCAGCGGCGGACCCTCGCCCCACTCGCAGTAGGCAGCCGTGTAGTGCTTCAGGTGGGCATAGCCCGCCTCCCCCGCTCCCGCGCTGAACGCCGCACCGCTTGCCTCCAACCACTCTGTCGATACCTTCATCGTCTCCTCACGTTCCAGGCGTCCTACCGCCTCTGTTCGCAACTCTTGTTTGACATCTCGTCCAGAGGAAGGTTCATGAAGCATACTCCATACCAAACTTCCGAGGACAGCGGAACCACAGGTGCCAGGCGGGGAAAATGGCATAACTAACCCAAGATGAACAGGTTATGTCGATCCCCTCGGCGCGCCGAAACTTCGGCGCCGAAACTTCGGCGCTGGCGAAGGCCAGGCTTCGGCGCTGAGCGCCGATGTTTCGGCGCTGCTGGGGCAGGGTGGGGAGGTTGGGAAGGGTCTATCGATGGTTCGGCGGTGGATTGGGAAGGGGGCGCAAGATTGTTGGCCGTTCGTGCCGGATTCGCAAGCGACAACGGGATTTCGGAAACATCATCCGGCGCCGAATGATTGACGTGAGCAGAATGCGCGGCTAGAGTGGGGAACGTGGCCGGGGCCGTATGTCGCGGGAGGGCGAAGGCTCTTCCGTGAGGAGCCCCTATTGTAACCCGGTGCGGGACAAGGAATTGCGCCTCGGCGCCGAACTTTCGGCGCTGACGAAACTGATCGGGTGCGGCGCATAACCTGAACGAACGGTCAGAACTGGGTCGGCAGGAGAGCGATGGAGCGAGTCTTGCGATCAACGGGCGCCCGTGCCGCCTCGAAACTTCGGGCCGGCTGTGTCCTCCTGCGCCAGCGCAGCGTTCGCCGTCGCATCCTGATCGTCGCGGCCGGAGCGCTAATCTGCCTGTATTCGCTAGCCGTTCTCTGGCACGTGGTGGAATCGCCGGACATCGGCCTGTATTGTCCATTCGGCATGACCATGCTCCGGGTGTCCGATGGCTTTGCCCCCGAGGAGGAGCAGAGTGGCCCCCGGGAAGGCGACGTCATTCTGAAGTTGTGCGATCAGGAAGTGGACTACTCGCACCTGCGTCGCCGCCTGGCTGGCCTCGAAGATCAACACATCGACCCGATCCCGAGCGACGGCGCCGAGCCGACCTGGGCAGACGTTCATCGCGCCCTCGATCAGGGTCAGAAGTTGTGCGCCGTGCGCGTCCAGAATCAGACCTGGGTGCGCGTGGAATTCGCCCGCGGCTCCGAGGACGGCCCGCGGGCGACCTGCTGGAGGCGCGTGGGAAGACCGGGGTTGGAGGTCGTGCTGCCCTCGCTGCTGTGGTTCCTGATCAAGGTGGGGTTGTTCGTGGTAGGCGCCTTCGTCTTCTGGAAGCGCCCCGAAGACCATTCGGCGTCGCAGTTCTTCGTGCTGTGCCTGGTGACCATCGGCGCCTTCATGGGCGGCTACAGTTGGCTGTACATCGCCACCAATCCGCTGCTCCTGGTGGTTTTCATGTCGTGCGCCGTCCTCCTGCCGGCGGTGAGCCTGCACTTCTACCTGCTGTTCCCGCGCCCCAAGGAGTTCATACTGCGCCGGCCGGGGCCGGTCCTGGCGGCGATCTACGCGATCCCTACCCTGTTCCTGGTCGTGATGCTGGCCTGTTATCTCACCGTCCGTTACCGCTACGAGCCCGAGCGCATCGGCCCGGCTTCCGGGCTCGAATTCCTCAAGACCATCGTCTGGATTTACTTCCTGGTCGCGGCGCTGTGGTACGTCGCCTGCGTCGTCTCCCTCGTCTACAGCTACCGCCGCGCCGCCGACGACACCGAGCGCAACCAGGTGAAGTGGATCCTGTTCGGTGCCGTCGCGGCCCTGGTGCCCATCGGCTATTCGCTCTACCTGACGTTCGACGAGAAGGCGTTCGGCCGGGGGGCGGCGACCTGGCCGATGTTCCTGGCCTCCTTGATCTTCACCGTCGCCTTCACCATCAGCATCACGCGCTACCGCCTGATGCAACTGGACCAGATCATCTCGTCGGGCGTCAGCTACTTCCTCATCAGCTTCCTGGCCGGCCTGCTCTACTACGGGTTGGTCTTCGGCGGCATGCTCATCGTCGGCAACCAGGTGATCCCGTGGCCGACGACGGGGCAAGCGCTGTGGGTGTGCAGTACTGCCTTGGTGCTGCTGCTCTTACTCGACGTCGCGCGCGGCCGGCTGCGGCGGGCGCTGGACCATCACTTCCGCCGCGAGAAGCACAGCCTGGACCGCACCCTGAGGCGCATGAGCGAGGCGATCGAGCAGCTCGTCGATCCGCCGGCCCTGGCCCGGCGCCTGCTCGATACCTCGGCCGAGTTGCTCGGCACGCCGGGCGGCGCGGTCTACCTGCGCCAGGGGGAGCCGCCGCTGTATGTCCTCGCCGACAGTCTGGGGGGCGACCCGCCGCTGACGGAGTTGGCCTCGGGCTGCCCCCTCGTGGAAGCGGTCCAGGTGCGCGGCACCCTGGTGGCCCGGCACACGCGGCTGGCGGCCGACGACCCGGCGCAGCGGCAGTTGCGCTTCCTGGGCGGCGCCCTGGCCCAGCCGCTGGTCCACGAAGGGCGGTTGCAGGCGCTGCTAGTGCTCGGGCCGCGCGCGGAAGGGGTCTACGGCCCCGACGACCTGAACTTGCTCGCCGCCTTTGCCCAGGTGACCGTCCTGGCCCTCGTCAGCGCCGAGGGGCACCAGACGATCGACGGGCTCAACCGCGAGCTGCAGATCAAGGTCGAGAAGATCGCCGAGCAGCAGCGCCGCATCCTCGCCTTGCAGAGCCAGCTGACGCAGAGGCCAGGGGTCAGGAGTCAGGGGTCAGAACTGGCGCTCTCCGGGAAGCTGACCCCTGACCCCTTGCCCACGGCCCCCGCGCAGCCGGGGGGCATGGTCGGCACCAGCCCGCAAGTGCGCCACCTCCTGCACCAGGTGCGCAAGGTGGCCGCCAGCCAGTCCGAGGTGCTGATCCTCGGCGAGAGCGGCACCGGCAAGGGCCTGCTGGCGCAGGCCCTGCACGAGACCAGCCCGCGCGCCGCCCGGCCGTTCGTCAAGGTCCACTGCGCCGCCCTGTCGTCCGGGCTGCTGGAAAGCGAGCTGTTCGGCCACGTCAAGGGGGCGTTTACCGGGGCGCACCGCGACAAGGTCGGCCGCTTCGAGTTGGCCAACGGCGGCACCCTCTTCCTGGACGAGATCGGCGACATCGACCCGTCGGTGCAGACCAAGTTGCTGCGCGTCTTGCAGGAGATGACCTTCGAGCGCGTCGGCTCCAGCGACCCGGTGCAGGTGCAGGTGCGCGTCATCGCAGCGACGCACCAGGACCTCGAGGATCTCATCCGCCGCGGCCGCTTCCGCGAGGACCTGTATTACCGCCTTAACGTCATCTCGATCACCATGCCGCCGCTGCGCGAGCGCACCGAGGACGTTCCCGAACTGGTGCAGCACTTCCTGCACTTGTACGGCGGCCGCTGCGGCAAGCCGGATCTGGGCATCGAGGACGACGCCCTGCTACTGCTCAAGTCGTACCCCTGGCCGGGGAACATCCGCCAACTCGAGAACGTGGTGGAGCGGGCCGTGGTCTTCGCGGAAGGGGAGGCCATCACCGTGGCCGACCTGCCGCCGGATATCGGTGTCGAGAGGGCGGAGCAGAGCGCGGGGCGCGACTCGCCGGACGGCGCGATCACGACACTCGTCCCTTGCCTCCCCACGGTGCAGGCGGAGCGGACGGAGCGCGACCGCCGGGAGCGCGAGCGCCTGGTGCGCGCGCTGGCGGCGGCCAAGGGGATCAAGGCCGAGGCCGCCCGGGCACTGGGCATGCACCGCAGCACCCTGGTCAGTCGCCTGAAGAAACACGGGTTGAGCTAGAGTCTGTTGCGAAAGCCGCTTGCGGCTTAGCGGCAGCCTGGAATCCGCTAAGCCGCAAGCGGCTTTCGTCACTGCGACATGGTGAAGGCAATCTTCTCCCGCCGCAGGAAATGGACAATCGCCTCGTAGGGCACGGCGCGGCGCATGCCGGTCGAGGAGTCCCAGCTGTTGTGCAGGGCGACGAGGGCCCCGTCCCGGTTGAACAGCGGACAGCCAGAATGACCCCAGTAGGTCCAGGCGTCGTGGACGACTCGCCCCAGGGATTGACCCCCAAGGGGGTTGTCGAGAAGGGCGCGGATGTGGCCGGTCGAAACGTGAAACGGCTTGTAACCGGTCGCCGCCCCCTTGGGCGTCCAGGATCCGGGTTGGCCGATGGCGGTGATCCAGGAGCCGACCTGCGGCGCCGCCGCGGCGAGGGGGGCGTAGGGCAGTCCCTTGGCGTCGGCGAGGGTACAGACCGCCAGGTCGAGGTGGCCGTCGAAGGCGACGCAGGTGGCGTTGAAGCTGCGGCCGTCGGGGAAGCGGCAGGTGATGTGAGAGCCCACGCCGCGGACGCAATGGCCGGCCGTCAGGAGGACGCCTTCCGGGCGGAGATTGACGGCGCTGCCGTTGCTCAGGCGCACGCACGCCGGCTGCACCTCCCGGATTCGTGAACGCGCGTTCGGGTCGGCGATGGCGTCGTCCACCTTGAAGAGGTAGGGATTATCCGGCTTCCCCTTGGCGATGGGCGCCGGGTCCGCGAGGGCGCCGGCGGGCGTGATGCCGTCGGCGAGGCGCTCCCAGTCGAGGCCGGTACGCTCTCTCACGGCGGCGGCCTGCGCGGGGGGCAGTGCCGCGAGGATCGCGTCCCGGGCCTTCTCAAACGTCTTGCGGGTGCCGCCCGTCACGCGCCAACGGCCGGCGATGAACTGATGATAGCGCGCCAGCAGGCGCAGGCTCCGCATCTGGGCGCCGTTGACGGCTTCCTCGGCGCCCGGGGCCAGGGAGACAACCTTTCGCAGGCCCTTCGCCAACTCGCCGATCTCGTCCAGGTCGCGCCGCAGCAGGCGGTTGACGTGCCGGGCGTCCTCGCCGCCGCGGACGCGAAAGTTCCGGTCGCCGTCGGCCGGACGAATCATCTCTCGCAGGAGGGACTCCGACAGCCGTGCCGCCGCCCGAACCATCGCGGGAGCGTCCTCCTCGGGAACCTCCCCCATCTTGAGGGCCGCGGTCTGGCGCAGGGTGGTGCGCGCCTCCGCTTCGTCGAGCTGCGGCGCGACGGCGAGGTGCATCAGGTGGGCGACGATCTCGGCCGGCGTCGGCGGCGGTTTGACGTCGGGCGCGGGGGCCTCCGCGGGGGCCGGCACCTTGCGGCCGAGGGCCCGATCGAGGAACCAGGCGACGCCTGGGCCGTTCGCCGCGGGCGCCTGCTCGTACTTGTGCAGGACGTGCAGGAAGCGCTGGCTCCCCGCCAGCTGCGGCCGCGTGGCCGCCTGGACCAGGGCGTCCGGCAGGTGGCTCATGAGGTAGCGCGCCGTCTCCGCCTTGTCCTCGAGGGTGCTCTTCTTGCAGTAATCGCTGACGGCCCCTTCGAGGGTGTGGCCGGCGCTGGCGCGCCGCAGCGCCGCCAGGTCGTCGGCCGACAACTTCAGCGCGGGGTAGGCGTCCTTGCCCGAAAGCGCGTCGCGAAAGCGGTCGTCGTGGATGGCGTGCGCGGGGTCGGTGCGCCCCTTGGCCGTCGCATCGACGTGGTGGAAGATCTCGTGGTGCAGCGTCAGCGTCAACTGCCCCTCGCTGTAGAAGGCGGCGGCGATGGCGTTGTTGCCGTTCCAGATGCCGTAATAGCGATAGCCCTTCAGCTCCGCGTCGTAGGCGCGGTAGCCGTCGCCGTCCTTGGAGGCGCAGGCCGCGAAGACGCCGACGGCCTTCAGGCCGATCGTCCCGAGGTAGCCGGGCGGCAGTTTCTGCACCTCACGCAGCGCCAACCGGGCCGCCACGGCCCGGCGCTCGCCGGACAGGGCGGGCATGATGTCGTGGTAGCGCCCACGCGGCAGGTCGGCGGCCTCGAAAACCAGCCGGGCGCCCGATTGCCGCGCGAAGTCGTCCTGGAGCCGGCGAACGTCGTCCTGCGTCGGCCGCTGCTCAGCGACCGGCCGTTCGCCGCGCATCGGACAGGTCATCAGGAAGAGGGCACCGATCGCCGCAACGAGACATCTCCGCTTCATGGGTACCTCCCGTACTGCACCGGATTCGATCCCGCCCCGAGCCCAGGCTCGACCGTTCCGCGCCGGCGGGCGCAATGAGTAATTCTAAGCGATGACTGCGGCGAATGCAGCCGGGTGCAACGGAAATGCTGTAACTGACGTCAAGATGGGAACGACCCTGACGTGTACCCTGTCAGGAAGCGTGAGCTTGCCGGACGGGGCCGCGCCGCACCGCCCGCGACAATCCCCTTCCCCCGCTCCTTCGTCTATTCAGTTGGGATCGCCCCCGGACCCAACGTCACCCTTCGTCAAGGAGCGAAGCATGTCTCGTCTCACCCTCGCGGCGGCGGCGCTGGCCTTCTTCGGCCTGGTGCTCCCCACCCGTGCCGACGACAAGCCGGCGCCGGCCAAGAAACCGAAGGTCGAGGTCGTCTTCTGCCTCGACACCACCGGCAGCATGGGCGGCCTCATCGAAGGGGCCAAGACGAAGATCTGGGCCATCGCCAATCAGATCGCCGCCGGCAAGCCGACGCCCGACCTCAAAGTCGGCCTCGTCGCCTACAAGGACAAGGGCGACGACTACGTCACCAAGGTGATCCCGCTGACCGACGACCTCGACACCATCCACGCCGAGTTGAAGAAGTTCAAGGCCCAGGGCGGCGGCGACCTCCCCGAGAGCGTCAACCAGGCGCTGGACGACTCCGTCAACAAGATCGCCTGGAGCAAGGACAAGGGCGTCCTGAAGATCATCTTCCTCGTCGGCGACGCCCCGCCGCACATGGACTATAAGGACGATGTCAAGTACCCGGAAACGTGCAAGAAGGCCGTTGAGCGCGACATTATCATCAACACCGTCCAGTGCGGCAACGACGCCGACTGCCGCAAGTACTGGCAGGACATCTGCAAGAAGGCCGAGGGGACCTACGTGCAGATCGCCCAGGAGGGCGGCATCGTGGCCATCGCCACGCCGTTCGACAAGGACCTGGGCGAGATCAACGCGGAGCTGGCGCGGAGCACGGTGACCTACGGCGACGCCAAGCTGCGCCGGGCCGGCGAGGAGAAGAAGGCGGAAGCTGAGAAGCTGTCGGCCGCACCCGCCACGGCCCCCGCCGCCGCCGACCGCGCCGGCAAGATCGCCAAGGACGGCAAGGTGGCCGCCTACGACCTCATCGACGCGATCAAGGAGAAGAAGGTCAAGCTCGAAGACCTCAAGGACGAGGACCTCCCCGACGACCTCCGCAAGATGAAGCCCCAGGAGCGCAAGGCCCACCTCGACAAGCTCGAGAAGAAGCGCGACGAGCTGACCAAGAAGGCTGGCGAGCTGGACAAGAAGCGCGGCGAGTTCATCGACAAGAAGCTCAAGGAAGACAAGAAAGGCGGCAAGGACGGCTTCGACAACCAGGTGGTCGAGATGCTGCGCAAGCAGGCGAAGAAGTACAACATCGAGTATTGAACGATCGAGGCCGCTTGCGGCTTCGCACGAACTGCGAAGCCGTGAGCGGCTCAAACGAACGTCGCCTCACGCGTCAGCGCCTCGCGCAGCCGCCCCAGGTACTCCTCGCGGGGAATCTCGATCGCCCCGAGGCGCCTGGTGTGCTCGGTGACGAACTGCGTGTCGAACAGCGTGAACCCGCGCTGCCGCAATCGTTCCCCCAACGCGACCAGCGCGACCTTCGACCCGTCCCTGACCCGCGTAAACATCGACTCGCCGGCGAAGAACCCGCCGAGGGCGACCCCGTACACACCGCCGCCGAGGACGTCGCCCTGCCAGGCCTCGACGCTGTGCGCCCAGCCTAGCCGGTGCAGGTGTTCGTAGGCCTCGATCATCTCCGTGGTAATCCACGTCCCCTGGCCCGGCCGGTCGGCGCAGGCGCGGATGACGCCGGCGAAGTCCCGGTTGACGGTGACGGTGAACCGACCCGAGCGCAGGGTGCGCCGCAGCCGGCGCGGGACGTGCAGCCGGTCCAACTCGAAGATGGCGCGGGGGTCGGGCGACCACCACATGATGGGCGTCTGCTCGTCGTACCAGGGGAAGATGCCGTGCCGGTAAGCCTCGAGCAGGCGCGCCGGACCCAGGTCGCCGCCGACGGCGACGAGGCCGAACTCGTCGGCCAGTTCGGGATCGAGGAGGGGAACACGGGGCATAGGGGCGACGGTACCTGATGCGGGCGGGGACTGTCAACCCCCGCCCGCCGCCACCGTTCACTTGTCCTGGAGTTTCTTGAGCAGTTCCTTGGCTTCCTCGC
>DATFNV010000475.1:0-14135 GCA_035266225.1 Gemmataceae bacterium
GCCGACGTGGTCTTCCTGGGCGATTCGCTGACGCAAGGGTGGGAGGGGCCCGACGGCGCGGAGGCGTGGAAGAAACACTTCGAGCCGCTGAAGGCGGCCAACTTCGGCGCCGGCGGCGACCACACCGAGCACGTCCTCTGGCGCCTCACCGAGGGTAAGGAACTGCAAGAGCTGAAGCCGAAAGTCATCGTGCTACAGGTCGGCGGCAGCAACCTGGCGGCCAACTCCACGGACGAGATCGTCGATGGGGTCACGGCTGTCGTCAAGGAGCTGAGCGCGCAGAAGCCCGCCGCGAAGGTGCTGCTGATGGGGTTGCTGCCGCGCGGCGCCAAGGCCGACGACAAGTTCCGCAACAAGATCAAGGAGGTCAACAAGGGGCTGGCCCAGCTCGACGACGGCAAGAAGGTGCGCTACCTGGATCCGGGGGCGAAGTTCCTCGACAAGGAGGGGGACCTGACCGAGGACCTGATGCCCGACGGCCTCCACCCGTCGGCGGAAGGGTACGCGGCCTGGGCCGAGGCGATCAAGGCCCCACTTGAGGAACTGCTTCGTTAGTCATTAGTCATTAGTCATTAGTCATTAGCGGGGCGGTTACCCGCTAATGACTAATGACTAATGACTAATGCTGCTCTCGACGGCGGCGGCCGGAAACGGTAAGGTGAGTCGTCGTTTTCCCTTCGCCGCCCGCCAGTGAGGTTGTCATGATCGCGTCGCGCCCCCCGACGCTGCCGGCGGAGACGGCCGAGCCGGAACCGCCGCGGCCGCGCCACTCCTGGGTCTTCAAATTCCGCTGCGCGTTCCGCGGACTGAAGCTCGGCATCCGCGGGCACAGCAGCTTCTTCGTCCACTTTTTCTTCGCCGCCCTGGTCGTCGTCGCCGGCCTGGTGC
This sequence comes from Gemmataceae bacterium, assembly GCA_035266225.1. Taxonomy (GTDB): domain Bacteria; phylum Planctomycetota; class Planctomycetia; order Gemmatales; family Gemmataceae; genus DATFNV01. Next base: position 889 of record DATFNV010000475.1, read on the forward strand.
TGCGCTGCCAGGCGCTGGAGTGGTGCATCCTGCTGGGCTGTATCGGCCTGGTCATGACGGCGGAGCTGTTCAACAGCGCCCTGGAGACGCTCTTCCGCGGCCTCGACGAGGCAACCCGGGAGCGCGTCTGGCCGTGCCTGGACGTGGCCGCCGGCGCCGTGCTGCTGGCGAGCATGGTTAGCGCCATCATCGGCACCATCATCTTCGTGCGGCAACTTCTCAACTGGCCCGCCTGACCTCATACAATCTCACCAGCGTAAACCCAGCCGCTTGCGGCTTCGCACGGCCTGCGAAGCCGCAAGCGGCCCCCCTCATCGCACCCGGATTTCCGCATGAAACCGATCCTCGATTGGCTCAGCAAGAACCAGGGCGCCTGTGTGCGCGACCTGGCCGAACTGGTGGCGATCCGCAGCGTCAGCACCGACGGCGAGCACCAGAAGGAGGTCGGACAGTCGGGCGAGCTGACCTGCGAGCACATGCGCCGCGCCGGCCTGACGAACGTCGAGGTCCTCCGCTGCGGCGACTCCAACCCCTACGCCTACGGCGAGTGGCTCGGCGCCCCCGGCAAGCCGACGGTCTTCCTGTACGCGCACCACGACGTGCAGCCGGTCCACGAGGAGGACGTCGAGAAGGGCCGCTGGCAGTCGCCGCCGTGGGAGCTGACGCCGCGCGGCGGCCGGCTTTACGCCCGCGGCTCCGCCGACGACAAAGGGGCCATCACCGCCGAACTCGCCGCCGTCAGCGCCTTCCTCAAGACGAGCGGCAACCTGCCGGTCAACGTCAAGGTCCTCGTCGAGGGCGAGGAGGAGGTCGGCTCCAGCAACCTGATGAGCTTCTTCAACCAGTACAAGCAGCGCATCGAGTCGGACGTGATCGTCGTCTGTGACACGGAGAACATCGAGACGGGCCAGCCGAGCATCACCTACTCGTTGCGCGGCATCGTCGCCCTGACGGTGGAGGTGGAGAGCGCGAAGGGGCCGGTCCATAGCGGCATGGCCGGCGGGGCGCTGGCCGACTCGGCCCTGGCCCTGAACGTGATCCTGTCGCGGCTGTACTGGAAGAACGGCAAGCTGCCGGTGCCCGGCCTATACGACGGGGTGCGGAAAGTGACCCCGGCCGAGCGGCGCACCTTTGGCGCCCTCCCCTTCGACGAGGCGAAGATGCGCAAGGACACAGGCATCCTCCCGAAGGTAGCGCTGGCGACGGAGAAAGGCACCTCGGTCTACGAGCAGACGTGGCGCAAGCCGGCCGTGACGATCATCGCCCAGGAGGCGTCGTCGATCAAGCAGGCCTCGAACCAGGTGCTGCCGCGGGCGTCGGCCATCGTCAGCTGTCGCATCGTGCCGGATCAGGATCCGGAACAGGTACACAAGGCGCTGGAGGCGGTGCTGACGGAGGATCCGCCGTGGGGCGTCAAGGTGACCGTCGAGCCGATGGGTAAGCCGGTGAAGTGGTGGATGACCGACCCGACCGGCCCGGCGTTCGAGGCGGCGATGTCGGCGATGAAGGCCGGCTTCAAGAAGGAGCCGGTCGGCATCGGCTGCGGCGGCTCGATCGGCTTCGTCGGCCCCCTGGCGGAGCTGCTCGGCGGCGCCCCGGCCCTGCTGCTGGGGATCGAGGACCCGCGGAGCAACGCCCACGCCCCGAATGAGAGTCTGCACCAGGGCGACTGGTTCAAGCTGATGGCGTCGCTGGCGCACCTGTTCCAGAACCTCGGCAACCTGCCAGACGGCAAAGTGAAGTGATGAGGTGGACGATGCCGAAGGCAGCGATCAAGGTGCGGCCGCAAGATGCCGGCCGGCGCATGAGTTTGGACGAGTTCGATACGGCGGAGGGGCAACCCGGCTATGTGTACGAGTTGAGCAAGGGGATTGTCCTCGTGTCTGATGTCCCCAACAGGCGACATCTCGTACAGGTCCAGGAAGTGCGCCGGCAGCTGATGGTGCATCAGTTGCAACACCCCGACCAGGTCAACATGATCGCCGGCAGCGGAGAGTGCAAGATCCTCATCGGCGCGGAGGAGTCAGAACGGCACCCCGATGTCGCCGTCTACAAGCGCCCCCCGGACGACGAGGACAACCTGTGGGCGAACTGGGTCCCCGACATCGTGGTGGAAGTCATCTCTGCCGGCTCGGAGCATCGCGACTACGTCGAGAAGCGCCAGGAGTATCTGCTGTTCGGTGTACGCGAATACTGGGTCGTGGATGCCGACAGAGAAGAGGTGCAGGTACTGCGGCGGCGGGCCGGGCGGTGGACGGAGCGCGTCGTGCGGCCTCCAAAGGTCTACACAACGAAACTGCTGCCGGGGTTTGAATTCCACTGCGCCACCGTGTTCGAGGCGGCGGAAGCAGTTGGGGAGTGATGCGGTGGGTGAAATGAGGTTGACATGGTCAAGACGACAATCACGGTCGGGCCGCAGGACGCCGGACGGCGCATGAGCCTGGCCAAGTTCGATACGGCGGAGGCGCAGGCGGGCTACCTGTATGAGCTGAACAAGGGGATCGTCATCGTGTCTGATGTGCCCGATCGACGCCATCTCGCACAGGTGGATGAGGTGCGCCAGCAGCTCTCCGTCTATCGTGCGGCACAGCCAGGCCAGATTAACACGATCGCGGCGGGCAGTGACTGTAAGATCCTGCTGCCGGAGGAGGAGTCAGAACGGCACCCCGATATCGCCGTCTACAAGCGCCCGCCGGACGACGAGGACAACCTGTGGGCGAACTGGGTCCCCGACATCGTGGTGGAAGTCATCTCTGCCGGCTCGGAACACCGCGACTACGTCGAGAAGCGCCAGGAGTATCTTCTCTTTGGCGTGCGCGAATACTGGGTCGTGGATGCCGACAGAGAAGAGGTGCTGGTACTGCGGCGGTGGGCCGGGCGGTGGACGGAGCGCGTCGTGCGGCCTCCAAAGGTCTACACAACGAAACTGCTGCCGGGGTTTGCATTCCACTGCGCCGCCGTGTTCGAGGCGGCGCGGGCTGTTGGAGGGTGACGCAGTCCCCGGACACCGACCGTCGCGGGGGCGAATCAAGGGAACACCAGCGTGGTCAGATCGCGCCCGCCGTAGACGACACGGGCGACCTCAATGCCGCCAGTGATGATGCGGTACAGGATGAGGTACTTGCCGACGGGGAAACTCACCAGTCCCGGCGCCAAATCGTCCCTCTTCCTACCCATGCCGGGGAAGCGGGCCAGCTGCTGACACTGCCGATCAATTTGGTCGGCGAGTCGATCCGCCGCGGCGACGCTGCGCTGGCCGACCTGCGCCAGGATGTCGATCAGGTCAGACTCGGCCTGCGTGGTTCGTGTGACTTGCGGCATCGGCACTCTCCTCCTGACTGGCCAGACGTTCCCGCACCTTCGCCTTGATGGCCTCGAAGTCGAGCGGCGCAACCTCGCCCCGTTCGGCCTGCGCGAGGCCGACCAGCGCCTTCTGCCGCAGTTCCTCGGTATTCACTTTATGCAGGGCGTACTCGTCCTTCAGCAGGTAGAGCCCGTGAATGAGCGCCTCCTCAGGCGCCAACAACAAGCCCTTCTCGACCATCTCCGCGACGAGTCGTTCCAACTCCTGCGGCAGTGTGACTGTCAGGGTCATGGCAACTCCTCCTCGATGATTCGGACATCGTGCGCAGCGTAGCGAATCCGGCGCCGCGTGTCAAAGTCGATCACGCGGTCTCCACGTTTGCCGCCTTCCGCAAGCCGAAGCGCTCGACGCCCAGCTCGCGCAGGCGGAACTTCTGCACCTTGCCCGTGACCGTCGTTGGGTAGTCCTCCACGAAGACGACGTAGCGCGGCACCTTGTAATGGGCGATGCGGCCGCGGCAGAAGTCTTTCAACTGCTCCTCCGTCAACGACGCGCCAGGCCGCAGCCGCACCCAGGCGCACACCTCCTCGCCGTAGCGCTCGTCGGGCAGGCCGACCACCTGCACGTCGAGGACGGCGGGGTGCGTGTGCAGGTACTCTTCGATCTCGCGCGGGTAGACGTTCTCGCCCCCGCGGATGATCATGTCCTTGATGCGTCCGGTAATGCGGTAGTAGCCGTCCGGCGTCTGCAGCGCCAGGTCGCCGCTGTGCAGCCAGCCGTCGGGCGTGATCGCCGCCGCCGTCTCGGCCGGCTTGTTGTAATAGCCCTTCATGATGCCGTGCCCGCGCCCCATTAACTCGCCCTGCTGCCCCGGCGGCAGCGGGTCGAGCGAGCCTGGGGCGACGACGCGCACCTCCACGCCGGGGATGGGCCGGCCGACGGTGCCGACGCGGTGCTCCAGGTCGTCGCTCGTCGCCGTCTGCGTGAGGATCGGCGACGCCTCGGTCAGCCCGTAGCCGATGGTCAGCTCGCGCGCCCCCATCCGCTCCCCGACCGCCCGCATCACCTCGACCGGGCAGGGACTGCCGGCCATGACGCCCGTCCGCAGGCTGCGCAGGTCAAATTCCGCGAAGCGCGGATGATTCAGCTCGGCGATGAACATCGTCGGTACGCCGTAGACCGCGGTACACGCCTCGTCCTGAATCGCCTGGAGCGTGGCGAGTGGGTCGAAGGATTCGGCGGGGACGACCATCGCCGCCCCGTAAATCGCACACGTCAGAGTGCCCATGACGCAGCCGAAACAGTGATAGAACGGCACCGGGATGCAGAGGCGGTCGCGCTCCGAGAAGCCCATGCGCTGTCCGACGTAGAAGGCGTTCATGAGCAGGTTGCGGTGCGTCAGCATCGCCCCCTTCGGAAAACCGGTGGTGCCGGAGGTGTACTGGATGTTGACCACGTCCTGGGGCCCCAGGTCCGCCGCGCGCCGGTCCAGCTCCGTCTCGCTGACCTCATCGGCCCGCGCCAGGAACTCGCCCCAGCCGAGCATGCCGGGGTGCTTCGCCTCCTGGATGCTGACGACCTGGCGGAGGCGCAGGCAGGCCGCCGAGCGCAGCCGGCCGGGGGGACAGGACACCAGTTCGGGACACACCTCGGCCAGCAGGTCGAAGTATTGAGAGGTCTTGTAACGGTCGGTCAGCAGCAGCGCGGTGACGTCGGCCTGCTGGAGGACGTAGCGCAGTTCGTGGGCGCGGTAGGCGGGATTGACGTTGACGAGGACAGCGCCGACTTCGGCGGCGGCGAACTGCACGATCACCCACTGCGGCCAGTTCGTCGCCCAGATGCCGACGTTCTCGCCGCGGCGGACGCCGAGGGCCATCAGGGCGCGGGCCACCCGGCGCACGTCGGTGCGGAACTCGGCGTAGCTGCGGCGGTACTTCAGCCAGGGGAAGACGAGGGCGTCGCGGTCGCCGTGGGGCTCGGCGGTCTGCCGCAAGACCTCGGCGAAGGTCAGCCCATCGACCCAGGGATGTTGGGCGTCGGTCATGGCGGGATTCCTGTCGTTTACGTTTCGCGCTCGCGCCGCGCCGCGGTAGAGCAGGAAGTCTACCGCGGCGCGGCGCGAGCGCGAAACGTAAACGAGGCTCAGAACAGCGTGCGCTGTCGGTGTTTCGCGAGCAGCGCCTTCGCCAGCCGGCGCTGCGGGGCGCTGACGGGGTAGTCCGGCAGGCGCTCCGGTGGCACCCACAACCCCTGCCGGTAGAAGTCCGAGCGGAACTCGCCGTCGTCGGCCTCGGCCTCGAAACAGACCATCGAGATGCGAAAACGCGTGACGCCGTGCCGTAGCGTCAGCAATTCCGGGCCAATCGCCACCTCCAGGCCGGCTTCGCGCCCCAGCCGAACGGCCGCCTCCTCATGGGACTCGCCGTCGGCGACTGGGCCGTGCGGGAACTCCCACAGGTTGGCCCAGCGGTTCGCCGATTCCGGCCGCTGCACCAGCAGTACGTCCGTCCCCCGGCGAATCACGACGGCCGCCTCGCGAACCTCGGTGATGGCAGGCGGTGGGGCCCTGGCCGGGATCTCGGCCTGAAGTCCGAGCCGCCGGGCCACACAGTCGGGCGCCAGGGGACAGTCATCGCAGCGCGGTGCCGCCGGCGTGCAGACGAGGGCGCCCAATTCCATGAGCGCCTGGTTGAAATCGCCGACGCGCTTGTCGGGCAGCAGTTCCTCCGCGGTCTGCCAGAGCCAGTGCTGAGCCGGGCCGCGCCGCGGGTCGTCGCTCCGGCCGAAGAGCCGGCACAGCACGCGCAGGCTGTTCGCCTCCAGGGCCGGCAGGCGGCGGTCGAACGCCTGCGAGAGGACGGCCCCCAGCGTGTAGCGGCCCAGGCCGGGCAACTGACGCAGGATGTCCGGATCGTCCGGGATGGTCCCGTCGTGTGCGGCGGCGAGCTGCCGGGCGGCGCGGTGCAGGTCGCGCGCCCGGCGGTAGTAACCGAGTCCCTCCCAGAGGCGCAGCACGTCCTGCTCCGGGGCGGCGGCCAGGTCGCGGAGGGTGGGGAAGGCGTGCAGGAAGCGCTCGAAATAGGGGACGACGGCGGCGACCGTCGTCTGCTGCAGCATGACCTCGCTGACCCAGATGCGGTAGGGGTCGCGGTTGCGGCGCCAGGGCAGGTCACGCCGGGCCGTCTCGAACCAGGAAAGGACGCGATGCCGGACCCGGCGGCGCAGGGAAGGAGAGGGCCGCCCGGCGTCCTGGGGCGGCCCCGGCAGTTGGGCAAACTCCACGCGAATGACCTCGGTTCCGAAGGCCGGCGGCTCACTGCCCGCCGCGCGGCCGCTTCATGTACTTCTCGAGGATGGCCTTGGCGGCGCTGGACGTGTTGCCGTCGGCCTTCTTCTTGTCCTTCTCCTTGTCCTTGTTCGCCGCCTGGCCGTCGAGCTGGGCCGGCGCTTGCAGGTCCATGACGGTGCTGCCTTCGGGCACCTCGGCGGCGGCACCGGAGGCCGGCGCGGAGTCGTCCTGTAGCGACAGGAGCATGGCAGCGATCTCGTCGTCGCTCCCATCGGCGCCGGCCGGCTTCTTGGCCGGGGGCGCCGGGGTCGGGCGGTTCACCGCCGGCGGCGCCGCCGTCTCGACGCGGATCCCGAACAACAGCGGGCCGACCTTCAGGCGGTCGTCGTGCTGGACCTCGACCTCGCCCTTGACCGGCTCGTCGTTGACGAAGGTACCGTTGGTGCTGTCGAAGTCGCGGAGGAAAATCTTGCCGTCGCGCACCAGCAGGGCGCAGTGCCGCTTACTGATGACGGCGCTGGCCGGCCGGAGGTGGCATTGGGGGTCGCGGCCGATCACAAACTGGGACAGGGTGATCGGGATCACCTTGCCCTCGGTCTTGCCCGGCGTAAGGACGACCAGACTCAACTTCATGAGAGGACCTCATTCCCGGCAGGGATCTACATTGATCGAAGCGATACGGGTCGGGCACTTCACGGGCCGAAGCTGCGGCGGAAGCGCTCGGAAACGCCGCGTCGCGCTTCGTCTCGTTCGGGCGACTGAGGATGTCGTGGCGCGCCGCACGACCATTCCTTAGGTGCGATGATGCGAGTCTCTGCCCATCGGCGCCCGCCGCAAGTCAGCCGGTCTCGTTCCGGCCGGCAGGCGTAGAATGAGGCGAAGAGACTGCAACCTTGAGACGGAACTATTGTAGGCGGTGGGGCCTGGCTGATGCAACGGAAAAGCACGACCGTGCGACCGGTTTTTTCTTCCCTGTGGGTGGGGCTGATTCTGCTGGCCCCGGCCGGGTGCGGCGGGCCGGCGGCCACCGCGCCGCAAGCGGCCCCGCGCCACTTCGAGGGCGTCACTCTCCAGGTTGCCGTGCCCGATGGGGAACCGGCGAAGACTGTGGTCGAGCGCTACGGGCGAGACTGGGCCACGCGCGAGGGGGTTCGCCTGGAGGTGACGCCCTACGAACCGGCGGCCGGCCCCGACGCCGTCGAGGGCGCCGACCTGTGGCTGATCGAACCGGCGTCGCTGGGGCGGTTGGCCGCGGCCGATCGCCTGGCGCCGCTGCCCGACGAGTACCGGCGTGAGCGCCCGGGCGAGGAGGGGGGGCGCCGCTACGAGTGGGGCACCCTTCTGCCGCTCTACCGCGAACGGCTGCTGCGCTGGGGCGACCGGGCTTACGCGCTGCCGGTGCTGGGGGAGGCGCCGCTTTGCTTCTATCGGCTCGACCTGTTCGTGGACCCGGCCACCCAGGCCTCCTTCCGCGCCCGCTACCAGCGTCAGCTGAGCCCTCCCGCGACCTGGGAAGAGTTTGCAGGCCTCGCCGAATTCTTCAACGGCCGCCCGGGGACGAGTCCCAGCCTGCCGCCCCTGGGAGGAGATGACGAGATCGACCGGCAGTTCCACGCCCTGGCCGCCAGCTGCGCAGTGCGGGCGGCGGGCGGCCACAACCTGCCGCGCGACCGCGACGCACGCGGGGAGTTGTTCTCCTTCCATTGCGATTTCGCCACCGGCGAGCCGCGCGTGGCGTCCCCCGGCTTTGTGTACGCCCTGCGGCTGATGCAGCGGCTCCAGGCCTGTCGCATCCCCGCGGACGGCAAGCCGGGGCCCGAGGCGTTCGCGGCGGGCAAGGCGGTGCTGTGCCTGGCCGACGCCTCATGGATCCGCCGCTTCCAGAAGGGCCCGACGAAGCCGCGCTTCGGCGTCTGCCGCGTACCGGGGAGCCAGCTCGTTTTCGATTACGCCACGGGCAAGCCGGAGTCGGTGGCGGGCGGCAACTATGTCCCTTACCTGGGGGCGGCCGGCTGCCTGGGTGTGGTGCCGCGCGACGCCGCCCGGCCCGAGGCGGCCTTTGCCCTGCTGGCCGAGTTGAGTGGGCCCGAGAAGGCGCGGCAGATCGCGATCGAGCCGGAATGGGGCGGTGGCGTCGTCCGCCGCGACCAGCTCTCCGACGCGGGGGGCTGGTCGTCGTTCGGCCTGGACCAGGCGCAGACCACCGCCCTGACGCAGGCGCTGCAGCAGACGCTGGCGCAGCCGGGCCTGGCCAACCCGGCGACGCGCCTGCGCCTGCCCAGGGAGGCGGAATACCGCGCCGCCCTGCTCGACGAAGTGCGGGCGGTGCTGGCGGGCAAGAAGGACGCGGAGGCCGCGCTGAAGTCGGCCGCGGAGCGCTGGCGGGCGCTCGGCCCAGCCGAGGCGCGGCGCGTGGAGTATGCTCAGAGTCTCGGCCTGACGCCGCGGGGCGGATAGTTTAGCCGCCGCCCTCGGGGCGGCGCGGATTTATCGGTTCGCGAAACGATCAATAGGCGGCGAGATCGCCCACCGCGTCGTTCAACCGCTTCAGCGCCTCGTCCCCATCTGCCAGCGTCATCGCGGCGCAGAAGCCGTGATGGCACGCCGCCCCGCCATAGTCGTGGAAGTAGACGCCGTGCCGGATCGCCGCCGCGATGAAGCGCAGCATGGTTTCGCGCTGGTGCGTCAGCGCGTCGCGGTAGTTGCACACGGGCCCGGCCACGCCGAAGTAAATGCCGAAGCGCGCCCCCAATCCCTGCACCCGCGCCGCGATGCCGTGCCGATCGAAGACAGCTTGCAACCCCGTGTATAAGCGATCGGCTACGGCGTTGATGTGTTCGTAGAAGCCCGGCTGGCGGTAGGCCGTCACCGCCGCCAGGGCCGCCGCCACCGCGACCGGATGGCCGTTGTACGTGCCGCTGTGCTGACAGTCGCCGGTCGGCATCAGGCGCTCCATGACGTCACGCCGGCCGCCGAAGACGCTCAAGGGGAAGCCGCCGCCGACCGCCTTGCCGAGCGTACACAGGTCGGGCGTCACGCCGAGGTATTCCTGCGCCCCGCCGGCACACATGCGGAAAGCGCTCAGCACCTCGTCGAAGATCAGCAGCACGTCGTGGTCGCGCGTCAGCCGGCGCAGGGCGTCGCGGAACTCCGGCGTCGGCAGGATGCAGCCGGCGTTGTAGTAGATCGGCTCGCAGATGACGCAGGCCAACTCGTCGGCGTGCCGGCGGATCGCCTCGGCCAGCAGGTCGGGACGGTTGTACGGCACAAGGACGAGGTTGTCGCCCAGGCCAGGCGCGATGCCGGTCGAGCCGGGGTAAGCCGTCGGCGCCGCCTCGGGGCCGAGGCGGTCGGCGGGCGTGCCGATGGCGAACATGACCTGGTCGTGGTAGCCGTGGAAGTTGCCTTCGAGTTTCAAGATCTTCGGCCGGCCGGTGAAGGCGCGCGCCAGGCGCAGGCAGTGCATCGTCGCCTCGGTGCCGCTGCCGGTGAAGCGGACGCGCTCGCAGCAGGGGATCGTCTCGCACAGGAGCCGGGCCAGGTCGGTGTGCAGTTCATTCTCGTAGGAGCAGGCGGCGCCGCGGGCCAGGACCGCCTCGACGGCGCGGCGCACGCCGGCGTCGCCGTGGCCGAGCAGGGTGGCCCCGTGGCTGCAGCAGAGGTCGATGTACTCGCGGCCGTCGAGGTCCCAAACCCGGCAACCGTCGGCGCGGTCGAAGAGCATGGGGTGGCCGATGGCGCGGTTGAGGCGCGTCGAAGCGGAGACCCCGCCGGCGAGGTAGTCGCAGGCGCGCCGATACTGCTCGCTAACACGGCTCATGGCGGCGCTCTCCGCGCCGCCCCGAGGGCGGCGGCTAAACGGTAATCCTACTCCCCGCAGACCTCATCGAGCACGTCCTCGGCGACGTAGATCGGCACCTTGGCGGTGACGGCCAGGGCGATGGCGTCGCTGGGGCGGCTGTCCACCTCGACGTTTTCGCCGTCCAGGCGGATGCGCAGCTTGGCGTAGTAGGTGTGGTCGCGCAGCTCGCTAATGTAGATGTCGCGCAGCTCGCCGCCCATGTTCTCGATGACGCTGGCGACCAGGTCGTGCGTCAGCGGCCGCGGCGACGGCATCCCCTTGACTCGCCGGTCGATGCTCGTCGCCTCGAAGATGCCGATCACGATGGGGAAGCTGCGGTCTCCCTCCACTTCCTTGAGCATGATGACCTGCTGGTCGTGGACCTCGCTGATGATGATCCGCTTCAGCTCCATGTGAACAGGCACGGCAGCCTCACTTTCGCCGGGACGGTCGCGCGGGGGGCGAGGGAGCGCGCCAATTCAGCGGGAAATACGAGTCTATTGACTTCGCGGGAACACGGCAACCCGAACCGCATTATAAAGGCCGCGGGGAAAACGGGTCAAGGAAGGCCAAACACCCACTATTCACAACCGATAACAGGCGATACATTCCGCCGGGTCGTCCCGGCGACCGCCGGGCCGTCACCGGGACCATTTTTTTCTGATTTTCCTCTGGACAACTCTGCCCCGTTCGCCGATAATGTCAAACATGATGAACATTGACATGATTCGACGGCCTTGGTGTTGTTCTCGCCCCTCCTCTCCGGCGATGTGACCGCATCGGCCCTGCGGCCGAATGATCCGTCCTGGCGAGCGACCCCACCCGCTCTGCTCCTGATTGGTGCCGACCCACACGGTGGGAGGCTTTCCTTCCTGCTGACAGCGTCGTTGACCGGACCAACCGGAGACACGTCGAGAGCCTTTACCAAGGATCCCGATGTCCCTTCCAGTTGCCGCTCCGGCTCCTTGCGGCGCCGACGGTCCTCGCGCACCTCCCCTCACTCCCGGCCCGGTCGCCCGTGTCGTGGATTGACCCAAGCTCACTGTAAGGAGAAAGTTCATGAAGTCCCCAGTCGTAAGTCCGCGCCAGGCGTTTACGCTGATCGAACTGCTGGTGGTGATCGCCATCATCGCGGTCCTGATCGGTCTGCTCGTCCCCGCGGTCCAGAAGGTACGCGACGCCGCCGCCCGCACCGAGTGCCAGAACAACCTCAAGCAGCTCGGCCTGGGCTTGCACCTTTACAACGACGCCAATGGCGCCTTCCCCCAGAACCACCGTCCCCCCACCGCGTCGAGCAACAGCGTCCGTGAGCGCTGGTTCACGCACATCCTGCCATACATCGAAGAAAACGCCCTGTATAGCCGGTACGACGAAACCACCAACTGGGACAGCGCCACCAACCTGCCGGTCACATCGACGGCGCTGAAGATCGCCCAGTGCCCGGCGGCCCCCCTGCCCACTCGCCTGGACGTCGATCCGGCGTCCGGCGGATACGGCAGCACCCCCCTCGTCGCGGTGACCGATTACGCCGGCGTCTACGGCGTGCATCCGTACTTCATCGCGGCCAACAGCGGCTACCCCACGATCGCGGCGATCCAGAACCCATTCGGGATCATCACCAACAACGTCTCCGCGACCGGGGAGACGACCCCGGTGACGATTACCGACATCAGGGATGGCACGTCGAACACGCTTCTCCTCGTCGAATCCGCCGGGCGCCCCTTCCTTTACAACCAGGGCGGCATCCGGCAGGGCCTGGATTTGACGGTGAACGGCGTGAACGGGGGCGGCTGGGCGCGGCCGGCCAGTGAGATCTGGATCGTCGGCTTCGCCGACAAGGCGGGTACGATCCCGGGCGGCCCGTTCACGGTCAATGCCGCCAACGGCATCAACACCGGGGGGGCGTACCCCTTGACGGCCCCAGTCAACCTGGGGACGGACGGCACCGGCCAGATCTACGGCTTCCACGGCACCGGGGCGAACATCCTCCTCGCCGACGGCTCGGTCCGCCTGATCGACCAGAGCGTCTCGCCCGTCGTCATCGCCGCCCTGGCCACCCGGGCCAATAACGACATCGTGCCGAAGTACTGAGATGAGTCATTAGTCATTAGTCATTAGTCATTAGCGGCCTGACTAATGACTAATGACTAATGACTAATGGAAAGGATCTCGGGGTGAGTAGTGAACCGGTATTGGGCCCTTACGCCCTGGCTCCCGCGCAGACCGCCTGCCTCCTTGTCCTGCGGCGCCTGTCGGACCGGCTCGGTGCGCCTGGGCGCCCCTTAGCCGGCGACCCCGACCTGACCCTGCGGGCGGCGCGGCAGGCCGTGCGGCATGCCTGGCTGGCCCTGGAGATCGCCCTGGCCGGGCCGCCCGTCTGGGGCCGCATCCGCAGTTTCCTGTCGCCCGCCCAGGGCAACGTCTTCCGCCAGCAGATGGACGCCCTGCTCGACCTGCTGAGCCTCGCCGGCCTGCGGTACGACGATCCCGGCGCCCGCCGCCGCTGCGCCGCCGAATTGCGCGACGCGCGCCAGGCGGGGCTCAGGGTCGTGGACAACCTGGATGAGGTGCTGCCGGAGTCTGGGACATCCCGCCTCGACGGCGCCGCCGGGATCGAGGATCCCCAGGAGCGAGAACGGTACGCGCTTGGGGAGACGGCCCGCGCGCTGAGGCAAGCGGGCTATCCCGAGCTGGCCCGCCTGGCCGGTGTGTACACGCCGTGGGGCGAACCGCTTTTCCTGGGAATGGTGGAGTATTTCCTGTATCGTTGCTGGCGAGCGCAGCCGGAACTGGCGCGGGACCAGCCCGACCTG
>DATFNV010000476.1:0-7614 GCA_035266225.1 Gemmataceae bacterium
GATGGACGTGCAGATGCCGGAGATGGGCGGCTTCGAGGCGACCGGCCTCATTCGCCGAGCGGAGCAGACGACCGGCCGGCACGTCCCCATCGTCGCCATGACCGCCCACGCCATGAAGGGCGACCGCGAGCGCTGCCTCGAAGCCGGCATGGACGACTACGTCAGCAAGCCGGTCCGCGCCCAGGACCTGTTCGACGCCGTCGCCCGCGCCGTCGCCCCCGGCACGGAAGGCGCAGCGACAAGCGCGAGGCGCGAGGACAGCGCCGCGCCACCGCAAGCCGTCCTCAACGAGGCCGAACTGCTCGACCGCGTCGGGGGCGACCGGGAATTGCTCCGGGAGATGGTGCGCCTGTTCCTGGAGACGTACCCGCCGAGCCTGGCCGAGCTGCGCGAGGCGGTCGGCCGCGGTGACGCTGCGACGCTGCACCGGTTGGCGCACACGTTCAAGGGAATGGTCGGCCATTTCGGGGCGCCGGCGGCGTTCGCGGCGGCGCTGCGGCTGGAAGTGCTCGGCCGCGAGGGCGACCTGACCGGGGCGGAGGAGGCGTGGGCCGCCCTGGCCGGCGCCGTGGACTACCTCCGGCCGGCCCTGGCGCGGCTGCTCGACGAAGGGGGGCCGTCATGAAGGTGCTCATCGCCGAAGACGATCCCATTTCGCGGCTGCTGCTGCAAGGGCACCTGCAGAAGTGGGGGCACGAGGTGACCGCCGCGACGACCGGCGCCGAGGCCTGGCGCCTGTTCGAGGGGGCGACGTTTCCGCTGGTCGTCAGCGACTGGATGATGCCCGAGATGGACGGTCCCGAATTGGTGCGCCGCATCCGCGCTTGCCAGCGCCCCGGTTACGTCTACGTCATCCTGCTGACGGCGCGCACGCAGAAGGCCGACGTCGTGCAGGGGATGGAGGCCGGCGCCGACGACTTCGTCACGAAGCCGTTCGACCGCGAGGAGCTGCGCGTGCGCGTGCGGGCCGGCGAGCGCATCGTGCAGCTGGAGCACACCCTGGCCGAGCAAAACCTGGCACTGCGCGAGGCGCAGGCGGCGCTGGTGCAGAGCGAGAAGCTGGCCAGCCTGGGGCGGCTGGCGGCGGGCATGGCCCACGAGATCAACAACCCGATCGCCTACGTCACCAACAACGTCGCCGTGCTGCGCCGCGACATGCTGGCCGCCCTGGAGGTGCTCGACCTGTGGCGCCAGGGCGACGGGGCGTCGGCGGCACGGCTCGAGGAGGAACTGGACCTGGCCTACTTCCGGACGAACTTCGCGCGCACCTGCGACAAGACGCTGGAGGGGTTGCAGCGAGTGCGCGACATCGTGCGCAACCTGCGCGACTTCGCCCGCCTGGACGAGGCCGACTTCAAGGAGGCCGACCTGAACGCGGCCCTGGCGTCCGCCGCCGAAATCCTGGGGCACGAGATCAGGCAGAAGGGGGTCCGGCTGGAGAGCGACTTCGGGCCGCTGCCGCCCGTGCTCTGCCACCCCGGCAAGCTGAACCAGGTGTTCCTCAACCTGCTGGCCAACGCGGTGCAGGCGTGCGACCGCGGCGGAGCCGTGACGCTGCGCTCGCGCGCCGAGGGGGACGACGTGGTGCTCGAAGTCCAGGACAACGGCAGCGGGATCAAGCCGGAGCACCGTGCGCGGCTGTTCGAGCCGTTCTTCACGACCAAGCCGATCGGCCAGGGGACGGGGCTGGGGCTGTCGGTGAGCTTCGGCATCGTCCGCGACCACGGCGGCGTCATCGAGGTCGAGAGCGAGGTCGGCCGCGGCAGCACCTTCCGCGTCCGCCTGCCGCGGCAGCCGCCGCCAACGGGCGGACGATGATTCCGCCTCTTCGTGCTTTATTCTTCATCTTTTTTCTGCGGAGGTAGACGATGGCGACGGCGAGCAAGCATTCGATCCTGCTGGTGGACGACGAGCCGGAGATCCTGTTTTCGCTGCGCGGGCTGCTGCGGCGGGAGTTCGACCTGCACACGGCCAACAGCGGGGCCGAGGCGCTGGAGGCGCTGCACAGGCACCCGGTCGAGGTCATCATGACCGACCAGCGGATGCCGGAAATGACCGGCGTCGAGTTGCTGCGGCGGGCGCGCGGCGAGTACCCCCAGGCGATCCGCATTGTCTTCACCGGCTACGCCGACATCAAGGCGGTGATCGACGCCATCAACCAGGGGCAAATCTACCGCTACCTGACCAAGCCGTGGGATCCCGACGAGCTGCTCGCCGTGCTGCACCAGGCGTGCGAGCATTACGACCACCTCGCCCAGCGCCGCCGCCTGCTCCTCGACCTGCGCGAGCACCTCGCCAGGTCGCCGGGCCAGGACGGGGCGGGCGAGTTGCTGGCGCGATTGGACCAGGCGCTGGCGGAAGGGCCGGCGGAGTAAGGCCGCGTTGGTAGTGACCGCATTTATGCGGTCGTGCTTCTTCGACCCGATAAATCGGGTCACTACGAGCGCGGCGGCGTTGGTAGTGACCGCATTTATGCGGTCCTGCTTCATCGACCCGATAAATCGGGTCACTACGAGCGCGGAGCGCGGCTACACGGCGGCCTTCCCCGGCGCCAGTTCCCAGGCGCCCAGATCGTCGCGGGCGGCCAGCAGCGTGCCGAGGCGGGAGCGCAGCAGTTCTTCGAGCGCGCCGTCGATGGCACCGGCCACCCGATTGAGGCCCGGCGACCCCACGGCGCCGGCGTAGACGACGACCGGTGGGTTGAGCATCCATTCGACGAAGTGTTCCGCGACGGCCTCGGTCAGCTGCCCGGTCGGCGACGGCAGCGGCTCCTCGAAGACGAAGGCGAACTGACGCGCCTTCTGCCCCCGCGACCAGAGGCAATCACAGCCGCGCTGCAGGACGCCACAGAAGCGGTGGCGCAGGAAAGTCACCTGGCCCTCGAAGTCGAGGCCGCGGTACTTCTCCAGGTCGCCCGCCTCTGAGCGCAGCAGCGGCACCGCCTGACCGTCCAGGTCGATCGCCGCCACGAACCAGCGTAGCCGCGACGTCTGCACCAGGACGACGAGCACCACCGGCGTTTTCGAGTCCATGGGATACCTCAAAGGGCGAACGCCGCCGACGGTCGCCGCACCCGCCCTCATTGTATGCCGGCCGCATGGACCTGCCGCCGAACCGTAACGACGCCATTAAATCCCGAGGTTGGCGATCGCGTCGAGCAGCTGCCGGGCCAACCCGGCGGCGAAGGGCGCCCGTGTTTCGGCCGCCAGGATCGCCTCCTGCAAGCGATGGCGCTTCGCGGCCACCGGGGCGCTGTCCTCCCGCTGGTGCAGCGCCTGGATGAGTTGGCCGGCGAGTTGCCCCAGTTGTGCCTCCTCGGCCGAGGGGACGCCGGAGGCGCCCAGGGTGTTGGCCAGCTCGTCGGCAAGGTCGGCGAGAGACTTCTGCGCGTCCGGCCCGAGGTGGTCGGCGTCGCGGAGCAGGCGGGCGACCTCACGCAGCCGTGCCGGGACGGCCGACGGCGGGGTGGGAGCGGGTTGTGGTTGTTCGGACATCGGGAGACTCCTGGTTCGCTTGTTTAGACCCGCGGGTCTCCGACCCGCCGCTAAACGCATACCATCTCCGGGTGCATTCTTGGCGTCTTCGCACAGTATAGTCCCTTGCCCGGTTCGTGGGGACACCGGCTGACCTGGGATGACACCCGCTGGCCGCGTAAAATGAGGATGGAATTTCGAGACAGGCGAGCGGCGCCGCCCCGTCCTCAGTCGTCCCCAGCGAAGACCACCCATGACGCTCCGCTTTGAACCTCCCGCCGTGCTGTTCACTCTCCTGCCCGGCCCCGACCGCAAGCGCGTGGCCCGGCCGTACGGCTACCGCCTCACCTACCGCAACCCGGACGCCGACGCGGCCGGGTGCGTCATGCTCTGGGAGGTCAGCGGCGGCCGGCTGTCTTATCAAATCGCGCTCGAGCGCGACGAGGGCGGCGCTCTGCGGCAGCATTGTAGTTGCGCCGACGCCGTCTTCCGCTGCGAAGCCGAGGGCCGGGCTTGCAAGCACGTCCGCGGCCTGCTGGAGATCGGCGGTCGTGACACCGGGTCCGAGGCCGTCCCCCTTGGCATCGGCGCGTAAGCCGCCCTGTCGTCGCGGTACGGGCAGCCCGCCTGCGCCACGGTTCACTCGTCCTTCGGCCATTTGCCGTCGGTCAGGTCGCGCAGGACGAGTTTCTTCGGGTCGAGGACGACGTGCTTGACGCGCTGCCGCTTCCAGGTGTAGGTGACGTGGATCGACCCGTCGGCCGCCTGGATCACGGCGGGGTAACTGTACTCGCCCGCCTCGCCCTCCAGCACGACGGCGGCCTTCCACGTCTTGCCGTCCTCCGACACCGCGACGTTAAGCGGGCTGCGGCCGATGGCCGTGTGGTTGTAGACGAGCAAGTGCCGCCCATCGGCGAGGGTGACGGCGTCGAGGCCGGAGTCGGGGTTCGGCAGCGCCATCAGCGCCATCTTGCCCCACGTCTTGCCGCCGTCGTCCGACCACACCTCGAACACCTTGCCCTGCCTGGTTCGCCCCAGCGCCTGCAGTTTGCCGCCCTTGTGGAGCAGGATACTCGGCTGAATCGCCGCCAGGGTCTTGCCGTCGTTGAGCGGCGCCGTCGCCTCCCAGGTCTTGCCGCTGTCGCCGCTGCGCTCGAAGTGGACGCGCCAGCCGTCGTGCTCGGTGCTGCTCGGGCAGAGGATGTCGCCGCCGGCCAACTGCACCGGCTTGTTCTTGATCGGGCCGAGGATGCCGTCGGGGAGGCGCCGGGCGTCGGACCACGTCTTGCCGCCGTCCTCCGAGGTGCGGAGCATGCCCCACCACTTGCTCGGATCCGGGCCGACCTTGTAGAAGAGCATCAGCGGCCCGTCCTTCGGCCGGAACAGGACCGGGTTCCAGCACGGGTGCCTCTTGCCGTCGGCCTGCATCCCGTCAGCGACCTGAACAGGCGCACTCCATTTGTCCCCCTCGCGCTGCGAAACCCAGATGCCCACGTCAGCGTTCTTCTCACGGGTGCCGCCGAACCACGCGGCCACGAAACCGCCCCGGGTTTCCACGATGGTCGAGGCGTGGCACTGCGGGAAGGGTGCCTTCTCGAAAATGAACTCCGCGCTGACAACTCCCGGCTCGGCGGCCGTCGCGCCGCAGGTCAGGAAAGGCGTCGCCAGCAGGCCGAACAGGACGGGGGACGGCTTCACGGGATCTCTCCTCATGGTCGGGACGAAAGTGGCTTCAGAGCGGACGATAACCGGCCATCACCTGCGCTGCAACTCTTTGGGAATAATCAGCGCCGCACGGAACCAATTGAGGGGCGGCGCGTTCAAAGGAGTGTCTCGCCCGTCGGAGCACGTCTTATCCGAGGAGGCATCATGCACCGCCTTGCCATCGTCGCCGCCGCCCTGACCGTCGCGCTGGTCCTTGCAGATCCCGCTTCCGCCGCCAGCAACAAGGGGCCGTCGCCGTTCGCCGCGCAGATCAAGGAATTGCACGACGTCAAGGTGCTGCTGGAGATGGCCAACCACGATTACAAGGGCCACCGCGCCGAGGCGGTCAAACACATCGGCCACGCCATCCACGCGCTGGAGATGGGGCACAAGCACCATCACGGCAAGGGCGCCAAGGGCAAAGGCGAGCCGCAGGCCCTCTCCGACGCCCAACTCAAGGAGAGCATCAAGGTGCTGAATGGGGTGCTTGCCCAGCTCAGCGGCGCGTCGGGGGCGCCGGCGACGAAGGGGGCCGTTCACGTCGTTAACGCGATCAAGGAGTTGGAAGTCGCCCTGACGATCAAGTAATTGAAATGCCACCCGCAAAGTCCGCGGCGGCGGAGCCGTCGCGGACTTTCGTGCTTCACCCTCACGGCACGGGCTTCAGCGTCACCGAGCGCACGTCCATCACCGCGGCGGCGGCCTTCTTCTTCGGCTTCAGCGTCAGCGTATAGCGACCCGCCTTGTCGATCTTCACCGTGCCGGCCGCGCGCGCCTTGAAGTTCTGGAAATGTCCCGTGTCCTCCACCGTGAACGTCAGCGCCTGCTCGCCGACGGCCAAGTCCACCTCGCTGCCGCCCTGTCCCTTGCCGCAGCCTTGAAGCACCTCCACCGCGAACGTCCCCGGCTTCGTGACGGTGAATTCCCACGACGCCCAGTCGTCGGCCCGCGTCCAGAAGCCGAGGGTGTCCTTGTGCGGCAGCGGCTCGTAGCGCAGCTGGATGCCGTGAACGTCCGCCGTCCGGCCCGGCAGGGTGATGGTTCCGTCCTTCGCCTGCGGGTTCGGGACGTAATCGGGGTTCGGCGTCATCATCTTCGCCCCGACGTCCTTGCGCCAGGCGTCGAGCTTGGCGGCCAGTTCCTTCGCGACCTCCGGCTTGTCCGCGATGAGGTTTTGCGACTCGCTCACGTCCTTCTTCAGGTCGTACAGCTCGCGGCGGCCGTCCTCGTAGAACTCGATGAGCTTGTAATTGCCGGCACGGACCGCGCCGCCGGGCCGGCTGCCCTGGTTGGCGTAGTGCGGGTAGTGCCAGTAGAGGGCCTCGCGCTTCAGTTCGCCGCCCTTGAGCAGCGGCACCAGGCTCACGCCGTCCACCTTCGCCTCGCTCGTGACGCCGCACGCCTCCAGGGCCGTCGGGAAGAAGTCGATGCTGCTGACGGGGACGGAACAGCTGGTGCCGGCCTTCGTCACCCCCGGCCAGCGCACGATCAGCGGCACGCGGATGCCGCCCTCGTACAGGTAGCCCTTCCCGTCGCGCAGCGGGCCGTTGTAGGTCGATGCCATATTTGACCCCTCCAGGGTCGCCAGCCCGCCGTTATCGGAGTTGAAGATGACGATGGTGCGCTCGGCGATCTTCACCTCATCGAGCTTCTTGAGGATGCGACCCACCCCCTCATCGACGCTTTCGAGCATGGCGGCGTAGTTGGGGTTACCCTGCTCGCCGTGCTTGCCGGGCTTGTACTTTGCCACCAGTTCCGACTTGGCCCGCAGCGGGATGTGCGGGGCGTAGTGCGCGAGGTAGAGGAAGAACGGCTTGTCGCGGTTGGCGCCGATACACTTCTCGGCCTCGGAGGTGAGGCGGTCGGTGAGGTACTCGCCTTCCGGGGCCGTCTCCAGGCCGGGCATGAAGGTGCCGTCCTTGCTCTTGAAAGGGGCGAAATAGCTGCGGGCGGTGCCGGTCTGGTCGCCGGCGACGTTGACGTCGAAGCCCTGCTGCTCGGGGCCGAAGCCCTTGCCGCCGAGATGCCACTTGCCGACGTGGCCGCAGACGTAGCCGGCCGGCTTGAGCGCCTCCGCGAGCGTGATTTCCTCAAGCGGCAGCTGCGGGTTGATCTTCGGGCGCAGCAGCTTCTGGTCGGGGCGGTCGGGCCGGCCGGGGAGCCAGTCGGTGACGTTGTACCGCGGCGGGTAACGGCCGGTCAGCAGCGAGGCGCGCGTCGGCGAGCAGACGGGACAGGCGGCGTAGGCGTCGGTGAAGCGCACCCCCGAGGCGGCCAGGCGGTCGAGGTGCGGGGTCTGGTGGTACTTGCTGCCGTAGCAGCCGAGGTCCGCCCAGCCCAGGTCGTCGCAGAGGATGAGGAGGGTGCGGTCTCTCCCATGCCACCATTACGAGGCTTTTTTCGCGGCCGGAGGGCGCAGCTGATCGGGAGTTCGGAC
>DATFNV010000477.1:0-3853 GCA_035266225.1 Gemmataceae bacterium
AGGGCCGTCTTGATTCATCCTTCCTCCTTTGACAAGAGGAGTCCGCCTTGGCTGACGATAATAATGTGCCGACGCCCCCCCCAGAGGTCCCGCCCCCGACCGCTCCCGAGCCGGGCGCCGCTGGAGGCCACGACCCGCTCAACATCGCCGACGAGCTGAAGGACAGCTACCTGACCTACGCGATGAGCGTCATCATCAGCCGGGCCCTGCCGGACGTGCGCGACGGCCTCAAGCCATCGCAGCGGCGGATCCTGGTGGCGATGCACGACCTCAACCTCGGGCCGACCAGCGCCACCAGCAAGTGCGCCGGCATCATCGGCGAGACGATGAAGCGCTACCACCCGCACGGCGACGCCTCCATTTACTCGACGCTGGTCCACATGGCTCAGGACTGGGCCATGCGCCACCGCCTCATCCACGGGCAGGGCAACTTCGGCTCCATCGCCGGCCTGCCCCCGGCCGCCCACCGCTATACCGAGGCCCGCCTCACCCACGTCGGAGCCGAGCTGCTCGCCGACCTCGAGTACGAGACCGTCGATTTCATCGACAACTACGACGGCAAGTATCGCGAGCCGCTCGTGCTGCCGAGCAAGTTCCCCAACCTGCTCGTCAACGGCTCCGACGGCATTGCGGTCGGCATGGCCACCTCGATCCCGCCGCACAACCTGCGCGAAGTCTGCGACGGCCTGATCAAGCTGATCGACAACCCCGACGTCAGCCTGCTGGAGCTAATCGGCGCCATCCCCGGCCCCGACTTCCCGACCGGCGGCATCATCCGCGGCCGGCAGGGCATCATCGAGGGCTACAGCACCGGCCGCGGCCGGATCACCCTCCGCGCCCGCGCCGACATCGTCGAGGAGGGGCGCAGCAGCCAGATCATCATCCGCGAGGTGCCCTACCAGGTGACGCGCAACAGCCTCGCCGAGAAGATCGGCGACCTGGTCAAGGACGAGCGCATCAAGGGCATCCGGTCCATCCGCGACGAGTCGAGCGCCCGCAACGGCGAACCGGTCCGGCTGGTGGTTGACCTGAAGCAGGACGCCGACGCGACGCTGGTGCTCAACCAGCTCTACGAATACTCGCCGCTTCAGGGGACGGTGAGCATCATCCTGCTGGCGCTGGTGGACGGCCGGCCGCGGACGCTGAACCTCAAGGAGATGTTGCAGGAGTTCCTGCGGCACCGGGTGCGAGTCATCCGCCGGCGGACGGAGCATCACCTCCGCGAGGCCAAGCGGCGCACGCACGTCCTGGAAGGCCAGCTCATCGCCGTCTCCTCGCTGGACGAGGTCATCGCCATCTGCCGCCGGGCGCCGAGCCGGGCCGAGGCCAAGCAGCGCTTGCAGAACCTGGAGGTGGCGGCCACGGTCCTCGGTCGGGCGCTGGGCGAGGAGCACTTCGCCGCCCTGCAGCGCGAGATCGGCGTGCAGGCCAGCTACCGCATGACCGAGCAGCAGGCCGAGGCGGTGGTTCGCATGCAGCTCGGCCAGCTCGCCGCCCTGGAGCGCGACGAGATCTTCAAGGAGTACAACGACCTCCGCGCCAAGATCGTCGGCTGGGAGCGGCTGCTGTCGAGTGACGGCAACATCCACGAGGTCATCAAGGCCGACCTGCAAGAGCTGCGCCACAAGTACGGCGACGACCGCCGCACCGAGATCACCGACGACGGCGGCCGCATCGACTACGAGAGCCTGATCGCCGAGGAGACGCAGGCCATCACGATCAGCCACAACGGCTACGTCAAGCGGCTGTCGCTAGATACCTACCGCAGCCAGCACCGGGGTGGCCGAGGGGTCTCCGGCGGCGCCACGCGCGAGGACGACTTCGTCGAGCACTTCTTCGTCGCCTCGACGCACGCCTATTTGCTGTGTTTCACCAACCTCGGCCGTGTCTACTGGCTGAAGGTGTACGACATCCCCGAGCAGAGCCGCACCAGCGCCGGCCGAGCCATCGCCAACGTGCTGTCGCTGCGGGCGGAGGAGAAGATCAGCAGCGTCATCCCGGTGCGGCACTTCGAGCCGGACCGCTACCTGCTGATGGCGACGCGCCGCGGCATCGTCAAGAAGACGTCGCTGGACGATTACAGCCGGCCCCGCAGCGGCGGCATCATCGGCATCAGCGTGGACGAGGGCGACGCGCTCATCGACGTGGCCCTGGTGCGGGCGGCCGACGAGGTGATGCTCAGCACGCGGCACGGCATGGCCATCCGCTTCGACGAGGCCAACGCCCGCGCGATGGGCCGCAACGCCCGCGGCGTCAAGGGGATCAGCCTGGCCGGCGACGACGCGGTGGTCGGCATGGTGATAGCCGACCCGGACGGCTACCTGCTGACGGTGTGCGAGAACGGCTACGGCAAGCGGACGCCGTTCGGCGCCAACACCGCCGGCGAGGTGGCGGAGGCCGAAGGGGAGGAAGGGGCGGAGGTGGTCGAGGAGCCGGCCGAACCCGCGGAGGAGGCCCCGGAGGCCGCGGAGGGCGACGAGACGAGGGACCGTGGCTCGATGCGCTACCGCAAGCAGCGCCGCGGCGGCAAGGGGGTGCGCGACATCCGCACCAGCGACCGCAACGGCCCGGTGGTCGGCATCGTGCCGGTGCGCGACGGTGACGACATCGTGCTGATCACGGTGCAGGGGATGGTGAACCGCACGCACGTCGATGAGATCCGCGTGGTGGGCCGCAATACGCAGGGCGTCCGCGTCATGAACCTGAACGAGGGGGACAAGGTGGCGTCGATCGCCAAGGTGGCGAGAGAGGACGCGCCGCAGACGGCCCCCGGCGACGATGTCACTGGCGCGACCGTTTAGCCGCGACCCGAGGGGGAGCGCTGGCCGCGGCTCAGCGGCCGATACGATCGTCGGGCATGAAAGCCGTGTCGTCAGCACGAGGCGCTACTCCCTTGTCAGTGCGCATCGCCGACGCGCGACGAGCGGCTTTCCTGAAGCCCTGCGCTGCCGCCACGTACTCCTCGAACGCCTCATTGCTTTCAAACGGTCGCTGAGGGAGAATCAGCACAGTGCTGTCGGGGAGATAGAAAAAGGCATTACCGCCGACACGGTGAATCCCCCTAACCTCAGCCCACTTCGTCAGGCTGGCCCGACCTTCCCTAACGACAATCAGCACCTCGGAGTTGATGTTGACCTGATACAACCCCAGCCATTCAGAGTAGCCCCCCCGTTTGACATGTTGTTGCAACCGAAAGTCCTTCAAAGCGGACCGTGTACAGCGCCAGACAGAAAGGCTAACGGCCAAGGCGAGGACGAATACCGCAATGGCTCCTCGTACTCCGAAATATTCGAGAAGAATCGCCCCTCCGATGATGAGCAGCACCATGAGGGCTTTGCTACGCCGCGAGACGATGGGAGGCGGAGACATGCCGTGGTACTTCAGGCATGCCAGCACGTCATCCGCCTTGAGGATGTATTGAACTTCCATTGGCGCGTACCTCTTGCGGACCACTCCTCCTGATGCCACTTCAACCGCCCTATCATAGCGTGCCCGCATGGAAAGCCAAGCAAGGGAACCCCTCATGCATGTCCTGTTGACCGGCGGTTACGGCTGCATCGGCTCTTGTGTCAAGGGACGTGTTCCACCCTCTTCGTCCTATGTCGAAAGCGGTTGCGCCGGGGGTGCCCTCAGTCGGGCTCATCTTCCGGCCGCTCCGACTCCCGATGTTCGGCTTCGATGGCAATGCCGAGCACGGCGAGGAATTCCTTGAGTCGCTCGTAAGCCATTCGCGGGGTGACGTTGTTCATGTCCGCATCGCGCCCGCGCCGGCCGTGGGCGACCCAATTGCGGTAACTGCGGACCTGGTCCACCCGAGTGACCAGGTCCGCCGAAATGCGGCCCTGCTCCTTCA
>DATFNV010000478.1:0-4500 GCA_035266225.1 Gemmataceae bacterium
CGCTGCTGCCCTCATCTGCTGGCGCATTGCCAACTCGGGGTTTAGTTAGGTGCTCTAAGTAATACCGACCCCTGACCCCTTTTCTCTTCCGAACTGATTTTTCCGCTTGTTGTTATGGCATCATGCGCGCGTGAGCCGACGAGCCGCCCCGCATTGGGCTCGGCCCCGCGCAGGACGTACGCCGCCGGAAGGACGACGGCCATGAGCGAGCTGGTCTTCCGCGAAGGCTTCTGGGTCCGCGCCGACAACGTCGAGCAGGACCTTGTCGTCGTCCGCGATGTCTTCCACCGCGACGCTCGGGCCCACTGAGATTGCGAGAGCGCATGAGCCGCTACCCCCTCTTCGACCGCAGCCGCCTGCGCCTCCGCGGCCTGGCCGAGCGCGGCCACCTCCTCAGCCACGGCGACTGCCTTCCCCTGGCGGCGCCGGCCGAGCCGTTCGCGCACCCCGACCTCCCCGCGCTGGCCGAGGCCATCCGCGACGCCCGCCGCCGGGACCGCCCCGTCCTGCTGATGATCGGCGCCCACCCGGTCAAGCTCGGCCTGTCGCGCTTCCTCATCGACCTCATCGAGCGCCGCCTCGTGACCCACCTGGCCACCAACGGCGCCGGCCTGATCCACGACTTCGAGCTGGCCCTGGCCGGCGGCACCAGCGAGGACGTCGGCCGCTGGGTCGCCGCCGGCCAGTTCGGCCTGTGGCAAGAGACCGGCCGCCTCAACGACGTCAGCCGCCAGGCGGCCGAGCGCGGCGAGGGCCTGGGCGAGGCGGTCGGCCGCACCATCGAGGAGGAACGCTTCGCCCATCGCGACCTGAGCGTCGCCGCCGCCGGCTGGCGCACGGGGACGCCGGTGACGGCCCACGTCGGCATCGGCAGCGACATCCACCACGGCCTGGCCAACTGCGACGGCGCCGCCCTGGGACAGGCCAGCTACACCGACTTTTTGATCTTCGCCCGTGCCGTGGAGGGTCTGGAAGGCGGCGTCTTCGTCAACGTCGGCAGCGTGGTGACCGGGCCAGAGGTGGACCTCAAGGCGTTGGCGATGGCCCGCAACGTGGCGCATCAGGAGGGGCGATCGATCCGGCGCTTCACGACGGCGGTCTTCGACGTGGTGGAGCTGCCGGCCGACTTCTGCGCGGGGCCGCCACCGCCGGGCGACGCGCTGAACTACTACCGGCCGTGGAAGACGATCCTGGTGCGGACAGTGGCCGACGGCGGCACGAGTTACTACGTCCGGGGCGACCACCGGCGGACCATCCCCCCCCTGTGGCATCGGCTTGTCACCCGGGCCGGAGCGCGTTAACTTCGGCGTGGCCCACAAGCCTGAGGCGCCAGCGAAGGTTGGCCGGCCCCCTTCGCTGGCGCCTCAGGCTTGTGGCGCCGGCCAAGGTTCACCAGGGCAAGGCCGCGTAGCGTTTGCTGCTAGCGTCCGATAGATAGAACAACTCGAAAGCGCGCCTTGCCGCTCATCATGCGGTCGTAAGCTTCGGGGGCGCGCTCCAGCGGGAAGGTCTCATTCATCGGCCGCACCCCGGTACGCGCACTGAACGCGAGCGTATCCTGGGAGTCGATCGAAGTCCCGGAATACCAGCCCTTGATCGAGCGGCATCCCGCGAGCAGGAACAAAGGAGATACTTGCATCGAGGCCGCCGCCCCGACGACCAGCAGCGTGCCGTTGACGGCCAGGCCGCCCTGCACGGCGCTCATCGCCTCGCCGCTGGTCGCCGTCGCCAGAATGACTCGGGCGCCGCCCAACTTGAGCAGTTCCGCCGCGGGATCCTGAGCCTGACTGTCGATGTACACCGACGCGCCCAACTGGCGGGCGAGCGGCTCCTTGTCCTTGCCTCGTGCGATGCCGGCCGTGTGAAAGCCCATCTTCGCGGCGTACTGAACCCCGAGGTGGCCGAGCCCACCCAGGCCGAGCACGGCGACGACGTCACCCGGCCGTGCGCCGCTGTTTCGCAGCGCGTTGAACGTGGTGACGCCGGCACACATGAGGGGGGCCGCCTCGGCGGGCGGAAGTTCGGCCGGCATCAGCGCGACCGCGCTGGCGGGGGCGATCAGGTACTCCGCGTAGCCGCCGTCGAAGGTGACGCCGGTGACCTGACCGGTCACGCAGGCGAAGAAGTCGCCACGGCGGCAGTAGTCGCAATGCCCGCAATAGCCGCCGTTCCACCCGACGCCCACCCGCTGGCCCGGCTGCCAGGCGGCGATGCCGGGGCCAACCGCATCGATCACCCCGGCCACCTCGTGACCGGGGACCCGCGGGTACTGAATTCCCGGGTAAATTCCCTCCTTGGTGAGCGAATCGCTGTGGCAGATGCCGCACGCTTGCACCCGGATCCGTACCGATCCAGCGGCCGGCTCAGGTATCTGCCGATCAACGATCTCGAAAGGCCCGTTAGGACGGGGAACCTGCACCACGCGCATCGTCGCCATGATTCCTCCGGCCTCGTTCCGCCTTGCCAGGTTTGCCCACAGGATTCTGGCAGCCGCCGTGAGGCGTGTCAATCGCCCCGGGCGCAACTCGTCGCCGGCGTAGGCCCCTCAGCCGGCGGCTCCGGGCCCTCAATAGCGCAGGATCAACTCGAAGGTCAGGCGGTTGTCGATGAGATCTTTCCGGTTGGAGATCGGAAATTCCCAGGCAACGCCGGTTTCCAGGTGCTCGCTGACGACCGCCTTGAGGCCCGCGGCCAGGGTCACCAGATCGTTCCCCGCGACGCCGCTCGTGCCCAGGTTTAGCAGGCCGTCCCCCTCGCCCAGGGCCGGAGGCAGGCCGCGATCACCGCCCGCGGCGTAGTGGAACCAGTTCAACTCGATCAGCGGGTACAGCCACCCGCACACCTGGCGGTCCAGGTGGAGGCTGGTGTAGAAGAAACTACTGTTCTGGTTGCTGTCCAGCGGGAACTGGTAGCCGAACGTCCCGAGCACGTGGTAATAGTCGGCCAGTTGCTTGCCGGCAGTTGTGAACGCGGTCATCACGCCGTGGCCCTGGTTCTGGAAGACGCTGCCCTCGCCCGTCTGCGGCTCGTACATAAACCCCGCGGACCACAGGAACTGGTTCTCGACGTCGCGGACGAGGAGGTACTTGAGGCCGGCGGCGATGTTGATGAAGCCGTCCTGTTCGGGGCCGCTGCCGGGGTGGATCCAGGCATAGACGCCCTTGTCCACGGTAAGGCTTAGCCGGTCGGTCAGGGCAACGCGGACCTGAAGGCCGATGACCTGGAAGTTGCCGCCGCGGAGCGGATGGTCCGGTGGGATGCTGTCGTTGACGAACATGAAGCGCGCCTCGGTCAGCGAGCGCGGGTCCTTGGACAGCACCGGGTTACTGATGGGACCGACGAAGCCGGGAAAGGCCCGGTCGCTCTGCAACTGCCCGCTCGGCGGCACGCTCCAGTCGGCCGCGGCCCGTTGGAACCCGATGGCGTCGGACGGCAAGGCGCCGTCAACGACGAGGGACGCGCCGGGGGCCGACGCGGCCCCGGGCTGGGCCGGCGCCTCGGCGTTCGCCGGCAGGGCCAGGATGACCAGCAGCAGGACGCCCAACGGGGCGCAGGATCTTCTCATGACTAATCTCCTCTCCGTCGTCTTTTTCGGCCTGGTTGCGACGGACTCGCAGCAACCGGCGGCCTTGGTAGTTGAGGGTACGCTGCTCCAGTAATCGGCGGGCGGGGCGGATTGCCCCGTCAAGAAAACAGCGTGAAGGCGGCGTCAGCTCTGGGAAAGCGCGTTATGCCCGGCAGAACTGGCATCGTTCAAAAGTGGTCCGTTTGGGGTAGCACTAGGCTGTTGTCTTGAGGCAGTTTTCTCGACGGCTGTTCACTGATGTCGCTCTTGTCGCCACGGGTCGCCGCAACTGCTTGGTAATTCAGGCGTTTGGCCTCATCCCAGGTCACTTCACAAGAAGGACCGGGCACGGCGACAGGATACCGACCTTGTGGCTGAGTGTCCCGAGGCCGGCGGCGCCCTGCTGGAGGTCGATGCGGTGCGAGGTGAGGACGATCAGGTCGGTCCCGTTCTGCTGCGCGTACCGCAAGATTTCGACGGCACGGTTGCCGAACGCTACCTCCGTCCGGCACGCCACCTTGTGTGCGGCCAGCCGCGCGCCCAGGCCGGCGACGTGTTGGCGGGCCTTCTTCTCCAGCCGGTCGTAGAACTCCTTCCCCTCCTCGTGCGAGAGCCCGGCGATCAGTTCAATGACGTGCAGCACCGTGATCTGGCCGCGGTCCTGCCCGGCCAGCGCCGCGGCGATGTCCAGCGCGCGCCCGTGCCCGTCGGTCAGGTCCACGGGGACAAGGATCTGCTTGAACATGGCGCAACTCCTCTCGCTCGGGGGGCTCTACTCACCTGCCAGTATGCCGCACGGAGGAACCCGGGGCAAGGGACGACCCCGCCGGAGCGCGGCCCGGGCGCAACGAGCCTCGCCGGGTGCGGTCTCTCCCATGCCACCATTACGAGGCTTTTTTCGCGGCCGGAGGGCGCAGCTGATCGGGAGTTCGGAC
>DATFNV010000479.1:0-3546 GCA_035266225.1 Gemmataceae bacterium
GTAGACAGGATGCACGAATCGTCTGGGCCCAGCCGCCCAGCGGGATGTCCGGGAAGTCCGGGTCGGTCGTCCCGGGCTTCACGCGGACCTGCGTTCCGGCGCTGAATTTCGCCGGGAAGGTCGGCTTCCGGCGCCCCTTCCCGGCCCTCTTCTGCTTCTTGCTAGACATGGCCCGTTCTGCCTCGTGTGCGGCTGTTGCTTCCCCCTCATCTTCCGCCACCGCGGGGGCCGTTGCAAGGGCCGCTTCCGAGAGCACCATTCCGTCGGCGAAAAGCACCCGGCGAACGGGTAGAATGCCCGGAGTGCTTCAAAGACGTCCCGGAGGACCGACGCGCAAGGGCGACAATCCCCCGGGCGCGAGCTGAGTCCCCCGACCATTGCCTTATCCCGCCACGACCAGGCTGCCGTGGATGACCGACTCGTCGAGGACCAGCGCCGAGGCGTGCCGGCCTTCGGTGTCCGACCGATACTCCTCTCCCACCCCGACCGTCTGGGTCTGCTGCCAGGGGACGCCACGGAGACCGACCAGCGCCTCCTGGACCTTCTCCTTGCCGAGTTGCTCCTCGGTCGGCCCGGCCTCCAGGGCGTCCATGACCATGCCGGTGAGCAACCGGCCCCAGACCTTGCGGCATGTCGCGGGCTTGTCGAACAGGTCCACCGAGACGAGTTTGCCCCCCACGGCCACCGCCAGGCCGGAGGCCCCCTCGACGTACTGCAACCGCTGCGTGAACTCGTCCAGGCGCTGCCGGTGCGCCCCGTAGGTGTCGGCCATCGCCCCCGTCGCGGACGCGGCACCCAGCGACTGCATCTGCCGGCTGACCTCCTTCCAGACCTCGCCCTGGTCGGAGTCGTGACCGCGCCCTTCCTTCGCCGAGCGCGAGACGGACTCCTTCAGGATGTGCCGCAGCTTCGAGGAGGAGTGGCTGCCGCTGTGCCCGAAGGACGCCGACGTGTAGCGCCAGCGCCCCTGCTCGACGCAGCTGACGGGGATGGTCGTTTTGGTCCGGGCACCCACCAGGACCGACGTGTTCAGCACGCGGTTTTGCTTGGCCCCCCGCAATTCCTCCCCTTCGAGGAAGAGGACCAGGGAATCGGCCTGGTTCGTGACGACGAGGGTCGGCACCGACCCGGTTTGGCCGACCTCCTCGACGGTGACGGCACCCGCGGCCAGGGCCTCGTCGGACAGGAGGTAGTCGGCGCGGCCGTTGGCCGGCCCGAACAGGGGGAAGACGCTTAACGCCTCGTGCCGGAGGGGGTCGCCGACGTGGACTTCGGGGAGGGTGAGCATGGAAGACTCCTCATTGCGGATGGGACAGGGCTATCGAAGACGACACGGGAGGGACGAGCGAGGTTCTCTCCGCAGAATGGTTCACGGCCGGAACGGGGGCGCCTCCGTCGTGGAGGGATACGCCCCAGCTCGCGGCCCTTTTCCCGCGACCGGTGCGGCGAAGCCCTCCCGCGCGGCTCACCGGAACGGGACAATCCAACGGCCCTGGCACAAGGGCAATCCCCCCTCGAATTCGGCCCGTCGTCGGAGTTCCGGATGTGCGGGCGCCACCTCTGCTTATTTTCTCCATCTTGCCCAATTTGTTTTTGACTGCCCCCTTGACTTCTTTTAAGGTAAGGCTCAGTTTTCCCGGAACTCCTCTGGGGCAAACTCTCGCGATTGTGCCCAGGGTGCCAGCGTGGCCTGGGCAACGCATTCCAACGGTGGGGAGGTGAAACACCATGTACAGCGTGATGCTCGCGGCGATGTTGACGACCACGTCAGCGACGCCGGAGTGGGGCTACCACGGTTACTGCGGCTGTTCCTGTTACAGCTACTGCCACGGCTGCTGCAGCTGCTACGGGTGCTACGGCTGCAACGCCTTTAGCCACTGCAACGCCTGCTACTGCAGTTGCTATTGTAGCTGCTACTGCTCGTGCTACTGCAGCTGCTACTGCTCGTGCTACGGCTGTTCCTGCGGCTGCTGGGGCTACCACGGCGGCGGCTACCCCGTCGGCTACGCTCGGGGCTGGGGCGGCGACTACCTCGGCGGTCCCCACTTCGACTCGGTGGGTGGGCCCACTCCGTCGTACTTCTACTCGGTCGGCGGTCCTGGCGCGCCGTACTTCAGCTCCCTCACTGGCCCCGCGTACTACCCGCCGGTCAAGGTCGCTCCGCCGGTCGGGGTCGCCCCGCCGGTGGTCCTCCACGCCGACGCCACCCCCGGCATCAAGGGGACGGCCATCGCCGGCGACAAGATGAAGAAGGCCGATGACCAGGCGGCGCCCGTCACGGCCCATCTCGTCGTGAAACTGCCCGAAGACGCCCGCCTGTTCGTCGATGACACCCCCTGCACACTCTCGTCCTCGACGCGGGCCTTCGACACGCCGGAACTGAAGCCCGGTCAGAAGTACTTCTACACGCTCCGGGCCGAGGTCACGCGCGACGGCCGCAAGGTGACCGAGAGCAAGCGCGTCACCTTCGGCGCCGGCGAGGAGGCGGTGGTTGAGTTCGGCGAGATGCAGACCGTGCAAACCGCCAGGCGCTGAACCGCTCCCCCATCACAACGAAGAAGCCCACGGGCCGCAACCCGTGGGCTTTCTCATTGCGCGCGACGGGGGCCTTCGTCCAGCGTCCTGCCGGGACGAAGACCCCACGCCAGCGGAACTTACGCCCAGGGAACGCGAGGGCGGCGCCGACTTGCGCGGCCGCCGTCACTCGTGCCGCAGCGCCTCGATGGGGTCGAGCCGCGAAGCGCGCCAGGCCGGGTACAGCCCGAAGAGGATGCCGACGGCCAAGTCCACGGCCAGCGCCCAGAGGATCGACGGCACGTTGAGCACCGCTGGCCGGTGCGTCGCGAAGACGTGCTCGGCGATCCACGGCACCGTGAACACGACCATCAGCCCAAGGACGACGCCCACCAGGCCGCCCAAGGTCGTCTGCACCACGGCCTCGATGAGGAACTGTAGGATGATGTCGCGGCGCTTGGCCCCCAGGGCGCGGCGGATGCCGATCTCGCGCGTCCGCTCCGTCACCGTGGCCAGCATGATGTTCATAATGCCGATGCCGCCCACCAGCAGCGAGATGCCGCCGATGACGGTCAGCAGCTGGGTGAAGCGGGTCTTCTCGCGCTCGGCGGCCTCCAGCCGATCCAGCGGCACCGTGACGGCGTAATCGTTCTTGAGGTGATAGCGCTCCAGCAGCTCCTTCACGACCGAGCCGGCCGGCCGCACGCTGTCCATGTCCTTCATGGTCAAGGTCACCTGGCTCAGCTCGACCTGCTCGCCGCTGAACGAGCCGCTCTGGCGGATCAGGATCTTCTCGCCGAAGCGGACCCGGCAAGTCCGCAGCGGGATGTAGACGTCGTTGTTGAAGTCCTCGGCCGACTGGCTGCTGCCGCCGACCGCCGCCAGCGGCATGCGACTGGCCACGACGCCGACGACGCGATAGAAGTAGTTGCCCAGGCGCACCGACTGCTTGAGCGGATCCTCGTAAGGGAACAACTTGTCGGCGACGGCCGAGCCGAGCACCGCCACGTTCAGCATTCCCCGGTCGTCGGT
>DATFNV010000480.1:0-7104 GCA_035266225.1 Gemmataceae bacterium
GGCCGACAAGAAAGAGCTGTTGCCCTACAACTACATCGTCTTCGGCGTCAGCCGCTGCGACGCCCCCTGATCCGGTGGTGCCGTCCGTTCCGGTCCCGTTCCCCTGCGGGAGTGTGCGCCCATGTCTCAGGTCGTTTGCGTCGTCGAGGCTGACGAGAAGAAGGTCTTCTTCACCTGGTACGAAGGGGCCCGGCGCGTTCACGCCTTATCTGCTGACCGGCTCGCGTCTGGACCTGTTCCGGACCGCGGCGCGCAGGTGCCGTGAGCAACTCGACGGGATGGCCCGCGACTACCTCGCCTGGGTCAACGCCGGCTCCGACGCCGACCGGCAGGCGTGCGATGCCGACCTGCGTCAGACCTGCTGCCGGCTGGCTCGCGCGGGGCACGAGATTTACGACCGCCTCTTCCGCCCGGCCGACGACGAGGCGAGGGCGAAGAAGGTGCGGAAGTGGCTGGAGCACCTCCGCGACCGCGGCGAGGTGGAGAGCCTGGAGTTGGTCCTCGACGGTGACGCGGGCGTGCCGTGGAACGTGGTCTACGACCGCGAGCCCGACGAGAAGGCGTTCCTGACAGGCGGCGATGCGGAGCGCTGGCGGCCGTTCTGGGGCATCCTCTACAACCTCGCCGTCAGCCGCAAGGTGGACCCGCTGCGACGTGCCCTAGCACCAAACGGTTTTCCTGGCCGATTGTGTAAAGGATGGGACGCGACACAAGCCTGACGCGCCAGCGAAGGATGCTGGCGATCCTTCGCTGGCGCGTCAGGCTTGTGTCGTTCGCCGGGCTTTACAAGAAACTGGCAAGAAACCGTTTGGTGCGAGACGGGACAGTGAGGGTCTGGTACGCGCCCACGGTGCCGTAGCCTTCTTGCACGACCCTCACCCCTCCTGGGTCTTGTCGCAGTCAACGTCCCCTTGTTGTCGCGTGAACTTCCCCTGCCGCGGGGCCACCAGGCCGAACGACAACCGAACATCGTCCCGGGCCCAGCCGCCCATCGTGGCCTCTCGAGGATGTCGTACCATGTCCGATCCCGACAGTGCCGCTCTCCGCCGGCGGTTTCAGCAACAGGAGCGCCAGGTCCAGGCCCTGCGAGCGGCAGTTTTCTCCCTGCCGGATCCGAGTGCCAACCCCGACATCCTCCGCCAACTTGCCGCGGCGGAGCAGGCGCTGCGGAGTGCCCAGCAGCCGGCACCCCCCGCGCCGGCCGGCGCACCCACCACCGCGCCGCATGGCCGCCTCCTCGGCCCTGAGACTACGGGTTTGCGAGTCGCGCCCACTGTTCACATGCACTCGCTGCCCACCGGCATCTACCACCTGCTCGACCCCGACGCCGACCCCCTCCTCACCGTCGTCGTCGGCAATGTCTCCACCGACCGCAAGCCGCGCCGCGTCAAGGCGTTCATCGAGGGGCTCTCCGCCGAGGCCGTCCGCACCGTCGAGATCGAGCGCGGCAAGGACGTCACCCTCAAGCTCCTGCCCACCCTCTTCCCCGAACGCGCCCGAGCCATCACCGAAGTGCAGCGCGCCACGCTGCACCTGCGCGTCGAGGACCTCGACGGCAAGCCCGAGTGCCACGACACCTTTCCCCTCGTCTGCCTCTCCCGCAACTCCAGCTTCAACGCCGTCATCCGGCCCGACACCGGGGAGCCCATGGACTTGACGCACTATTACGGCGCCTGGGTCACGCCCTACGCGGAGCCCGTGCAGGATTGCATCCGACGGGCCGCCGACATGTGCGAGGGCCGCATGATCCACGGCTACCAGCGCGGCCGCGACTCCGTCACCGAGCAGGTCAAGGCCCTCTACGCGGCCCTGCGCGAGGCCCAAATCACCTACGTCAACTCGGTCATCGACTACGGCGCCGGACCGGGGCAGCAGACACAACGGACACGACTGCCGCGCGAGTCGCTCGCCGGCAAACGCGCTAACTGCATCGACGGCAGCGTCCTCTTCGCCAGCCTCCTCGAAGGGGCGTCGCTCAACGCCGCCCTCGTCGTCGTGCCGGGGCATGCCCTCGTGGCCTGGGAAACGTGGCATGGCAACAACGAGTGGCGCTGCCTGGAGACGACGCTGGTCGGCTCCGCCGACTTCGACGCCGCCTGCCGCTCGGGCCAACAGATCCACGACATATACCAGGGCCAGAGCCCCAGTCCGCTGCGGATGCACCGGCTCGCCGACCTGCGAGCACGCGGCATCTGGCCGATGGAATGACGGCTCGCTCACGACTCCCCTGAGAGGACGACGGGCGAATCACGGTGCCGCGTTCTTCGCTTTGAGGCGCTCCGCCTCGGCGGCGAGTTGGCTGTCGCCGCCCCTGGCGAATTCCTCCAACACCTTCCGCCCCTCCGGCGTGCCAATCCGCACCAGCACCTCGACGCCGCGCACCGCTCGCACCTCTTCGCTGTCCCGCCCGAGCTTGCCGCTCCTCTGGCTCAGGATGAAATCGAGGCATCGCTTCGCCTCGGCCGACGGGTTGGTCCCCAGCGCCGCCTTGAGCGGCGCCTCGAGAACCTTGCCGGCGCCGATCAACTCCTCGGTGGCTTGCCCGCGCTGCTGGAATTCGTCGGCGTCGAGCCCGGCGATGAGCTTGGCGATCCCCTTGGCGTCGAGCGACGCGCCCGGCTTGAGGTTCTGCCGTACACACGGCGCTGACACGTCGCTTGCCGAGCCGCTCCGGCGGGCCGCGCTTCGCGCCGTGATGCAATGGGCACCGCTGCGATGAAGGGCCGAGAGTCCGTTTCGTCCGGCCGTCCGCTTACGTGGGTCGGCCTCCCCCGGGCGGCGGTTCATCGAGTCCCGTTCGGCCCCACTGCGGCGTCAGTGAGGGGGGCGGAGGCGGCGGCGCGGCCGCCTCGACCGTCCGCGGCGGTGCCGGCGCGGCCCGTTCCGGCTCGCCCCCTTCGGTCGTCACGGCGGGACGTGGGCCGGTGCCGCGGCCGACGCGCGAGTCGCTGGCCGGGGCCGACCAGTTGACCTGCGCCTGCGGCGGACGCAGGTGCGGCCCGTAGTTGGCCACCAGCGTCAGCTCGTTCGCCTCCATCTTGCCTTCGCGGCCGGGCACCAGCAAGAAGTCGAACACCATGTCGCGGTTTGGCAGCACGCCCAACTCGAGGTTCGGCGGACACTGTGAGCGGTGGAAGAACGCCTCGCGATACGGCGAATCGGGGTCGCGTGTGTCCGTAACGGTCAGGTCGCCCAGCCGGCTCAGGTAGCGCAGGAAGCCGAAGCCCTTCTCGGCGTTGTAGTGATAGCAGGTGCCGCGCACGCGCGAGCCAGCCTCGCCCCAGGCCGGCGGCCTGGCCGGCGCCGGCGTCACCGGCTTGAGCGGCACTGGCAGCAGGCCCGGGATCAGGTAGCCGGACACGAACACGTCGCTCTCGCAGCGCAGGTCGTAGGAGACGTTCTGAAAGCCGATCAACTCGACGCGGCAGCCCATGTTTTGCAGGGCGCGCACGACCTGGACGAAATCGCCGTCGCCGGAGACGAGGACGACGCGGTCGAGCTTGGCGGACTGCAGGAGCATGTCCACGGCCAAATCGAGGTCCGAATTGGCCTTGCTGACGCGGGCGCCGTCCTCGTTGGCGTACCACTGCACCGGCTTCTCGATGACCTTGAACCCAACGTCGCGCAGGGCGAAGTGGTAGCGCGTGGCCCGGGCGCGGTAATCGAAGTCGCGGTGGGCCCGCTCCTCGTCGAAGGCCAGGTAGGCGTTGAGGCGGATGGCGTCGGCGCCGTCGCGGGTGGCGTACTGGCGCAGGGTATCGAAGCGCATGCCCCGGCCGCCGTTGCGGGCGATGTTCTCCACGTCCACGTAGACGCCGGCGCGTAACCCCTTCGAGTTCATGCACGTCTCCCTCCCGGGTGTCGGCTGTTACTGTAGCCGCACGGGGAGGTGAAGGAAACGGGGCGGGTCAGGCCGCCGCGCTAGCCCCGACCCGCCAGCGCCGCACCGTCAACTCCCCGGGTCGGTCGGCCACGCGCAGCTCGATCACCTCGTCGCCCGACTCGGCGCCGAAGCCGTCCGCGAGCGCCCGCCCCGGCTCATCGCCCTCGGGCAACTCCTCGCGGTAGACGACGTAAACGTCCGGATGACAGGTCGCCGCCGCGGCTAGCCCGTCGGCCAGGTTGGCCCAGACGGCACTGTCCCATTGCAGCCCCGGGAAGAGCCCTTGCAGGTAGCAGGCGAAGCGCTCCCCCAGGTAGGGGCGCGGCGGCAGCAGGTAAAAGATGGACATAAGGACGATCCTCCCGGGTAAGGATCGGCTGGGGAGGGGAAGAAAAATCTCACGCAAAGACGCAAAGGCGCCAAGGCACCACTCAGCATTCTCCGCCGCTTCCATCTTTGCTTGCGGCGCCGTTCGCGTCTTTGCGTCTTTGCGTCTTTGCGTGAGCCTTTTCTAAAGTTTCTTCGTCAGGACCAGCGACTTGCGGCCGGTGCGCTCGTAGCGCTCGCGACGGGCCGGCGGCAGGTCGTCGGGGGTGCCGAGGCGGAACCCGCCCTTCTGGACGAAAAAGTTAAAGGCCTGCGTCGAGAGGCAAAACAACTCGGCAGCGCCCAGCGCCCGCGCCTGCGCCTCGGCGTAGTGCGTCAGCTTGGCGCCGATGCCCTGGTTCTCGAACGTGCCATCGACGCAGAGGCAGGCCAGTTCCGCCTTGCGCTGCTCGGAGTAGGGATGGACGGCCACGCAGGCGACCGGGTTGGCATCGACCTCGAAGACGAAATACTCGCCGATCTGCCGCTCGATCTCCTGCCGGGTGCGGCGGACCAGTTCGTCGTTCTCGACGCCGGCCTGAATCAGCTTGAGGATCGACCGGGCGTCCTTCTTCTGGGCGCGGCGAATGGCCTGGTACTCGTTGGCGTGGACGAGGGTGCCGACGCCCTCGTTCGAGAAGACCTCGGCGAGGAGCCCTTCCTCCACCTTGGCGTCGATGATGTGGACGCGCGGCACGCCCTCGCGCGCCGCCCGGACCGCGTGCTCCAGCTTCGACACCATCGTCTCGGCGATCTCGGCCCGCGCCCCCGTGAGGAGCGCCTGGGCCTCCTCGACCGAGAGTTGCCGGAGCGACTCGTCGCCGCGGCGGACGATACCGCCGGCGCTGAGGTAGATGAGCTTGACGGCCCGCAAGGCGCGGGCCACCTCGACGGCGACGGCGTCGGAGTTGAGGCGGTAGGTGCGCCCCTCGCCGTCGCAACCGAGTGGCGGGATGACGGGGACGATGTCGTGCTCGAGCAGCGCCTGGAGCATGGCGACGTTGACGCGCTCGACCCGGCCGGTCATCTGGTAATCGACGCCGCGGATGATGCCCGCGGGGTGGGCGACGAGGGCGTGGCCGTAGGCCCCGCTCAGATCGACCGCGGCGAGCCCCTCGATGACCTCGTGCGTGACGCGGTTGGCCGCCGTCAAGGCCATCTGCAGCGTGGGCGCGTCGGTGACGCCGGTGCCGTCGATGTTCGACGGCGCCTGACCGGTCTGCTCGGCGAGGCGCTTGATCTGGTGGCCGGCCCCGTGGACCAGGGCGACACCGACGCGCAGACTGCGGAGCAGGGCGATGTCGAGCAGCAGGTTGGAGAAGTTTTCGTCCTCGACCACGGCCCCGTCCATCGCGATAACGAAGACGCGATCGCGGAACTTCGGCACATAGCGGAGGATTTCGCGCAGGTCGGTCAGGTGCAGCATCTTGTCCGTTGTCCCTCGTCCGTCGGGGCGGAGTGGCCCGTATCCTGCCGTTGGTCGGCGGTGTCTAAGCATTATACATTAACAGAACCCTTCGCCCCCCTCGGAAGGGACTGGGGACGAGGGACACGAGACAAGGGACAAGGCACATGGCTGAAAAGGTTGTCATCATCGGCTCGGGGCCGGCGGGGTGGGCGGCGGCGGTCTACGCCGCGCGGGCGAACCTCAGCCCGCAGGTGTTTGAGGGGGCCGCGACGCAGGAGAACCAGATCAAGGGGACGGCGCCGCTGGGTCAGCTCAACCTGACCACCGAGGTCGAGAACTATCCCGGCTTCCCCGCCGGCCCGATGCGCGAGTACCTGAAGACCGCCCTGCCGGAGCAGTATCAGCCCTACTGGGTGCAGGAGAACAAGCCGCAGCGCTCCCACGGGATCGAGGGGCCGGAGCTGATGGAGCTGATGCGGCAGCAGGCCAGGAACTTCGGCACGCGGGTCGAAACCGACGACATCGTGAAGGTCGATTTCCGTCGCCAACCGTTCGTCCTGAGGTCGCTGGGGGGGAAAACAGTGGAGGCGCTGGCGGTCATCGTCGCCACGGGGGCGCGGGCCAATTACCTCGGACTGCCTTCGGAGGACCGCTTCAAGAACCACGGGGTGTCGGCGTGTGCGGTGTGCGACGGGGCCCTGCCGCGTTTCCGCAACAAGCCGCTGGTCGTGGTCGGCGGCGGCGACACCGCGGTCGAGGAGGCGACTTACCTGACCAAGTTCGCCTCGCGGGTTTACCTGGTCCACCGCCGCGACACGCTACGGGCGAGCAAGATCATGCAGCAGCGGGCGCTGGACAACCCGAAGATCACGATGAAATGGAACTCCGTCGTGGACGAGGTCCTGGGCAACGACAGGGACGGCGTGACGGGGGTCCGGTTGCGGAGCACGACGGGCGGCGGCACCGAGGAGTTGGCCAGCGGCGGCATGTTCGCGGCCATCGGCCACACGCCCAATACCGACTTCCTGGAGGGGCAGCTGGAGTTGGAGGCCAACGGCTACGTCAAGTGGACGACGCCGCAGCGGACCAACACGAGCGTGGAAGGAGTGTTCGCGGCGGGCGATGTAGCGGATAGTTATTACCGCCAGGCGGTTACCGCGGCGGGGTCGGGGTGCATGGCGGCACTCGACGCCGAGCGCTGGCTGGCGGCGCGGGGGCATCATTAAGAAGCCGCTTGCGGCTTAGCGTTCGCTTCACCCCGGTGAAGCGAACGCTAAGCCGCAAGCGGCTGGGTTGCGCAAAAAACAACGCCCCCGAGGGTCTCCCCTCGGGGGCGTTCGACAATTCCCGGCGATGACCTACTCTCGCGCTATTCGCACTACCATCGGCCCCGGATGCTTAACGGCCGTGTTCGGGATGGGAACGGGTGTGGCCATCCGGGTCTGCT
>DATFNV010000481.1:0-5281 GCA_035266225.1 Gemmataceae bacterium
CGCAGACCCGCGCGTCGGCCAACGCGCGGGTCTGCGACCCGCCGCTAAACGATGTCAATTCTCCCAGGTGAGCGTCACCCGCGTGACCGGTCCCGGCACCCTGAGGCGCACGAACGGGATGGGGTCGTAGGGGTCGATCTCACGTTCCACCTGCACGCGATCCGGTATTGCCTTCATGCCGGCCTGGTAGTGCAGGCTGAGCACCACCCGGCCGTCCTCGGGGACCACCTCGCCGAGGGCGACGTGTTCGCAGTCGGCCTTCAGCCAGTTCGCCCGTCCCTTGAGGGCGAAGGAATGCGGCCGCCCTAGCGCGAACAGGGCGCCGGGGCCGTCGTCGCCCAGCGTCGCGACCTGTTTGGCGTCCTCCCAGGCGGCGAAGCGCGCCACGGCGGCGGGCGACCAGCAGACCACCCAGCCGACGTTGTAGCGCTTGCAGTAGTCGCGCAGCTCGTCGTCCTTCCACTGGCTGACGTGCTTGCCGGCCAGCACCTGGTCGGTGAAGCCGCCCTGGGTGTGCTCGATAGTCCCGGCGGGGTCGAGTCCGCCGAGGAAGGACCGGCCGCCGCTTTCGTCCTGCGTCAGCACCGGCAGCAGGGCTGTCCACAGGGCGGCGCCGCGCGGCCCCGGCCGGTCCTCCCAGAGGATCCGTGCCTGTGGCGTCGTCCGGTCACGCAGTTCCTCGACCACGGCCTGGCGCTGCGGCCCGATGCCGAGCGCGAGGGCCGGCGTCTCGGCATAGTGCCGCAGCAGGGCCGACGTGTGGTCCTGGCCGCCTAAGGCGATGCCGACCAGCAAGCAGACGACGACGGCCGCGCCGCGCAGCCGGCCGCCGGTCAGCCGGCAGCTCAGGGACACGACTCCGGCGAAGGCGTGAGCGGCCGGCACCGCGGCGAAGAGGAGGGCCGCCGTCAGCAGCCGCGACGTGCCGAAGCGCCCCAGCGGTTCCCAGGCGACCCCGGCCAGTGCCAGAACCAGGAAGGCCAGCGCCCCCAGCCCGAACAGGCGGGCCGCGGCGCGGCGCCGGGTCTGGTTGAGCAGGACCACGCCGCCAAACGCCGCGACGATCAGCAGCACTGCCAGGGCTCGGTCCATCGCGTCGCCCCACAGCGGTGCCGCCCACAGGGTGTGGAACGTGCGGTGGGGCAAGAGGACGCCCGTCGCCTCCAGCGGCGAACGCAGCCACCAGTACGCCACCCAGTCGCGGAGCCAGAAGGCGTTCCCGGCCACGGCCCCGGCCAGACCGGCCAGCAGGGCCAGGTGCCAGACGAGGCCGTGCCGGGCGCCGACGGTGAGATAGTAGATCAGGGCCAGGGGGAGGAGCACGGCGAAAAAGAGTGGGTGGGCGAACCAGCCGAGGTAGCCGGCGGCCAGGATGCCGAGCCAGGACAGGAAACCGGGGGCGCGGTCGAAGTGGAGCAGGAGTCCGAACTGCGCCAGGGCGGCCAGCGCCGCCAGCAGCAGGTCGAGGTCGCCGGCGTCCAGGGCGTCGCGCGTCGGCTTGCCCCACCACACCAGCAGGCCGAGCCCAGTGGCCAGGCAGGTCCCGCCGCGCGACAGGCCGGCACCGCGCGCCGCCGCCGTCAGGAGCAGCGGCGCCAGCAGGCAGCAGACGGCCAGCCCCACCTTGTAGGCGGCGGGGCGGTAAGCGCCGCCGGCCAGGATCAGGAACAAGTCGGCGGGCCGGCTGCCGCCGTCGAAGACGGGGGTTTTCGGGTAGCCGGCCTGGAAATTCGGGTCGTAGCAGCAAAGGGTGCCGCGGTCGAAGAAAGAGCGGGCACCGAGGTAGCCGTGGTACAGGTGCAGCGGGTGCCGGCCGGATACGATGGGCTCGTCGTCCAGCAGGCCGCGGCGGGGGTCGGGGCCGAACAGCGACAGGGTTAGCGACCCTTGCCAGGCGAACAGCGCCAGCAGGGGAAGCAGCCACAGACGACTGTTGCCGAGGTCGGCCCGCGGCGATCCGTCGGCAGGCGAAGGGGATTGGCGTTCCATCGGCGGCCGATGGTAGCTAAAAGGGTGGGCGGGGACAATGCCGCTTGCCGTGGTCGATTCGCCCCGCGCGTCGGCCACGCCGAGCCGCTTTGCTTGACACCATCCCCCCCCCTGTTAGAATGGCGCTGGATTGCTGACGAGAGGCAAGAGGCACGGCTCCTGCTCCCGAGCTGCCAGACGTGCGTGCGAGCTTGG
This sequence comes from Gemmataceae bacterium, assembly GCA_035266225.1. Classification (GTDB taxonomy): domain Bacteria; phylum Planctomycetota; class Planctomycetia; order Gemmatales; family Gemmataceae; genus DATFNV01. Next base: position 2,185 of record DATFNV010000481.1, read on the forward strand.
CCCGTATCGGGGACCCGCGGCGATGAAGTGCCAGAAGTGTACCAAGGCCGCCACCTTGCACATCACCGAAATCCTCGGCGAAGAACAGTTTGAAGAACTGCACTTGTGCGAGGAGTGTGCTCACAAATACCTGTACGAGCCGCAGAAGGCCGGCGCCAAGGCTCCGCCCGTGCCGCAGGGCGACGAGGGCGAGGAGGTCGGCGCCCCCAACCACGAGTGCCCCGTCTGCGGCCTCAAGTTCGTCGAGTTCCGCAACTCGGGGCGGCTCGGCTGCCCGCACGACTACCAGGAGTTCCGCGACGAACTGCTGCCGCTCCTGGAAAACATCCACGGCGACCCGCCCCGGCACACCGGCAAGGTCCCGCGCCGCCTGCCGCAGAACAAACAGATGCAATCGGAGTTGATCCAGTTGCGCAAGCAACTGCTCCAGGCCGTCAACAAGGAAGCCTACGAGGAAGCGGCGCGCATCCGCGATTGCATCCGCAAACTCGAGGAGGGATGAGACGGTTAGCGGCCGCCCTCGGGGGGGCGCGGATTCATCGTTTCGCGAAACGATAAATCGACGGCGGCCGCTAAACGGAGGAATTCCGGGAAGAGGACGGATCCACATGCGAAGGCCGGCGCCGGTCGTCTGCTACCGCGGTCCGCGGAGGGACCAGGGATGAAATGTCAGTCCTGCTCCAACCCGGCCACGGTCCACATAACCACCATCGAGAAGGGTGGTCAGAAGAAAATTGTCCACCTGTGCCAGGCGTGCGCCGAACAGCAGCAGCTGGTCAAGCAGCAGGAGTTGAACCTGCCCGCCATCCTCCAGACGCTGATCGGCCAGCACGTCGGCCAGCTCTCGGACGAACTGGCCCGGTTGACCTGCCCCCAATGCGGGATCAAGTTCATGGAGTTCCGCCAGCAGGGCCGGTTGGGCTGCCCGCACGACTACACCGTTTTCCGCGCCGGGATCGAACCCCTGCTGGAGCGCATCCACCGCTCCGTCCGCCATGTCGGCAAGTCCCCGCGTCGCGGCGCGGAGGCGCAGGCCGAGCAGGTCGAGCTGCTCGAGCTGCGGCGGCAACTGCGCCAGGCGGTGGAGGCCGAAGCCTATGAGGAGGCGGCCCGCATCCGTGACCTCCTCCGACAGAAGGAAGCCCCCGGATGAACCTGGATACCCTGACACAGACGAGCGGCGAATGGTTGCGCGGCACTGGCCCGGAGTCTGACATCGTCATCTCCAGCCGGATCCGCCTGGCGCGCAACGTGGCCGCCTTTCCGTTCACCAACCGTGCCAGCGCCTACCAGAAGGCCGAGATCGAGTCGCTGCTGCGCGACCGCGTGGCGCGCCTCGAGCTCGATCCGCGGTTGGAATACATCAACGTCCCCAACCTGTCGCCGCTCGACCGGCAGTTCCTGGTCGAGCGGCAACTGATTAGCCGCGAGCTGGCCGCCGCCGACGGCCCGCGCGGCGTCGCCCTGGGGCCGCGCGAGACGGTCAGCCTCATGATTAACGAGGAGGACCACCTGCGCCTTCAGGTGATGCGCTCCGGCTTCGCGCTCGACGAGGCCTGGCAGGACATCGACCGCGTCGATGACCTGCTCGAGGCGCGCCTCAGTTACGCCTTCAGCGAGGAGTTCGGCTACCTGACCGCCTGCCCCACCAACGTCGGCACCGGCATGCGCGCCAGCGTCATGCTCCACCTGCCGGCACTGGTCTGGGCCAAACAGATCGAGAAGGTGTTCCGGGCGCTGCAGAAGATCAACCTGGCGGTGCGCGGGCTGTACGGCGAGGGGAGTCGAGCGTCCGGCGACTTCTACCAGATCAGCAACCAGGTGACGCTCGGCAAGAGCGAGACGCAGATCCTCAACGAGATCCGCGAGGTGATCCCGCAGATCATCACCTACGAGCGGCAGGCGCGCAACGCCATGCTCAAGGAGAGCCGCCAGGCGATCCAGGACCGCGTGTCGCGGGCCTACGGCACCCTCTGCTCGGCGACGATGATGACCTCGGAAGAGACGATGGACCTGCTGTCGAGCGTGCGCCTCGGCGTGAACATGGGGCTGCTCGACGACGTCACCATCGGCACCGTCAACGAGTTGTTCATCCACACGCAGCCGGCCCACTTGCAGAAGCTGATGGGCTCGCTGCTCGACGGCGAGGAGCGCAACGCCGCCCGGGCGCGCTACCTGCGGACGCGCCTGCGCGAGGCGGGGGCGCATCCGAACTGAGGGCCGCCGGCCCGAACCCGAATTGTTCCAGCCGCGTCTAAGTGCTATGGTGAGGACGAGTGCTCCGGGCCGTGCGAGGTGCGCACGGCCGGCGAACCGCCCCCTGACGAGGATGGAACAAGCCATGAATGCCGACCTCCGCCGCCGTACCGAAGAGGTGACGAGCCGCCTGGCCCAGATGCGAGACAGTCTTTGACGTAGCCGCCAAGAAAGCCCTTCGCGACCGGCTCACCGACCAGATGGGCCAGCCCAACTTCTGGGACAACCCCGAGAAGGCCCAGCAACTCATCCAGCAACTGAAGCCGCTCAACACCCTCCTCAAGCCGTTCGACGACCTCGAGTCGTCCGTCGGCGACGTCGGAGCGTTGACCGAACTGGCCGGCGAGGACGCCAGCCTCGACCCCGAGCTCGATCAGGAACTCGGCAAGGTCGAGAAGAGTCTCGAGGACTTCGAGCTGCGCGCCATGCTCAGCGGCCCGCACGACGCCAGCAACGCCTACCTGACCATCCAGGCCGGGGCCGGCGGGACGGAGGCGTGCGATTGGGCGCAAATGCTCATGCGGCTGTACGCGCGCTGGGCCGAGCGCCACGGTTACCAGACGGAAATCATCGACGAGCTGCGCAACGAGGAGGCCGGCATCCGCAGCGCCACGCTCTCCATCAAGGGGGACTACGCCTACGGCAACCTCCAGAGCGAGGCGGGGGTGCATCGTCTGGTGCGTATCAGTCCGTTCGACTCCAACGCCCGGCGGCAGACGTCGTTCGCGGCGGTGGAAGTGCTGCCGGAGATCGAGGGGACGATCAACATCGAGATCCGGCCGGAGGACCTGAAACGCGACACGTTCCGCAGCGGCGGGCCGGGCGGGCAGCACCAGAACAA
>DATFNV010000482.1:0-25696 GCA_035266225.1 Gemmataceae bacterium
CGCCTGCCAGACCCCGATGAACGGCTTCCTGACCGGCGCCGCCGACGTCATGAACGCCTCGGGGCAGTACGAGATCCAGCACCAGCAGGCCAACATGGGCCGCGAGCAGGTGAAGTCGGCGCACATCGACAACCGCCGCAAGATGTTCGATGAGTTGGCCTACGAGAAGGCGAACACGCCGCCGCTGTCGGCCAACATGGCGGCAAACTTCTACGAGCAGTTGCAGCAGGCCCGCAACAACCCGCCGCTGACGGAAATCTGGGAGGGGACCCCCCTGAACCACTTCCTGACCGACATCCGCCAGATTCAGGCCGCGACGGGGCTGCGGGGCGCCGTGGTGCCCCTCGACCCCGACACGGTCAAGCACCTCAGCCTGACCGTCGGCAACGCCAAGCGCAGCTCGACGATGCTCAACAACGGCGGCAAGCTGAAATGGCCGCCCGAGCTGGACGACGACCGCTTCGACCCCTCGCGCAAGGAGATCGACAAACTCTTCATGCAGGCCACGCAGGAAGCCGGGGGCGACGGCCTGAGCGGCCGGACGATGCGGGCCCTGGCCGCCGCGATCGACCAGCTGCAGGACGCCATCGACGCGGCGATCAATGACATGACGCCGTCGGACAACATCCGGGCCAAGAGCTACGCCAACCAGGTGGCCGCCTCGGCGAAGCTGCTCCGCGACCCGAACATCGCCAAGCAGCTTAACGGCGACTGGGCCCCGAAGGGAGACACCGTCGCCGAGCTGATCGACAACATGAACAAGAACGGGCAGAGGTTCGGCCCCGCCGCCCCCGACGCCAAGCCCTACTACTCGTCCTTCTATCTGTCACTGCTCCAGTACGACCTGAGCCTCGCGCAGATGGCCTCGCGGTCCTCCCCCGGCATGCGCCAATGAGCGCCCCGGCCGGACCGCGACCCGCCGCCCCACAGGAGGATTCCCATGCCAATGCTCGTCGAAGACCTGAACGCGGCCCGGAACCGTTGGTGGCTGTTTCTCCTGCTGGGGGCCGTCCTCATCCTGCTGGGCCTGCTGGCCCTCAGCGCGATGGGGTTGTTCACAGAAATCGTGGTGTTCTATTTCGGCTGGCTGTTCCTGATCGGGGGCGTCCTGCACGTCGTCTCGGCCTTCTCGGCGCGGGTCGGCGGCGGGTTGTTCTTTCACCTGCTGGCGGGCCTTCTGGACGGGGTCGTCGGCCTGCTCATCCTCGCCCGTCCGGAGCAGGCGGCCGCCGTGCTGACCGCCTTGCTGGCGATGCTCTTCCTGGTCGGCGGGCTGTTGCGCATCGGCGTGGCCGTGTCGCTGCAGTACCCGCGCTGGGGCTTTTCGGCGTTCAGCGGCCTCATCGGGGTCGTCCTGGGCATCGCCATCCTGATCGATTTTGATGAGAGCCGGGTCGTGATCATCGGCCTGTTCGTCGGCCTCGAGCTCCTCTCGCGCGGCATCGCGTGGGTCGTCACGTCGCTGGCCTTGCGCGGACTCAAGGAGGGGACGGAACCCTCCCCTAGACCGGAATAAGGCACCGCGATGAAATACGCCATCGTCATTCCCGACGGCTGCGCCGACGAGCCGCAGGATTCCCTGGGCGGCAAGACCCCGCTCCAGGCCGCGAACAAGCCGAACATGGACCGCGTCGCCCGCGGCGGCGTCGTCGGCCGGTCCAATAACGTGCCGCCGTCGCTCACCCCGGCCAGCGACGTCGCCACGCTGAGCCTCTTCGGCTACGACCCCCTGCAAGTCTACACCGGCCGAGCCCCGCTCGAAACCGCCGCGATGGGCATCGCCCTGGGGCCGAACGACTGGGCGATCCGCTGCAACCTCGTCACCGTCGAGAACGAGGAGATGCGCGACTTCACCGCCGGCCACATCAGCAACGAGGACGGCCGAGCCCTCGTCGAGGCCGTGCAGGGGGCGCTCGGCGGCGGACGGCTCGAGTTCCACCCCGGCGTCAGCTACCGCAACATCCTGGTCTACCGCGCCGACGTGCCGGCGCCCTTCTCCGCCCAGACGACGACACAACCGCCCCACGACATCCCCGACCGCCCCATCGCCGAGTATTTGCCGAAGGGGCCGGGCGGCGACTTGCTGCGCTCCCTCATGGAGAAGAGCCGGGCCGTCCTCGCGGGGCATCCGGTCAACCGCGCCCGACTCGCGGCGGGCAAGCGGCCGGCAACGCAGGTCTGGTTGTGGGGCCAGGGCAAGGCGCCGAGCCTGCGACCGTTCGCCGACCTGTACGGCAAGCGCGGCGCCATCATCAGCGCCGTCGATCTGGTGCGCGGCGTCGGCGTGCTGCTCGGCTGGAAGCGCATCGACGTGCCGACCGCGACCGGCTACCTCGACACCGATTACCCCGCCAAGGGCCGCGCCGCCGTCGCCGCCCTGGCCGATCACGACCTGGTCTGCGTTCACGTCGAGGCGCCGGACGAGGCGTCGCACGAGGGCAAGGCCGACGAGAAGGTCAAGGCGCTGGAGCAGATCGACCGCCACGTCGTCGGCCCGCTGCTGGAGGCCCTGCCGCGCCACGGAGACTGGCGCATCCTGGTGTCGCCGGATCACCGCACGCCGCTGCGGACGCGCGCCCACGCCCACGGACCGGTGCCCTTCGCCATCGCCGGGACCGGGATCGCGCCGCGGGGGCAGCCGTCCTACGACGAGGCGGTCGCCGCGGCCGCCGACCTGTCCTTCGAGCGCGGTCACGAATTGATGAAACTGTTCCTGGGATGAGGCCAATGCCAGGCCGCAAGCGGTAAGGACGTGCTTTGACAAGCCCACCAGGTATTCTATAGTTCGAGTGTTCGGGGCACGCCCGGGCCCCGACGACAACTCGGAATTAACGCCTTGGGGAGAGGCGTTATTCGCGGCGAAGGAGGGTAGCTTGGAGCTACAAGGGGATCCTCCTTCGCCATTTTCTTTTTCCCGCCGCGCCCGCCGCCTTGTCCGAGCCCTCGTCCCTCCGGTATCATCAGAAGCATTGTTCCCGATGAATCCCGAGGGAGTCGCATCCATGCTCCGCCATCTGACCGCACTACTCGCGGCCCTGGCCGTCGCCGCCGGGGCCAGCGCCGCCGACAAGAAGCTCACCATCCGCTGGCACGGCCAGTCGTTCTTCGAGATCATTTCCAGCGACGGCACGCGGATCGTCACCGACCCGCACGCCATCGACGCCTTCGGCCGCCAGGACGTCAAGGCCGACATCGTCACCTGCAGCCACCTGCACAACGACCACACCCGCATCGACGTCCTCGACGAGAAGTCCAAGCCGAAGGTGTTCTACGGCGTCAAGGCCGAGAAGGACGGCAAGCGCTTCGTCTGGAACCCCATCGACGAGAAGGTGAAGGGCGTCCACTTCTACTCGGTCGGCACCTACCACGACGACGAGCAGGGCCTCAAGCGCGGCCTCAACTCGGTCCTGGTCTTCGAGGTGGACGGCTTCCGCATCGCCCACCTCGGCGACCTCGGCCACAAGCTGAGCGATGCCCAGATCAAGTCGATCGGTAAAGTGGACGTTCTGATGATTCCCGTCGGCGGCGTCTACACCCTCAACGGCAGCGAGGCCAAGGAGGTCGTCGCGCAGATCGAGCCGCGCTTCTTCATCGTGCCGATGCACTACGGCATCAAGGGGACGTACGAGGACGTGCTGCCCGCCGACGAGTTCCTCGACGAGCAGAAGAACGTGCGCAAGGACAAGCCGGAGGAGTTAACACTGGAAAAGGGCGCCGAGCCGCCCAAGAATCCGGAGATCGTGCTGCTGCGCTGGGTGGGGGAGAAATGATCGTTTAGAAACTGTTTCACTAAGGGCGAGCGGCGCGGCGTCAGCCCGCCGGTTTCACTAAGGGCGAGCGGCGCGGCGTCAGCCCGCCGGTTTCACTAAGGGCGAGCGGCGCGGCGTCAGCCCGCCGGTTTCACTAAGGGCGAGCGGCGCGGCGTCAGCCCGCCGGTTTCGGCTTCACCGGCGGGCTGACGCCGCGCCGCTCGCCAGGCGCTCCCTCCTTCTCTCCGTTCTTCGCACGCCCCACTTCTTTCGCGCTTTTCGGCACATCCCGCAGGGTTGCCCGCGCGGATCGCTTCCCCCCGACACCGGCGACGCTCTCGACTGGCGACGGCCGGGCGGCGCGCCATAATCAGAGGGGGCCTTTCGCCGCTTGCGGCTTGGCAAGGGCTGCGAAGCCGCAAGCGGCGAAAGGCCCCTGACCGGAAAGGGGGTGTCGATGGTCTAACGTGTCGGTGTTATGGGGAGTCAGCGGCCGGCCGGGGGGACGTTTCGCGGCCAGCCGGCCCTTCTGCTCAAGGGGACTCCCACGCGGTCCCGGGTGGTTCGGTGAATGATCGTCGGTAACGACACGACCCAGGAGAGGTCACTCGGAGATTACCGGTCTCCCGAGGCCGTCAGGCGGGGCCTGGGAACCCCGCCCCAGGCGTCGGCGTCGCCGGCCGGCTTCCCCCGCCGGCCGGCGACGCAGGCGCCCTCTTCTCTTCACACCCCGGCGCTGCCGCTCCCGGCGGCGCACGACGTGTGTGCTTGATTCCGTCCTCCGCGAGGCTTAAGATCAACACCAGTTGGTGCGCGCACATCGCCTTCGGAGGAAATCGTATGCACCGGTGGTCACTGCCAGGCCGGCCGCTCGGCCTTTTGCTCGGGTTGGCCCTGCTCGCAGTGCCGCAGTGGGGCGGCAGCGCCCGCGCGGCGGACAAGTTTACCAAGGTCACGTTCGACACCGTGGACGGCGTCACGCTGCAGGGTACCTTCTACCCCAGCCCCAAAGGGAAGGACGAGCCGACCGTCCTGCTGCTGCACAAGATCGGCAGCGACAGCCACAAGGACGGCTGGGACAGCCTCGCCGCGGCGCTCAACGACAAGGGCTACAGCGTCCTCAGCTTCGATTTCCGCGGCCACGGCAACAGTACGACCGTGGACCCGAAGACCTTCTGGATGAACTACGGCTGGAACGCCAAGCTGATCAAGGGCGGGGCCCTCGACGCCAAGGGCAAGCCGAAGGACTCCATCGACCACAAACACTTCACCCCCGCCTACTACCCGTATCTCCTCAACGACATCGCCGCCGCCAAGTGGTTCCTCGACGAGCGCAACGACGCCACCGACTGCAACTCGCGCTCGCTGATCCTCATCGGCGCCGAGGACGGAGCCACCCTGGGCGCACTCTGGATGGAGTCGGAGTGGAACCGCTACGGCGCCGCCACGGTGCTGCTCAACCCGCGCAACCCGATGCTCCCCCCGCTGGTCCGCGGCGTCGAAAAAGAACCCGAGGGCAAGGACCAGTACTGCGCGATCTGGCTGACCTTGACGCCGTCGCTGGGCGGCCGGATGTCGGTCAGCACCAGCCTCAAGAACGCGCTCCGCAAATCCGCCCGCGAGAAGTCGGTGCCGATGGCCTTCCTCTACGGCGAGAACGACACGAGCGGCAAGGAGCACGCGAAGGACTTCGTCAAGCTCATCAAGGGTGAGGACGCGGAGAAGTTCCCCTTCACCGCCGAGCTGGGCATCACGGATGCCAAAAACTTGACCGGCAGCGCCCTCCTTCGCAAAAACCTCGGGACCGAGGGGCGCATATTGACCTACCTCGAGAAGGTCCGCGACAAGAAGGTGACGAGCAAGTGGAAGAAGGTCGATGCGGCCAGCACCGCCTACGTCTGGACCTTCCCCAATACTCCGTACCGCGGCGCCAAGGAAGAGAAGGGCAAGGCGCTCGAGCCGATCCCGCTCGACCGGCTCAACCTCCTCACCCCGTAACGGGCCATGCCGCCCGATGCTCCCAGCCCGCCGCGCCGGCCACCTTGCCGGCGCGGCGGGCTGTTTTCATCCCCGCGGATGGAACTTGCGGTGGACCGAGCGCAGCCGGTCCCGATCGACGTGCGTGTACATCTGCGTGGTGCGGATGTTGGCATGGCCAAGCAACTCCTGCACGGTGCGCAGGTCGGCGCCGCCGGACAGCAGGTGCGTCGCGAAGCTGTGCCGCAAGGTGTGCGGGCTGACGCGGCTGTTGAGCCCGGCCCGGCGCACGTACTTCTTCACGATCACCCAGAGCATCTCGCGCGTCAACACCCGCCCGCCCCGGCTGACGAACACCCACGGCACCTCGCCGGCCGCCTTCGTCAGGCCCGGCCGCTGCTCGCCGAGGTACGCCCGCAGCGCCGCCACCGCCGGCCGGCCCAGCGGCACCACGCGCTGCTTGTTCCCCTTGCCCAGGCACTTCAGGAACGCCGAGTCGAGGTACACGTCTTCCAGCCGCAGTCCGACCACCTCCGAGGCCCGGCTGCCGGTAGCGTAGAGGGTTTCGAGCAGGGCGCGGTCGCGCAGGTAGAAGCGATCGCCCTCCTGCGGCCCCGCCAGCAATTTCTCGACGTTCTCCGGGCTGAGCACCTGCGGGATGCGCTCCCACAAGCCCGGTGAGCTGAGCAGCTCGACGGTGCCCTGGGCCGTGCGCTCTTCGAGTCGCAGGAAGCGGTAGAACATCTTCAGGGCGACGAGGTGACGGGCGACGCTCGGCGGCGCCAGCCGTTCGTCGCGCAGCCGGCCGAGGTAGTTGGCCAGCTCGCGCAGGGTCGGCGCCAGGTAGTCTTCGAGCCCGCCCTCCGCCAGCCAGCCGGCGAAGCGGTCGAGGTCGCGGCCGTAGGCCAGGATGGTATTCTTGGCCATGCCGCGCTCGGCCGTCATGTAGTGTCGGAAGGCGGTCAGGTCATCGGACAGGGCGGCGAATTGGCGCGCGGCTTCGGATGACATGGCGGACTCCTTTCCTGGCCGCTTGCGGCTTCGCAGGAACGATTGCGAAGCCGCAAGCGGCTACTGTCACCAGTCAGGTTCCGTCAGCGCTTCGAGTTCGCGCTGCAGTTCTTCCAGCTCGGCCAGGCGCACGCGGAGGCGGTGTTGGCGGGCGCCGCTTTCGTCCATGGACACCGGCCGCATCTGCTCCAGGCGCGCCAGCGTCTGGTCGATGCCGGCGGTGGCCCCTTGCAGGAACTCCTCGACCTCCTGGCGGAACTGTTCCGCCGTCTGCGTGATGTCGTCGCGGACCTTCTGGAACAGCTCCTTCAGCAGCCGGTCCAGGGCCGGCCCCACCGACATCTTCAGCCGCCGCTTGACGTCGTTGCGCAGCGCGGACGACAGGGTATGCCGGGCGACGAGGCCTCCCAGGACCACCACGGCCCCCAGCGGGCCGACCGCGACGATGCTGGCGATCGTCAGGGCCAACGTCGAGCCGATCGTGACCGTGCCGATGCGCTGCAGGCGGCCCTTGAGCTCATTGGCGTCGAAGTCGAGCGACACGGTCATCTGCTGCGGCAGGCGCAGCCCCTCGAAGCGCAGTCGCAGGCCGGCGCTGACCTCGCCGAGGTGCTGGCGGCAGGCGTCGAGGATGTCGCTGCGCATGGCCACCAGCTGCTCGGCCGCGCGGGCGAAGTCGGCCCCCAGGCGCGTCGCGAGGATGTCGCGGATGAGGATCGGCATCGTCTCCGAGACGCGCTGCAGCTGCTCCCAGTCGTAGCCGTCCACCAGCCGCTCGACCTCGCTGGCCAGCTGCAACTCGAGGCGCACTTTCGCCGGCGGGCTAAACGACTCCATCGCGGCGTCGATGCGGCGCAGGCGGTGCCCCAGGGCGGTCAGGATGTCGCGCCGCTTCAGGTCGGCGTGGCGCAGGGCCGAGCGGGCGGCGTCGATGCTCCCCGGCAGTTCCTCCAGGCTCATGCGCAGCCCCTGCAGTTCGACCAGCGTGGCGTTGATGAGCCCCTGTACCTCGCCCAGCGCCAGGCCGGCGTGCTTGTTGAGGAACTCCTGGCCGCGCGCCTCGACCAGGAAGCGGTGCAGGGCGTTGAGGAAGACCGGGAAGCCGCTGGCGGCGTACTTGACCTCGTCGGGCTCGGCCCGGCCGAGGATCGCGAGCTTGGCCGAGACGGGGTAGATCGGCGGCCGGGCCAGGCCGGCGTGCTGCTCGATGGTGCGGGCGGTGTAGGCCACCGACTGCTGCCGCTCGCGCGGGCTGAAGCGGTCGATCTTGGTGACGATGAACAGGAAGCGGTTGACGTAATCGCGGAGGAAGGCGAGGAAATTACACTCACTCTGGCTGATGACCGGGTCGGTGTTGACCAGGAAGAGGACGGCGTCGGCCTTGTCGATGAAGCCGCGCGTCGCCTCGCCATGCTCGGGGTTGACCGAGCCGATACCGGGCGTGTCCACCAGGCAGATACCGTCGCGCAGGAAGGGGGACGGCACGCCGACGTGGATGGTGGCCACCGGCGGCGTCCGCGGCCCGGCGACGTCGAGGGAGATGTCCAGGGTGGTCTCGGTCAGGCCGCCGACCCAGCTCTCACCGATGCCCGCCGCCCGGCGGGCCGCCGCGGCGTGCCGTTCGCGGCCGTCGAGGTCGTAGCCGACGGCGTAGCGCGCCAGGTCCTCGGGCGACAGGTCGTCGCGCCGCGTGCCGTCCTTGAACGTGACCGTGACGCGCGGCTCCGGGGCGTAGCTGAGGATGGTGATGGCCGCGGTGGTCGGCTCGATCGACGTCGGCAGCAGGCCGGGGCGGTCGAGCAGGGCGTTGATGAGCGAACTCTTGCCGCGGCTGAACTCGCCGACGACGGCCAGGACGAAGACGTTGTTGTCGAGCTTGGCGGCGAGTTGACGCAGGTACTGGCCGCGGGGGAGGGTGGTCTGCTGATGGGTGACGGTGCCGCCTTCCTCGTCGGCGAGTTCGGCGACGCGCACGACCACCTCGGCGGCGCGTCGGCGCAGCGTGTGGTGGTCCTTCAAAACGCTGTGAGTGGCCAACGCTGGTCTCCCTCTCGCGACGCTCGCCGTGCCGCGCCGCGCGCGACAGGATTCATCCATCTATACCCGAGCGCGGAAGGGTGTGCAACCCCCTCGCTCCTCTCTCCGTAGCGGCAAGCTGGCAGCTTGCCGCTACGAGCCAGCGACCGGCAGCATCACGGGGGCGGCACCACCCTTCCGAAGAATGCTTCTTGCGTCAACCGCCCGACCCGGCTATCCTGAACCCATCTTGAGGAAGGGCGTCCCGACGCGGCGAGCGCCCTCCGTTCCCCCTGGGCCTCGGCCCCCGGCTTCCGCCCGCTCCCCCGTCGCAGCGCCCGCCGCCCGAGGCGATCCGACTTGATGGACCTTCGCCCCCGTAAGGGAATGAAGGCAATGCCCTCGTTCTAGGGAAGGGACTCCGATGCCCGATTTCGACCCCGGCAAGGACTTTCGCGTGCTGCGCGAGCCCACAGTCTACCTCATGGGCCGGCAGATGCTGAACGAGGCGGAACTGCAGCGCTTCCTCGCCGACCACGGCGTAAGCTGGCAGACGGACACCGAGGTGGCCGCCGAGAAATTAGCGGAGGTTGCTGGTCGTCTTTGTTACATGAGCTTCTCCCGGCCGCGGCCCGGGGGCAACAAGACGTACCTGGGCCACATCCTCGAAGTGGGACACGGCTCGGTACTGGAACACGCGGCCTGGAACTTTCTCTTTACCGGGGTCAGCCGTTCGCTGACGCACGAGCTGGTCCGGCACAGGGCCGGCTGGGCTTATTCGCAGTTAAGCCAGCGCTACGTTGACGAATCCGTCGCCGAGTACGTCGAGCCCGATGACATCGCCGGCGACCCCGAACTGCACCGCCTCTGGCTCGACGCCGTCGCCCACAGCCACCAGGCGTACGTGAACCTGGTGGAGCGCCTCCAGGACCGCTTCAAGGACGAGCCGGATAAAACGCTACGGCGCAAACTGGCCCGCCAGGCGGCGCGCAGCGTGCTGCCCAATGCCACCGAGACGAAAATCTTCGTCACCGCCAACGCCCGGGCGTTGCGGCACTTCATCGAGCAGCGCGGCAGCCGCCACGCGGAGACGGAAATCCGCAAGCTCGCCGTCGCCGTCTTGAAGGTCATGCGGGCGGAGGCCCCGAACCTCTTCGGCGACTATCGGCTGGTCTCCTTGCCCGACGGTACCTTCGAGGCCGTCACCGAACACCGGAAGGTCTGAAGACAATCGAGATTCTATGCCTCAAGATCAACCATTGGCCCGGGGCGTCCTCGAAATGCACCCCAAGGGCTACGGCTTTCTCCGTGACTCCGTTCGCAACTTCGCCGCCCAGCCGGGCGATGCCTACGTCCCGGCCCCCCTGATCTCTAAACACGGCCTGCGCGAGGGACTCCTCCTGGCCGGGCCGGTCGAGGCGGCCCGCAAGGGCAGCGGCGGGCCGCGCCTGGCGCGCCTCGACACCGTCGAAGGGCAGCCGCCGGAGAAGTACGTCCGCCGTACCTTCGACGAGCTCACCCCCATCGACCCCCACGAAAAGATCCGCCTGGAGACCGGCCCCGAGCCGCTGACCACGCGCGTCATGGACCTGCTGACGCCCATCGGCAAGGGGCAGCGCGGCCTGATCGTCGCCCCGCCGCGCACCGGCAAGACCATCTTGTTGCAGCATATCGCCCAGGCCGTCGCCAAGAACCACCCCGAGATGGCCCTGATGGTGCTGCTCATCGACGAGCGGCCCGAAGAGGTGACGGAGATGCGCCGCACCATCCGCGGCGAGGTGTTCGCCAGCAGCTCCGACCGCGACAGCGTCAACCACGCCCGCCTGGCGGAGTTGGTGATCGAGCGCGCCAAGCGCCTCGCCGAGCAGGGGCGGCAGTCGTTTGTCCTGCTCGACAGCATCACGCGGCTGTCGCGGGCCTACAACCGCAACGTCGGCAACAGCGGCCGGACAATGTCCGGCGGCATCGACAGCCGGGCGATGGAGGTACCGCGGCGGCTGTTCGGCAGCGCCCGCGCCTTCGAGGAGGGGGGCTCGCTGACGGTCATGGGCACCGCCCTCATCGACACCGGCAGCCGCATGGACGACTTCATCTTTCAGGAATTCAAGGGCACCGGCAACATGGAAATGGTGCTCGATCGCAAGCTGGCCGACCGCCGCATCTTCCCCGCACTGGACATCAGCCAGTCCGGCACGCGCAAGGAAGAGCGACTGCTGGCCCCGGAAGTGCTGCGGCAGGTCACGCTGCTGCGGCGCAGCCTGGTGTCAATGAAACCCGTCGAGGCGATGGAGCAGCTCGTCAAGCAGCTCGGCAAGTCGGCCTCGAACGAGGCGTTTCTGGAAAGGATCGCGGCGTTTGTGAAGTGAGCCGCTTGCGGCTTAGCGTTCGCATCGACCTTCGATGACGTGAACGCTAAGCAGCAAGCGGCAAATCGCCTTACTCGACGTCGAGCGCGCCGAGGTAATCCTCGAAGGCCTTGCGCTGCCCGAACTCGGTGTCCTGGAGTACCTTGATCTTCTTCTGGAAGTCCTCGATCTGGGTCTCCTGGTCGTCGAACTTCTTGAGGTAGCGCTTGTAGGCCTCGGCGGTCGAGGGCATTTCCTTGAGGTTGGCCCGCAGCCGCGCCTGGTCGTCCGTGATGTCCTTCAGCTGCTTCTGCAGCTGTGCGATCTCCCGCGCCGTGTCGTTGACCTTCCCCTTCAGCCCGATGGCCTTGGTCAGCGCGCCCTTCACCGCGTCGCTGACGATCGGTTGGCTGAGGAAGAAGCGCATGGTGTTGTCGTCGCTATTGGTCAGCGTGATGGTCGTATTGACGTCCTTCTCCTCGACGACCTCCGTGCTGGCGGTCTTCCCGGCGGGGAGTTTGACCTCGAAGCGGTAGACGTCGCGCGCCCGTTCGGCCGGCTTGTCCTTGCTGACGAGGGTGAAGTCGGCGCGGAAGGGATGCTCGATGAGCACGACGCGGTCGTGCTCGGAGCGGTTCTTCAGGTTGTACGTCTTTTCCTGGCGCACCTTATTGGTCTGGTAGAGGATGCCCTTGTTGACCTTCACCTTGGTGATGCGATCGGGCTGGTTCTTGGCGATGGGTTCGACCTCGGTGCCCAGGTCGATGGCGTAGGAGATGAGGCGCTCGTCCTTGGGGGTGATGTCGAGGATGCGTGCGTCGCCGGCGTAGCTGCTCCCTTCAAAGACGGTGATGGGCCCCTGCATCAGGTGCATGCCCGTCGTGTTCTGGAACTTGAGGCCGAGGAGCGGGTGTTTGGCCTGGGTGCGTTCGTTGTAGATGGAGACGCGGGCGGCCTCGACCTCCTTCTGGACGATGGGCAGCATGGCGCTCTTCTGCCGCGGCAAACTCACCGGGTGGTCGATCACGTACTGGAAGAAGTCGCCCAGCTCGCCCGCCGTCGCCGACGATGCCACGCCCTTCCTCAGGTCCATTTCGGCATCCGCCAGATTCTTAAACGCCTTCTTGCCGTCGGCCTGGAGACCGCGGGTCTCAGCCCCCCCCGCGCGGGCCCGATCTGCTCCGGCGAAGCCTGGAGGCATTCCAGGCGCGGTCCCGCCCGGCCCGCCACCGCCGAAGCCACCGCCGGCAAGGGCCACACCTGGCTTGTCCATCGCGCCCTGGTAAGTCGGCGGGCGGAGCGAGGCGAAGAGTTCGGGTTCGACCACGGGGCGGGGGACGTAGAGCGGCTGGTAGAGGTCCATCTGGAAGGAGATGGGTCGGCCGCTAACCAGCGCCATGCGCACGTCCTTCCAGTCCTCCTCCGAGGAGTTGTCCACGATGGCCCACCCTTGCAGCATCGGCTTGCCGTCCTTCTTGGTTGAGAGGACGAGGCGATAGCTGGTCTTCCAGATGGGGTTCTCGACGACGTAGCTGACGCGCACCTCACGCTTGCCCTCGCCGTTGAACGACAGCGATACCGCCTTCTTCTGCGTGTCGTGCGACTGCGCCAGGGTCTCCAGGGCGCGGCGGAACTCGCCTTCGAGGACGGGGTTGAGGAAGCGGACACGCTGCACGTCGGCCAGCTTGACGCTGCGCATCCCCTCGGCGCACCACAGGTTGAGCAGTTCCACCTCGACGGCGGAGTCCTTGCCGACCTGCTGGCGCTGCTTCTCGACGCCGATGATGGTGCCGGTGACGTTGCCCGGCTGCGCCGCGTTGCCCTGCTGAAGGGTGACTTCAACCTTCTCGCCGCGGGCCTGGCCGAGGACGGCGCCGAAGCCGGGGTTGCCCGTCAGATTCACCGCGAAACTCTGCAAGGTCTTCTCGATGGGCGCTTGCGAATCGTAGCTGACGGCGGAGATGACGCCGCCGTTGAGGTCTTGCAGGACCATGCTCTTGAGCAGGTCGTTGATGTCCTGCACCGGGAAGGTGAGGTCGATGCGCGTGTTGCCCTCGACGCTCCCCTCGCGCTGGAAGTAGCCCACCCCGCTGCTGTACAGGATGGCCTGCGCTACCGGCAGCGACGGGCCGGCGACCTGCGCGGCCGCCGCGGCGGGGGCCGGCGGGGGGTCGCCGGCGGGTGAGTTGGACGGTTTCAAGGCGAGGAAGCCCCCGAGCGCCAGCGCGCCCGCAACAGGGGCCAACAACCATGTGCGACGCATGACAGGATTCTCCCTGGGAGGGATGGGGCGAGCCGTGCGCCCCGGCGGTTTGTGCCGTGCGCAACGGGTCTGACGGTAACAGGTGACTCCACAATACAGACGAGCGAGGCCGCGCGGCGGTTTGTGGAACGGCGCAGGCCATTGACAACCGCAGCGCCAGCGGAGACAAAGGATTACGGAATCCGCACCAACGACACCCCGCAGGGGCCACGCATTCATGACCTTGCCCCCATTCGCCGTGAGCACCGGAGTGGTTCTCGGGATTGTCGGCGCGGTCCTCGTGTCGTCGCTGCTGGGCGCCGTCTTGTGGCTGGTGTTCGGGCGTGCGCCGCGCCGCCAGCGCGCCTACAAGCGCGGCCAACGCTTCCTCCACGAAGGGGAGTGGGAAGAGGGCCTGGCCGCCGCCCGCGAAGTCCTCCGTCTCGGCCGCATGCCGAGGGCCTGGGAGGGGCGCCTGCGCAACCTCCAGGGCGAGTGCCATCACGTCGCCGGCGACCAGGCGCTCAAGGCCAAGGGCTACGAGGAAGCGCTGAAGCACTACGCCGTCGCCGCCGACTTCCTCAGCCTCACCGAGGCCGAGTTCCGCACCCGCGTCGGCGAGGCGATGCTGAGCGAGGCGCTGCGCCAGTTCGCGGCCGGTCCCCCCAACAACGAGGCGACGCAGGCGCTGCTCGCGCGTCTGCTGAAAATCCAGCCGGGAGCGCCCGCCGCCACGTTCTGGCAGGGCTTGTGCCACCTGCGCGACGGCCGAACCGACCTCGCCCAGGCCGCCTTCAGCGCTGCGCACGAGACCGGCGGCCGGGGCTTTATCGACCCGCCGCTCTACCTCGGCATGGTCCTGCTGCGCGAGGGCAAGCCGCAGGAGGCGCTGCGGGCGCTGTCCGAGGCCAACCGCATCGACGCCAACTGCCCCTTCGTCCCGCTGCACATGGGACAGGCTTTGGTGGCGGCCAACGGCGACGCCGGCTTGGCGGTGCGGGCGCTGCAACGGTCGCTGAGTCAGCGCGGCTTGCTCCAGTGGGTGAAGACTCCGGAGAAGGTGTGGGCGGACGCCATGCCGGAGAACCGCTCCTACATTCGCCGCCTGGCCGCGAAGTACGACTATACCTGTCCGCTGCTCGGCAAGGATCTGCTGCCGGCGATCAACCGCGGACGGATGGCCCTGGGCCAAGCCCTCTACCGCCTGGGGCAATACTCCGATGCCGCCGACCTCTACGCCAAGCTCCTTCAGGACGCGCCGCCGACGCTGGAGGTGCTGCGTGCCCACGGCCTGGCCCTGGCCAAGCTGGAGCGCTACGACCAGGCGTACAAGCAGCTGCGCATCGCCCTGGAGCAGGAGCCGCGCGACCTCATGACGGCCGGCTACCTCGCCCTGTGCGGCGCCCTGGGCAAGCCGACGCAGGAGGAGGACCGGCCGCGCAACGTCGCCTGGAGCATCCGGCTGTTGTCGAAGTACGAGAAGTACGGCGACCCCGAATTCGCCGCCCTGTTCGGCCGCGTCTACGCCGAGGCCCGCGCCCTCGACATGGCGGTCAGCGCCGAGGACCAGTTGCGCCTCTGCGACGTGTTGGCGTCGGTCTTCGCCATCGACCCCGAGTCGGCGGCCGCCTACGACCACCTGGCCGCGACCCACCCCGAGGCGCTGCGGCCGGAACACGCCTGGATCTACTGCCAGGCGGCCCATCAGCACGGGCTGAAAGGGCAGTGCGACCTGGACATGTTCTCGCGCACGTTCCACGATGCCGAGCACGCCGCGCCGTTCTACGGGCAGCGCAGCTGGGACTTCGAGGCGGTCGAGTTCACCTACCTGGAGCGGGCGGCCAAGGGCCGGCCGGGCCGCTTCCCCGCGGAACTGGGAGAGGACTACGCCGACCGTGGGACGAGCCGGTTGCTGGCCCGCTCGCGCCGCCAGGAGGAGGAAGGGAACAAAGGCGCGGCCCTGGCCACGGCGGAAGTGTTGCTGGCCCTGGCCCCGCGAAACGTCCTGGCGCACGACCGCGTCGCCCGCCTGTGCTACCAGGGCGGCGACCTCGACCGGGCGGTCGCCTTGCTGACGGCGTGGCACGGACTGGAGCCGTCCAACCACGTGCCGCTTCTGCGGCGGGCGGTGATTGAGGGACAGCGCGGCAACCCGGCCGGACGGACGGAAGCGCTGCGGCAGGCGCTCGATCTGACGCAGGGCGCCCAGCGCGCAGCCATCGCCATCCTTGGAGCGCGGTTGGCCCTGGCCGCCGTAGGTCAGGCTTTCCAGCCTGACGCTGCGTCGAGTCAGGCTGGAAAGCCTGACCTACCGACGGCCGAAACGCTCTTGCAGGAAGCGCTCCGCGCAGAAGACGGCAACGCCGAGGCGCTGTGGTTGCTGGCCGCGGTGCGTTCTACCGCCGACGACCACGACGGCCTGGCGGCGCTGGCGCCGGCGATGAACCAGCCTCAGGTGCCGGACGCCCGTTTCCATTACCTGGCCGCGGTCTGCTTCCTGGCGGCGCGCGATTATCCGCAGGTTCTTGAAGCCTGCCGCCGGGCGTGGGGCGAGGCATCGCTGCTGGTGGAGTGCCGCTACCTGATGGGCTGGGCGCACCTGCATCTGGGCGACGAGGCGGCGGCGATCCGCGAGTGGGAAGTCGTGGCCCGCACGACAGAGAGTCCGTCGGCGGAGCACGCTCGGGCGCTGCTCGGCCGCCTCCGCTTCGGCCGCGGCGAGTACGAGGAAGCCTTCCCCTGGTGGACCGGGCTCGACCCCGAGCGGCGCGGCGCGTGGGGATTGGACGAGCCGCTGCGCGGGACGATGTTCCTGGCGGGGCTGCTGGCGCTGGGCGCGGGGCGGTACGAACAGGCTGCGGAACGCTTCCGCGATGCGGGGAAACTCGGGTTGCGCGATCGGCGATTGGGACCGCTGATGACACTGGCGCTGGTCAAGGCGGGGCAGGAGAAGCTGTTCTCGGGGAACGGACAGGTGACGGAGGGCGTCGAGCGGGTGATGCATTGATTTGTCGTGGAGGGTGTGACCGCGATGACCCCGTTCGGGCCACAGCAACTTCCCGCGCTACGGGTCGCCGACTTTGGCCCCGGGCTCGATCACGTGGCCGAGGCGTACCTCAACGGCAAGGTAGTCGCGATCCTCCACAAGGGCGAACCGGCGCGATCGATCCTCCCAGGGCTGGTTCTTGCGCCGTCTGACCCTTACACCTATGTGTTCGTCCACGGAGGAAAGGAAGCGAGCCGTTTCGAGAATGCGGAGTCGCCAACCCATGAAATACCAGTCGCGGTCATTGCTCAGCTACTCCTCAGCCAACTCGGTGGCCAGTTGAGCGGGAAGCTGTTTCGCCTCTGTAGCTGTTACGGGAACCTGCTGCGACCGGGCGATGCGAAGACCGCGGCGCAGCTGCTAGCTGGCCTGCTACCCCAGGCGGCGTTTGAGGGGTATCATGGCCTCGTCCTCCTGGAAGCCAGCCCGCCACGGATCCGACGGGGTAGCTTGGTCCAATGGGACGCGAGCGGGTTCGTGCCCGGTCCGGTCATCGTGGGGCCCCCTGGCCCCTGGGAACCAATTGTGCCATGACAAGGCCCCCCAAGCACAGGAGGCGAAGATGACTGCAAACGTCGCCGTGAAACTGAGACCGATTCTCCAGTGCCGCGAATTCCCCTTCGGGATGATCCACGATCTCAGCATGCGCACGCTCATGGCCTCGCAGCCGTGGGAGCATCAGGCCGAGGTAATCGATTACCTCCGCTCAGGTTACATCCTCGGCTACCTGATGGGCGGTGGTCTTCGCGACTGGTTCGATCCGGCCTGCAGGGCCAATCCCATCATCGACGGGTGTGTGCAGGACGGCGCGACGCCGATGACCGATGGCGTCTGGCTCTGGCCCGCGGGCTTGATCTACTTCATTGAGAAATACAATGTCCGCGTTCCGCAGGCGTTCATCGATCACGCGAAGGCCAACGGCTGGCGGGTGGACAGGGAGTCGGTTGCGCGGGGCGTATACGACTACGATTTTTGAGCGCCACGCAGCATCTACCGGAGGCGGTGATGGGGACGACCCCGAAGGAGCCGGTGCGATGAATGACGTGGCAACAACCGTGTCGAAGGTCCGTGCCACCCCGGCAGGGATCGTGTGCCGTCTCCGCAAGAAAGCGCAAGGCCGGGCGGCGGCATCACCCCTGGCCGGGGAAGTCGAGTTGGAGAACGTCTCCGGCGACGTGCTGGAGATCGAGGTTCAGACCTCGCCGCTCCAATATCTCGACCTGCTGGTCAGCAACGCGGCGGGTGAATTGCTGTCCGGGTGGCGCTACGGGGAGTGCTTCTCGCCGGTGGAACTCTCTTACACGTTCTGCCTCGGTCCCCGCGAGAAGTATACCGCCCCGGTTTCGCTCCTCGGCAATGTGCCCCAGGCGAAACGCCTGCCCGGAACCTACCTGATCCAGGCGGTCTATGAATACAAGGGGGCGAGGGGCGTCTCGGAAGTGTTTCGCCTGGATTATCGACCCGCCCAGCGTGCGGAATAGCTATCGTCAACCGGACGCGGAGTCCGTTCATGTCCACCGGCGATGTCGCTGAAGTCTTCCCCACCGACGGGGCGCCGCCCGCGCGCTACGCCGAAGCGGCCGCGCTCCTCGAACGGGCCAGTCACGCCGGCCACACCGCCCCGGAAGTGGCCTACATGCTGGCCCTGGCCTACAAGCGCCAGGGCAAGACCCCCGAGGCTCGCGCCGCCCTCCGCAAGATCAGCAAGCCCGACGCCGCCGTCTTCCTCCAGATGGGCCTCCTGTCCTTGCGCGAGAAGAACCTCGCTCAGGCCGAGGGCGAATTCTCCCGCGCCGCCGAGATGGATCCCGACTCGTTCCCGGCGTGCTACAACCTCCTCCTGACGCGCCTCACCCTCGGACACCTCGAACTCGTCCGCGCCCTGCTGCCCCGCGCCATCGAGCTGGCCGACTCCGTCGATGAAAAGCGCTTCCTCACCCTGCTGCAAGCGCTGCTCAGCGCCGGCCAGGCCGGCAACGGCGACGCCTTCAACCCCGCCCTCGCCGACATGCTGCCCGCCGACGAGCAGCGCCTGCTGGCGCTGCTTTGGGGCCTCGGTCAGCTCGACGTGTCGCACTCGCTGCTGAAAGTCCTCGCCGCCGCGCGCCCGCAGTCCCCGCCGGTGCAGGAAGCGTTCGCGGAGGTCGTCCTCGTCAAGGCGAAGGCGCTCATGGACAAGGGCGATTGGCTGCACGCCGAGCGCGAACTAAGCCCCCTCGCGCGCGTCAAGGGTCTAACCCGGGCGCATCAGACGGTCCTCTTCAACCTCCTGGGCCTCTGCTCGTGCCTGAACCAGGATTTCGGCGGTGGGGTGCGCTACCTGGCCAACGCCGTCAAGCTGGCCAACGCCGACGCCCGCATCGCACAGAACATGGCGCTGGCCTACGAGCTGCACGGCGAAGTGGCGCAGGCCGACCCGCAGTGGAACCGCTACTTCGACCTGCTCACGGCCGGCGCCGACCTGCCGCGGCCGCCGGGGCAGGTCGATTACCACGACCGCCTCGCTTACGAGGGACTCGTCCGCCTGGGGACGCGCTACTCCGAGCGCGAGCGCTGGTCGCAGGCGCTGGGCTACGTCCAGCGCGCCCAGCGCCATCGGCCGCGCGACCCCGACGTGCTGGAACGGCTGTTCCACCTGTACAATCACCTCAAGCGCCCCGAGGACGCTCGCCGGACCCTGCGCCAGCTCCGCGAGGTCAAGCCGAACGAGCCGCAGTACGACCTGTTCGAGCTGGACCTGGTCGAGGTCAAGAACCTCAGCGACATCGACCGGATGCTCGGCGAGATCGAGCGCGTGATGAAACGCCACCCCAACGACGCGCGGGTGGAAGAGCGAGCGCTGACCATGGTCGGTAACGTCGTGCCGCTGATGCACGACCTGGCCGAACGCCTCACCGACGAGCTGAGCAAGGTGCAGACCCAGGTGCGCAACCTGCCGAACTACAAGATTAATTGGTCCGCCGTCAGCGACGTGGTCCGCGACCTGCAGCGCGAGTACCAACGGCTGCGCAAGATTACCAACAAGTGCCTGCCGCTGGTGTCGCGCGACGAACACCGGCGGGCCATCCGCGACCTGGCCGACCTCATCGACCGCAAGATCGAGGTGTGCCGCTCGATTTTGAGGTGAGGACTGCGAGGGAGGTGATGTATGGGTGAAGCCACTCCGGGCCAGGCCCCCGTCCGTCGTCGCCGCTGGCCGCGGCGGCTGCTCAAGGGCTTCCTCCTGTTCTTGCTCGTCATCGTCCTGCTGCTTGTGGGCTTTGATATCGTCTGGCGCTACGTCGGGGCGAAGCACCTGGCGGCGGCGGTTGACGAAGCGACCCGCCAGGACCCGAACTGGCGCTGGGACGACCTTCAGGCGTCACGGGTGAAGGTCGCTGACGGGGATAATGCCGCTCTCCAGATAAATCGAATTGCCGAACACCTGCCCGCTTCGTGGCCGCAAGAAGGGTCGCCGCTCCGACGCCTCGCTCCACGCTCGCCGTCAGTGGCGATCGAACCCAACGATGTTCGGGAACTGCGAGACCAGTTGAACGAACTCGCCCCGGCACTCACCGAGGCGCACGCACTGACGCGCTTCCCCAGCGGACGCTTTCCGGCAGCGGGCGCCGTGGAGTCCTTCGCCTCCACACAGGACCACTTGAAGCGGGTCCAAAGCGTCGCCAATTTGCTCAGGTACGAGGCGCTGCTCCTGGCGGAAGACGGCAAGGTGAGTGAGGCCGTCGTTTCGGCGAGAACCATCTTGCACGCGGGGCGGGCCCTCGGTGACGAGCCGGGGAGTATGGCGATGCTCGTCCGCCTGGCGTGTCGGGGACAAGGGATCCGCGGTGCGGAGCGGGCCCTGGCGCAGGGAGAAGCGTCCGATGCCGTGCTGGCGGCGACGCGAAAGCTCATGGACGAGGAAGACTCGACCGACTTGCTGACGCCTGCCCTGCGCGGCGAGCGGGCCCAGGTCTTTGAGGTCTACGAGTACCTCGAAGCCGGCGATCTGGAGCGCCTCACGGGGGGCAAAGACAACGTTGGCATCGAGTACAGTAAGACCACCTTCGGGCAGGCCGAACTCTGGCTCAAAGTCCCCTGGTTCCGGGAAAACCGTGCCCAGTCGCTGGAATGGGCGACGCGAGAAGTAGAAAATGCGCTGCTGCCAGAGACGGAGCGGCTGGCGGCTTTTGAACGTCTTGACCAGGAGGCCAAACGCCGCCACACCAACGCGTTCGACCATTACCGTTGGTACCTCGCCTCGCTTTTCCTCGGGGCCCACCGGGCCATGGCCAAGGCCAGCCTTCGCACGCATGCCGAGCTGCGCTGCGCCTCGGCCGGGCTCGCCGCGGAGCGCTACCGCCTCGTCCGCGGAAAATGGCCTGACTCGCTCGACGCCCTGGTACCAGCGTACCTGCCGGCCGTGCCGGCAGACCCCTTCACGGGAGAGCCGATGCACTTGCGTCGCCTGGAGGACGGTCTCGTCATTTATTCCGTCGGTGCCGATAAGAAGGACCACGGCGGGAATTTGGAGCACCTGAGCGAAGAGACGTACGGACACGCGGACTACGGCTTCCGCTTGTGGGACGTAAAGTACCGGCGTCAGGCCCCGCCCCCCGGTGAGCAGAATTCTGGCGAGGATCGTTGAGAGCGCGTCGTCTTGCTGAAAGCCTGTCCGACGATTCGAGGCCCTCATGAGCCGACCTTCCGAACCCGTCGTCCTGGAACTGGCGCCGCTGCCGCGCGAGCAGATCGGCCCGTTCCTCCTTTTGGGGCTGGACAAGGACGCCGACAAGGAGCAGATTGAAGCCAACTGGGCGCGCCGCGTCATCTGGGCGCGCAAGAACCTGACGCGCGTCCCGCTGGAGGACATCAACTGGGCGCGCGAGATCATCAGCGACGCCGACAAGCGTGTCCGGGCCGACAGTGCCAGCTTCAACCCGGACACCACGGACGGGCTGCTGCGCCGCTGGTGCGCCCGCTTCGGCGTCGGCAGCACCGGCGGCGAGGTGACAGTCGCCTGGCAACCGCTGGACGGCGAGAAGCCGCTGGCCGACTACGCCCCGCCGGCCGAGGTGCCCGACGCCCAGGAGGTGCGCGCCGCCCTCAGCGTCCCCGAGGTGCCGGCGGAGGTGCCGGCCGTGCCGCGCCTGCTCGAACAACTGGCTCGCGAGCCCATCGACCCGTGGGCCATCGTGCTGCCACTTTGATGCCACGGGCTTGTCCCGTGGAGGGTCACGTTCGTTGCTACTGGCGGCGGAGGAAGAAGCATCTTTTTTCCCGTCCCTCCTGTAGCTGCGACCCTAACAATCCACGGGACAAGCCCGTGGGATTTACTGCCCTTGTCGTGAGTACCTGCCGCATGAGCGACGACTTCGTGACCGACTCGACTCGCGAGGAGCCACCAGCGAGGGCCGGGTTGCCGACCCTGGGAGGCTCGACCATCTTCCGCCTGTGCGAGGAGGTCATCGCCCTGCGCGAGATGAACAACCGTCAGCACAAGCTGTTCGACCAGGCGATGATCAAGGCCCGCGACGAGATGCAGCGCAGCTTCAACAGCTTCGCCGGCGACACGCAGCGCGCCTACCAGCAGCTCCGCCAGGAGATCCACGGCGAGAAGCGCGTCAGCCTGGCTTTGCTCAACGAGCTGCTCGAACTCGGCATGGATTTGCAGCACATCGTTGCCAGCCGTCCTGCCGCCAACGACCCCGAGGCGGTAGCGCGCTGGGCCGACGCCGTCGAGGTCGAGTCGCGCAAGGTACAGGCCGCCTTGCTGCGCCACGGGATCCAGCCCTACGACGCCGTCATCGGCTCGGCGTACGACCCGAAACTGCACGAGCGCGTCGGCAGCCAGCGCGCCGAGGGCATGGGGCCGTTGCTGATCGCTGAGCAACGCGAGCGCGGCTACGCCAGCCAGCAACCGGAGTTCGTCCTGCGCCGGCCCAAGGTGATCGTCTCGGAGTAGCCTAAATGCTGGCCGCGGACGGCGAAAGAGAATGAGCGTAACGAGTTCAACTGCGTGTGCGGTTTCGGCACCGTGCTGTGCAATTGCGCTGTAATTGCTCAGAAGGTTAGTAGAAAATACAATCATGCCTGATGTTAGCGGTCGTAACTCATTTTCAATGAATGACTTGCGCCACGCGCTGTTGAGATTCACCCAGAGACTCTGAGCAATTACATTGCGCTCACGGAAATCCCTAACGAGAGGGCAACCGGCGGCCAGCCGAGCCGAGAGCGGGCCTCCCGTAAGCCCGTAAGCCTGTTTCCTGCCGGCTTCTGCAAGCCGGCAGCCATTACCGCAGTGAACGGCACGCGGAATGCATTCGGTGGCTGCTGGTAGGAGCGATAGCCGCAAACTTGTCTGGCTGCTAAAATGCCCTCTGCCTCGTGACAGGTGATTCCGATGTTCCGGGTCGCGGTAGCCCTGTATCTGATGCTCGCCAGCGCGGCCGGTCCGTGGCTGTGCTGCTGCACGGGCGCCCGCCTCCTTGGCTTCGATTCCCTCGTTCACGACAAGCAAGGCGCACGCTCGCCCTGCTGCTGCGGGCACCGCGGGGAGAAGAACCAGGGACGGCAGTCCTCCGACGCGCAAGGGCCGAAGAAGTCTTGCCCCTGCCAGGAGGATCAACTCGTGACGCCGGCCGTTTCCGATGACGGAAATGATCGGTCTCTGAAGGCCCCTTTCTCCGTCGATTTGCAGGCCCCCGTTCTCTCTTCTCCCTCCCTGCACCTGGACGCCGCGTCAGTCGTCCCTCGTCACTCCGCGGCGTTTCCTTTCAACGGCAGAGACACCCTCTGCGCGCTCCAGGTCCTGCGCTGCTAACCGGCCCACTCCAGCTCTGCGCTGATTGCCGCACCACTCGAACTCCGTGAAGCGAGGAAACCGATGAACGGCTTCAAACCGTTCACCGCATCTCGCATCGTCTCAGCACGGCACTCGCCCCCGCGCAGATGACGCATCTTGGCCACACCTACTACTTCTGCGTCCCGGAGTGCCGCGCCCGGTTCGCCGAGGACCCGGACCGCTACCTGGCCCACCAGCCCGGTTAGGCCGTATTCCCCAACAGGCACTAACAGAGTGGCGAGCGGCGCGGCGTAAGCCCGCCGGTTTCAGGTTTCAGCCACACCGGCGGGCTTACGCCGCGCCGCTCGCCAACAAGTTACAGCCTCCAACGGAGGAGACTTTCATGGACGCACAGACCCGCCCCCCACGGCGACTGCTTTCGCGCCTCGCGCTCCTGGCTGTCGGCATAGCCCTGGGAGCAGGTCTTGCCGCCGCCCACTTCACCGGCCGCCTGACGCCCCTTTACCACCGGCTGGGGTTCCACTCCCTTCACGGCGGACCGGACCAGCCCGAGGGTGGCGAGCCGATGACGGGCGCGGCGCATGCGGGGCACGCCGGACACGGCGGCATGAGCATGCCCCAGGCGGGGAGTGGGGAGCCGTCTACGGTCCCAGGTTACACCCTCGTGCAGATCAGCCCCGAGCGGCAGCAGCTGATCGGGGTACGGACGGGCAAGGTCACGAAGGACCGGCTGCTCATGTCCCTGCGGGCGGTGGGGATCATCGAGCCGGACCAGACACGCCTGGCCCGTGTGCAAACGCGCATCAGCGGCTGGGTCACCAAGGTCCACGTTAACTTCGTGGGCCAGACCGTGAAGAAGGGCGACCCGCTGCTGGACATCTACAGCCCGGACCTCCTCGCCACGCAAGAAGAGTACCTGCTGGCAGTGGATGCCGGGCAGAAGCCGCTGGCGGAGTCAGCCCGCCGGCGTCTCGAGTTGTGGGGCGTTCCCCAGGACGAACTGAAGGAACTGGAGCGGACCAAGAAGGCTCGCGAGGCGCTCACCCTCCGCTCCCCGATCGGGGGGCGCGTCCTCGAACGCAATGCCCTGGAAGGGACGCGCGTGGAGCCGGCCGTCGAGTTGTACCGCATCGCCGACCTCTCCGTCGTCTGGCTCCAGGCGAAGATCTATGAGTACGAGCTGCCACACGTCGAGATTGGCCAGCCGGTACGGATCGCCCTGGCTTCGCAGCCGGAGAAGGAGATCAAGGGCAAGGTCTCCTTCGTCGAGCCCGTGTTCCAGGAAGCCTCGCGCACCGTCAAAGTGCGGGTCGAGATCAAGAACCCCGACGACCAGTTCAAGCCCGGCATGTATGCCGACCTGATCATCGAGCACGACATGGGCGAAGGGCTGCTGGTGCCGGAGTCGGCCTTGCTGCGCACGGGGCTGCGGAACCTGGCGTTCCGCGTGCTGCCGGGGAACCGCTTCGAGCCCGTGGAAGTGACATTGGGCTCCCAGTTCAACGAGCGGTTGCAGGTGCGGGGCGGGCTGTCTGAAGGCGATGAGATCGTGATCTCGGCGGGCTTCCTGATCGACGCCGAGTCGCGCCTCAAGTCGGCAACCTCCGCCATGACCGGGCACCAGCACGGCGGCGGCGCGCCGCCAGAGAAGGAGGCCCTTCCGCCAGCGCCCAAGGATGGGGGGGAGAAGAAACCGGGCGCAGAGCACGAGCATCACCACCACGGGGAGTGAGGGGGACCATCATGATCAAGCGCATCATCGAGTTCTCGGCCCGGAACAAGTTCCTGGTCCTGATCTTCACCCTCGTCGCGGTGGTGGCGGCGGTCCACTGGATGCGCGAGGTGCCGCTGGACGCCATCCCCGACCTGTCGGACACGCAGGTCATCATTTACTCGAAATGGGACCGCAGCCCCGACATCATTGAGGATCAGGTCACCTACCCGATCGTCACGGCCATGCTGGGCGCACCCAAGATCAAGGCCATTCGGGGGTTTTCGGACTTCGGGTACTCCTACGTCTACGTCATTTTCCAGGACGGCACGGACATCTACTGGGCGCGGAGCCGGACCATCGAGTACCTCTCCAAGATCCTGCCGCGCTTGCCGGAAGGGGTGCGGACCGAACTGGGGCCGGACGCGACCAGCGTGGGCTGGGTGTACCAGTACGCCCTCGTGGACAAGACCGGGCAGAACGACCTGGCCCAGCTTCGCACCTTCCAGGACTGGAACCTGCGCTACCAACTCCAGTCCGTGCCGGGCGTGGCGGAAGTGGCCTCGGTGGGCGGCTTCCAGAAGCAGTACCAGGTGAACATCAATCCCAACGCCCTCAACGCCTACAACGTCCCCCTGCCGACCGTGGTCCAGGCCATCCGCGACGGCAATAACGATGTCGGCGGTCGCGTCGTCGAATTCAGCGGTGCCGAGTACATGGTCCGGGGGCGCGGCTATGCCAGGAGCATCCCGGACATCGAGAAGGTCGTGGTCGGGCGTGACCCGCAGGGCACGCCGATCCTGGTCAAGCAACTC
>DATFNV010000483.1:0-7974 GCA_035266225.1 Gemmataceae bacterium
CAAGGACTGGCAGTGGCGTTCCCCCGACATGCCCGGCGAGTTGAATGCGCATGTGCCGATCACTCCGCCAACGCCACAAAGTCAATCCAGCCATGCAGCTGAGCGCACAGCTGCGTGACCACGGAATGGGATTGCACCCCCGGCAAGCGGACTTGAACGCGGCCCTTGATGACCTCCGCGACGGGGCCAAGGACGTCGGCGTTTTCGTCGAAGCTGCCGTCCGGCGCGAGGATGAGATTGGAGTCCTTGTCGTAGAGGGCGCTGCCGTAGAACATCAGCGCATCGAGTCCGTACGCCATCGTGCCGAGCAGTCGCTCGGCACGGCCCTTGTCATCGCGCTTTGGCTCGATCTCCACGCCGACGACCAGGCGCGTGTAGCTGATGCGGTCGAGGATCTGGTCGCCGCGTGCGTCGGGCTTGCCGCCGTAGATATGCGTGACGTAGCCACGAAACCCGTCGAGGTGGCCCGGTACGAGAGGCTGCGCCATCTCGTTGCAGGTGACGGTCAGGTCCGGCCATTGGTAGACGAACGACCGACCACCCTCGGCATTTTGCCGGGACGAAACCTCGGCGCCGCCGGCGAGCCGGCGCATCTGGTCGTCGGGGAGGGCGTCGTAGGTCTGCGAGTAGAAGGCGAAATGCTCCGGCATCGGTTGACCTCCTGGCCAAGCCGTCCCACCAGCGAGGGATAGCCCGCGCCTGCCCGTCGGGCTGGTGTTGGGAAGCGTTGACTTCACCGCGACACCGGCGGCGCCTCTCCCGGTTGTGTTTCCGCCATCTTGCGGATGTCCTGGGTGATGCGCAGGGAGCAGAACTTCGGCCTGCACATCGAGCAGAACTTCGCCGACTTGAACACCTCCTGCGGCAGCGTCTCGTCGTGCATCGCCCGCGCCGTGTCCGGGTCCAGCGACAAGTCGAATTGCCGGTTCGAGTCGCCGTCAAGCCATCCGGTAGTCTCGACCCCTGGCAAGGGGCCTCATTGCTGTGGCGGTTGTTGCAGGAGCGCCCGCAGTCGCTCGCGCTGCTCGGGCGACAGCGCGGCGGCCAGCTGCTCGGGCGACAGGGTTTCCCGAAGCTCTTCAAGGAGTTCCCGAGGGGCCATTTCCTTGGCGATCTCACGCCACAGGTCACGCCTGATCTGCTCCATCTCTTTCATACCCATGTGCTGCATGGCGAATTTCTCCCCGGCGGCGTGGAACTGCTGGATCTGCTGCACCATGTAGACCACCAGTTCCTGATACCCACAAGCGTTTAACTCCGTCACCACGCGCGGCCGCTCCTTCAGCATCGCAGGGCTGAACACAGTCAGCAAGGGGTGTTCGCCCCCGGCCAAGGTCTGCGTCTCCAGCAGCCACACCGCGTACATAACGGGGCCCTGGAGCCGCCAGGCTCCCGGTGCTTCCAGCTGCGCCGTCACGCCGCACGCCTCCAACTCGTCCCGGTAGGGCTTCGTCAAGCGCGGGGCTAGGACCAACAGGTTCAGTCGCCCCGGCTCCAGCAGCGGCACCGTCTGGGCACAGTAGAGGTGGGCGTAAGCCAGGAGCGTCCGGAAGTCCCCGGCGCGCAGGGTGTCGGTCGGTCCCTTCAGCTCCAGCAGCGTGTACTCATTCAGATGTTCGGCGATCCCCGCCAGGAGCCGCCGGACCGATTCGGGCAGTTCCCCGCCCTCGCGGCGCAAGAGCAGGATGTCGATTTGCAGCGGTTTGGTGCCGACATTGACCTCCTCCGACACCTGGTAGGCCGAGCCGAGCTGCCAGCGGAGCAGGCCGGCCAGCAGGGGGTGCCACCAGGTGCGGACCTTCCCGGGCGGCCTGGGCGATGATTCGCTCGCGGGCTGGGGAGAATCGGGCGTCATCGTACTCGCCTCCGCTCCTCACGACACTACCGGCAACGCCTCCGCCGGCTGCTCTTGTGCCATCTTGCGGATGTCCTGCGTGATGCGCATCGAGCAGAACTTCGGCCCGCACATCGAGCAGAACTTCGCCGACTTGAACACCTCCTGCGGCAGCGTCTCGTCGTGCATCGCTCGCGCCGTGTCGGGGTCCAGCGACAGCTCGAACTGCCGGTTCCAGTCGAACTCGAACCGCGCCTTCGACAACTCGTCGTCGCGGTTGCGGACGTTCTTGCGGCCGCGGGCGATGTCGGCGGCGTGGGCGGCGATCTTGTAGGCGATCACGCCCTGGCGCACGTCGTCCTTGTTCGGCAGGCCGAGGTGCTCCTTCGGCGTGACGTAGCAGAGCATCGCCGCCCCCGCCTCGCCGGCCAGCGCCGCGCCGATGGCCGAGGTGATGTGGTCGTAGCCCGGCGCGATGTCCGTCACCAGCGGCCCCAGCACGTAGAAGGGCGCGTCATGGCACAATTCGCGCTCCTTCTCCACGTTCATCTTCACCAGGTGCATCGGGATGTGGCCCGGCCCCTCGATCATCACCTGGCAGTTGTGTTCCCACGCCTTCAGCGTCAGCTCACCCAGAGTTTTCAGCTCGGCGAATTGCGCCGCGTCATTGGCGTCGGCCAGGCAGCCGGGGCGCAGGCCGTCGCCGAGGCTATAGGTGACGTCGTAGGCGCGCAGGATCTCGCACAGTTCATCGAAGTGCGTGTACCACGGGTTCTGCTTCTTGTGCGCCAGCATCCAGCCGCCCATCAGCGAGCCGCCACGGCTGACGATGCCGGTGATGCGCTGCGCCGTCAGCGGCAAGTATTCCTGCAAGACGCCGGCGTGGATCGTCATGTAATCGACGCCCTGCTGGGCCTGGTGCTCCACCATGTCGAGCATCAGGCGCGGCGTGATGTCGGCCACGTCCTTGACGTTCTGGATCACCTGGTAGATCGGCACCGTGCCGATGGGCACCGGCGAGACGTCGAGGATGGCCTGGCGGATGGCGTCGATGTTGCCGCCGGTCGAGAGGTCCATGACGGTGTCGGCGCCAAGGTGGACCGCGGTGTGCAGCTTCTCCAGCTCGTCGTCGATGGTGCCGGTGACGGCGGAGTTGCCGATGTTCGCGTTGATCTTGCACAGGCCAGCGACGCCGATCCCCATCGGCTCGAGGCGCTTGCCCAGGTGGACGGTGTTGGCCGGGATGACCATGCGGCCGCGGGCCACCTCGGCGCGGATCAGCTCCGGGTCGAGGTCCTCGCGCCGGGCCACGTAGTTCATCGCGTCGGTGATGAGGCCCTTGCGGGCGGCTTCGATCTGGGTCATGTCGAACGGCTCTTCTCAGGAGGAAGGAGGAGTCAGCAGCCAGGGCGCTTTTTCGGCGAGGGTTTTCGAGAGGCCGGCCAGCCAGCCGATGAGCAGCAGCGGCAGGCCCGGCAGCAGCACGTAGATGAGGAACACGCTCAGGCCGTCCACGAACTCGTCGTAGCCCCAGCACCAGGTGACGTAGGCGACGGCGGCCGGCAGGTAGGCCAGCAGCAGGACCACCAGCGTGATCCCCCGCGGCAGCTCGGCCCCCTGGACGAGGGCGTAGGCCAGGAGGAGCAGGACCAAGCTCAACCCGGCCGGGCCGGCCGAGGCAAGGGCGGAGCGCGTCCACAACTCGGACCCCTCCACCTCGAGCGGCTCGCTGCCGTGGCGCACCTTGTAGGCCAGGGCCATGAGCGGGACGTTGAGCGGAAAGGCCAACGTCACCAGGCACACGACGGCCACGACCCAACCGATGAAGGGGAACAGGTCCACGGGGAGAGCCTCCGGCCAGGGGAGAGTGGGGGCGGCCGGGTGAGAAAGGCCAACGGTTCGCTTTCCCACACCGGTATGAACCGGATCAGGTCCCGAGGGTCTGGTCTCAGCCCGCCGCGCACGGCGGACACCCCTAGCGATACCTCAGCGGGAATTCTACTCGCGCGAGGATGGGATGGCCACGCCGCTTGCGGCTTAGCGAACGCTAAGCCGCAAGCGGCTTCAGACGCGAATCACCACCTTCCCGAAATGCGCCCCGCTTTCCAGGTGGTGCAGCGCCGCGCGGATGTCGCTCATGGGGAAGACGCGATCGACGACCGGCCGCAGCTTGTGCAGGGCGATGGCCCGGTTCATCGCCTCGAACATCTCGCGGCTGCCGACGAAGATGCCCTGCACGCGCAGGTTCTTCATCAGCACCGGCGTCGGGTTGAACTGGCCCGCCCCCGACAGCACGCCGATGAGGCTGATGCGCCCCCCCATGCGCACCGCCCGCATCGACTCCGGCATCGTCCCGGCGCCGCCCACCTCGACGACGTGGTCCACGCCCGCGCCGGTCAGCTCGCGCGCCCGACCGCCCCATTCCGGGGTCGTCTTGTAGTTGATGCCGTCGGAGGCGCCCAGCTGCACGGCGCGCGCCAGCTTGGCGTCGCTGCTCGACGTGGCGAGGACGCGCGCCCCCAGCAGCCTGGCGAATTGCAGGGCGAAGAGCGACACGCCGCCGGTCCCCTGCGTCAGCACCACGTCGCCGGCCTTGACGCCCCCCTCGGCGACCAGGGCGTGCCAGGCGGTGACGGCGGCGCAGGGCAGCGTCGCCGCCTCCTCCGCGCTCAGGTGGTCGGGGTAGGACACGACTCCTTCGGCCGGCAGCACGACGTATTCGGCCAATATTCCGGTGCCGCCGCCGCCCAGTGCCGATTTCGCCTTGGCCTCGGTCGGCTCGCCGTCGATCCAGGCCGGCATGAAGCAGCCGGCCACCCGATCGCCGACCCGCACGCGCGTCACGCCGTCGCCGACCGCCGCCACCTCGCCGGCCCCGTCGGACAGCGGCACCAGCGGCAGCGGCAGCTTCTTGTTGTACAGCCCCTTGAGGACCAGCAGGTCGCGGTAGTTCAGCGAGCAGGCGCGCACCCGGATCAGCACCTGGCCCGGGCCGGGGCTCGGCTGGGGTCGCTCGGCGACGGCGAGCGAATCGAGCGTGAAGGTTTGCAGTTCGACGACTTTCATGGGGTACTCCGGTGGTCGGCTGCGCTCCCATCCGGGTCGCGGCTCAACATGATTTTACGGACGGCGCGGCGCGATAGAATACCGAGCGCCGGAGACAGCGACCGACCACTCCCACGAGCGCGAGCCCGCGATGCACGACCTCGAGCAGATTCAGCGCTGGATGCAGGCTGTGCTGATGCACCCGGCCGGCGCCGCGGAAGGGGTCGCCTCGGCGGCGGCGCGGCAGGCCATCGACGTGCCGCCTGAGCAGGTCGAGGGCCTCGTCACCCGCTCATCGACCCTCAGCGCCCTGGAGCGCCTGGCCATCTACAACCGCGCCTACTACGCCCGGCTGCTCGACTGCCTCCGCGAGTCGTACCCGGTGCTGTGCCACGCCCTCGGCGAGGAGGCCTTTGGCGCCTTCGCCCTCGACTACCTCCAGAAGTACCCGTCGCGCAGTTACACCCTCAACGACCTCGGGGCCAACTTCCCGCGATACCTCCGCGAGTCGCGGCCGCCGGACGAGGGCGGCTGGCCGGACTTCATTATCGACCTGGCGACGCTGGAATGTGCGTATAACGAGGTCTTCGACGGGCCGGGCGTGGAGGGTCGGCCGCTCCTCGACCCCGAGCAGCTCAGCGCGATCTCCCCCGAGCGCTGGCCCGAGGCCCGCCTGGTGCCGGTGCCGTGCCTGCGGGTGCTGTCCTTCCGCTACCCCGTCCACCGCTACCTCACCGCCGTTCGCCGCAAGAAGGAGGCTGATTTCCCCGCCGCGGCCGAGTCGCTGCTGGCCGTCACGCGCCGCAACTACGTCATCCGCCGCTACGAATTGTCGCGGCCACAGTTCGTCCTCCTGGAGGCACTGCTTGCCGGCCGGCCGGTGGGCGAGGCGATCAGCCTGGCGGCCGACGTGGCCGGCGACGACGGCGAGCGCTTCGCTGCGGCACTGGGGAAGTGGTTCCGCGACTGGACGGCGGAGGGGCTCTTCCAGGCGGTGGAGCTGCCCGGCGCCCCGTGAGGGGCAACTCACCCTCACTTGCCCACCTTCCAGCGCAGCACGGTCAGCGTCAGGGCGGGGAAGCGATGGTCGAAGCGCCCCGACGCCGCCTTCACCCGCGAAGCCACGGGCGCGACCCGCTCCGGATCACCGAAGCTGTTGGTCACGTCCGGCTCCCCCGCCTTCTTGCCGTCCGCCAGCGTCCACACCTCCACGTCCTGTGCCGCGTCGCCGAAGGCTGTCAGGTCCAGCGACCGGGTCACGTCGCTCAACCCGGAGTTGACGGCGAACAGCGTGACCGTCGTGCCGTCGGCCGAGAGGGTCGCGCTCACGTCCAACTTCTGGCGCGCCGGCGCCGGCGACTCGATCCGCAGCGGCCGGTTGCCGGCGAGGGTCGCGTAGAGCTGCTGGGCGTAGTACGTCGGCGTCTTGTAAAGGCGGTGGTTGTCGGTCTGGATGATCCCCGAACAGAAGCTGTTCGTCAGGTTGGAGCGGTTGGCGATCTCCACCACGTCACAATGGGCGTGCAGCAAGTTGTGGTAGCGCGAACAGGCGAGGGCGTTCTCCAACGTCCACAGGCGGGCGCGGCGCGGCCCCCAGTCGCCGGCGGTCGTGTTCCACTCCGTGACCGCGATCTTCACCGACCGCTTCGGCGCCAGCGTCGTACACAGGGCGCGGACGGCGTCCAGGTCCTTCTCCGTCCCCGCCAGGTCGGCGCAATCGTAGTGGTGAGGGCAGACGTAATCGATCAGGTCGCCGGCCCGCCGCAGCACCCCCGCGGTGGGGTAGCTCGACAGCAAGACGATCGACGGGTCGGCCTCCTTCATCGCCTTGCAGAAATCCGCGAGCCGGGCCTCGTAGTCCCGGCCGGAGCGCTCGTTGCCCACCTGCCAGTACTTCACCCGGTAGGGGTCGGCGTGGCCGTTGTGGGCGCGGAGCTTGCCCATCGGCGTGTCGGCGGCGCCGTTGAAGTACTGCACCTGCTCGGCGGCGTCCTTCGGCGTCCTCCCCATGACGCGGACGCACAGCAGCGGCTCGGCGGCGACGTGGCGGCAGAACTGCACGATCTCCTCCAGCCCCGGCCCCGTCGGCTGGAGGCCGCCCCAGGCGCGGAACGGTTTGCGCTTGTCCGGGTCGCCGATGGTGTCTTTCCAGTCGAACTCGCCGAAGCCCGGCTCGTCGAGGGCGCTGCCGCCGAAGCGGATGACGCCCGGCTTCAGGGCCTTGACCGCCGCGACCACGTCCGGCCGCCAACCGCCGACGGCTTCCGGCATCAGCGAGGCGTTGTCCAGCCACAGCATCCCCGGCCCGCGGAAGGATATTTCCAGGGTCGCTTTCGTCTCGGTCTCGGCGGGGGTCAGCCGGGCGTCGTACTTCTTCCAGGCGCCGCCGGGAGAAAAGTCGGCCGAGGCCAGCAGTTGGCCCTCGCGGTGCAGGCGCACCCGCACCGGCCCCTTGACGCCTTGCTGCCGCAGGTAGCAGCGGAACGTGTACGGCTTGCCGCGCTCGACCGCGATGCCGTCCTGCGAAATCCCCACCGTACAGGGGGCGCCGTCGGCCACGGCGATCTTCTGACAGACGGCCCCGCTGACCGGCTCATTCCGGTCGCGCGCGAACTCGGCGCGGTTGGTCGCCCCGCTGGGATACCACGGCTTTTCGCGGAAGTCGGTCTCGCGCAGGTAGGCGAACTTGTAGGGCGTCAGTCCCTCGAAGCTGCCGTCGTACAGCTTTTCGGCCCACATGCCGGGTACAAGATTGCACAGGTACTCGATGAACTGGCCGTACTGCATCGGGTTGATCGTGCCGGGGCGCAAGAAGTCCCGCGTCACCTTCAGGGCATCACCGTCCCCCGCGCGTGCCGGCGGCAACAGCATGAGGGATGACCCCAGCGCAAGAAAAACGGCAATTCTCATCGGTCCACCTCCGCGCCTGGATGGGGCGATCCAGGAAAGGTTATACCAAACCCCGCACACGGATGTGCGGTTTCGGGTCCCCGGCCCGTGTCGCTGTGCCACCGGAGAGCGGCCCGACGGGGGAGACAGGCCGGGAAGTGATGGGGATGGCGATTCCCGGGGCGATTGAAGCGCTGGCATCCGGA
>DATFNV010000484.1:0-4140 GCA_035266225.1 Gemmataceae bacterium
CTACAACCGGGTCAAGGACTCGCCGCCCTTCGCGGAGATCGGCGCGGTGGACGAGAAGGAGATGTGGGCGCGCTTCCTGCACTTCGCTAAGCCGATCGTGGCCGCCGCCGAGAAGGCCAACGTCCGCCTGACCATGCACCCCAACGACCCGCCGGTGCCGGTCATGCGCGGCGTGGCCCGCATCTTCCACCACCCCGACGGCCTGCGCCGCTTCCTCAAGGAGGTGCCGAGCAAGTCCAGCGGCATCACCTTCTGCCAGGGGACCATCGCCGAGATGGGCGTCAACGTGCTCGAAGAGATCCGCCACTTCGGCAAGGAGGGCAAGATCTTCCTCGTCCATTTCCGGGCCGTGCGCGGCGCCGTGCCGAAGTACACCGAGGTGTTCCTCGACGAGGGCGACCTCGACATGCTCCAGGCCATGAAGGCGTACCGCGACGCCGGCTACTCGGGGCCGTTCGTCTCCGACCACACCCCCGGCATGGAAGGCGACACGAAGTGGGGGCACCGTGGCCGCACCTTCTCGCACGGCTGCATGCGCGCCCTGGTCCACGCCCTGAATGCGTCTTGAGCGATACGTCTTCTAAAGAAAGGGAGCCTCATGCCGCCAACTCGGGAAAGCGCGACGGTCGGGACTGGAGAACTGCGTTACGAGGCGCTGGCCCGCTGGGAGACGCTGCCGGCCGGTTGGAGTTTCGTGGAAGTGGCCGGCGTGGCGACCGACTCGCGCGACCGGGTCCACGTCTTCAACCGCGGCGAACATCCCGTGATCGTCTTCGACCGGGACGGGCGGTTCCTGGCGTCCTGGGGCGAGGGGGTGTTCCAGAGGGCTCATGGTATCACCATTGGGCCGGATGACGCCGTCTATTGCACCGACGACCTCGACCACACCGTCCGCAAGTTCACGCCGGACGGCCGGCTGCTGCTGACGCTGGGCACCAGCGGCCTCGCCGCGGACACCGGCCTCGTCGGCATCGACTACCGGACGATCCGCCGCGGCGGCCCTCCGTTCAACCGTCCGACGAACGTGGCCCTGGCCGCGGACGGGGCGCTGTACGTCACGGACGGCTACGGCAACGCCCGCGTCCACAAGTTCGCGGCCGACGGCCGCCTCCTCTTTTCCTGGGGCGAGCCGGGCGGCGGCCCGGGACAGTTCAACCTGCCGCACGGCATCGCCATCGACCGCGAGGGCCTGGTCTACGTCGCCGACCGGGAGAACAGCCGCATCCAGCTCTTCACCCCGAAGGGCGAATGGCTGGCCGAATGGACCGACGTGGCCCGGCCGATGCAGGTGTGCATCGACCGGCACGACCGCGTCTTCGTCGCCGAGGTCGGCTGGCGCGCCGGGCTGTTCCCCTGGCAGTCGCCCCCGTCGGCCGGCGCGCCGGCGGCCCGGGTCAGCGTCTTCGACCGGGCCGGTCGGCTCCTGGCCCGGTGGGGCGGCACAGGCGATCCGTGTGCGCCGGGGGACTTCTTCGCCCCGCATGACCTGTGCCTCGATTCGCGGGGGAACCTGTACGTCGGCGAGGTGGTCATGTCGGCGGGGGGCAATCGCGGGCTTGTTTCGCCGGACTGCCACGCGCTGCAGAAGTTGGTCTGCTCCGCCTCCGGATGAAGGACACGGCCGAGATACGGGCCCCCGTGCCGGCGCGTGGCGATCTCGACCGGGGTGGGGGACGCCCGGGCCAGCTTCTGGATCGGGGCCGGACAACGGAGCGGCGGGAACCCGTTGTCTCAGCGACCGACTGTCCGGTCGTGTTCGTCGGCACCCTCTGCCTGGTGGCGCAGGGTTTCGATGGAGATGCCGTCCACCTGTTGGAGGAGTTTCGGGCCGATCGTTTCGAGTTGTTCCAGGATTGGCGGGGCTTTGTCAAGTCGAGCAGGTCGTTGATCATGCCGAGCAGGCTGTCGGCCCCCGATTTGACCGTCTTCAGACACCGCCGCTGGTCCTCAGTCAGCGGCATGTCGAGAACCAGATCGGTCATGCCGAGGATGGCGTTCATGGGGGTGCGGATGTCGTGGCTGACGTTGGCCAGGAATTCGTCCTTGGCCCGGTTGGCCGCCGCCGCCGCCTCCTTGGCCTGGCGCAGCTCCTCCTCCAGCCGCTTGCGCTCGGAGATGTTCTGGACAATTACGATGCAGTAGGCGGGATTGCCCGCGTCCCGCTGGAGCGAGACGGTCAGGTAAGCCCAGAGGAGCGAACCGTCGTGGCGGATGAGGCGTTTTTCCGTCGTGAAGCTAGCAGCAAACGTTGCGCGGGGGTTTCGTGTGAACTTGGCGGTGCGACACAAGCCCGACGCGCCAGCGAGGGAGTGACGTCGAACCCTCGCTGGCGCGTCGGGCTTGTGTCGCACGCCACTCGTTGCGGAAAAACCCCCGCGCCATGTTTGCTGCTAGTCTATCCAACATGGATGTTCCGGCTTGCCCTGGTTGTCGTGAGCGAGACGCTCGCATTGCCGAGTTGGAACGGCGTGTTGCCGAGCTGGAAGCCCTCGCCCGTGACCTGACGGCGCGGCTGGGGATCAACTCCTCGAATTCGTCCGTGCCGCCGTCGGCCAACCCCCTGGATGCGCCCAAGCCCCTGGTGAAAAAGCCCACCGGGCCCAAGCCCCGGGGCCAGCCCGGACATCCCCCGCACTTGAAACAGCTGTTGCCGCCGGAGCGGGTCAAGGAATTCATCCCCTTCATCCCGACCCACTGCCGCAAGTGTCAGGCGGCGTTGCCGGCCGAACCCGGCCCCCACGACCCGGCCCCGACGCGGTTCCAGGTCGCCGAACTCCCGCCCATCCAAGCCGAGATCACCGAATAGCAAGGGCACGCCCGGACCTGTCCCTGCTGTGGCGAAGTCACCCAGGCCGCCATCCCGGCGGACCTCCGCGCTCACGGCTGTGGCCCACGGCTCACGGCCACCCGCGCTTATCTCAGCGGCCGTCACCATCTGCCCAAACGCGCCGCCGAGGAGGTCAGTGAAGATGTCTTCGCCGTCCCCATTGCCCTGGGCACCATCTCCGCCTTGGAGCGGGAGGTGAGCACGGCCTTGGCCCCGGCCCACGCCGAGGCACTGACGGCCGTCAAGGAAGCTGCCGTCAAGAACGTGGATGAGACCAGTTGGAAAGAAGGTGGCAAAAAGCGTTGGTTGTGGGTGGCTGCCACCACTACCGTTGCGGCCTTCGTCATTCATGGCACGCGCAGCCTGCGGGGCCTGGCCACCCTGCTGAGCGACACCATCCAGGGCATCCTCTGCTCCGACCGCTGGAGCGTGTACGGCTGCTGGCCGGTGCTGCTGCGGCAGATCTGCTGGGCCCATCTCAAGCGCGACTTCCAAAAGTGCTTGGATCGCGGCGGTCCGGGTGCGTTCGTGGGCGCAGAAGGCTGGCGGGTCGTCCGCAGGGTCTTCAAGGCGTGGCACCTGTTCCGCGACGGAGGGCTGTCGCGCGCCCAACTGCAAAAGCGACTCGATCCGCTCGCGCGACACCTGCGGCAGGTGCTCGACGCTGGGCGGGCGTGCGCCGATAGCAAGGTGGCTAACTTTTGCAGCAACTTGGTGGAATTGGAGCCGGCCCTGTGGCGTTTCGTCATCACGGAGGGAGTCGAGCCGACGAACAATCACGCCGAGCGCATCCTTCGCCGTGGCGTGTTGTGGCGGAAGATCTCGTTGAACTAAACCGCTCCGCGGTGGTCTAGAAGCCCTCGTTTTCTACACGCTCCTTCGCTTGCAATTCCCATCTTCTTGCGGCCGTTTGCGCCGCTTCTGCGGCTCCTGCCGGTTTTGCTGACTTGCGCCCTGCCCTCTCCTGGGTCATGCTTCTCACACGCCCCTCCGACTCAACCCCAACCCCGCACCGAACCGAGAGGTCTTGCCATGACCCCCTTGCGCCAGCGACTTCTTGATGACCTACGACTCCGCAACTACTCCCCGCGCACCATCGAGGCCTCTGTCGCCGCCGTTGCCAAGATCGCCCGACACTTCCGCCTCCCCCCCGACCAACTCTCCCCGGAGCAGATCCGCCAATTCCAGGTCCACCTCATCGACCAGCGCGTCTCCTTCAGCCAACTCAACCAGGTCACCGCCGGCCTGCGCTTCTTCTACGCCGTCACCCTGGGCCGGCCCGATGTCGTCCACAAGATCGCCTACGGCAAGCG
>DATFNV010000485.1:0-15436 GCA_035266225.1 Gemmataceae bacterium
CAGCGTCGTGTCGAGCAGGCCGCGCTCCTTCAGGTCGCGCATCAGTCCCGCCCAGGCCGCGTCCACCGTCTGGCTCAGGCTGCGGACGGTGGCGGCGTTCTGGCCGTGCGTGTCCCAGCCGTTCAGCGTCACCTCGACGAACGGCACCTGTCGCTCCACCAGGCGCCGCGCCAGCAGGCAACCCTGGCCGAAGAGGTTGCGGCCGTAGGCGTCGCGCACAGTCGCCTTCTCCTGGTCCAGGTCGAACGCCTTCGCCGCCTCCGTCCGCATCAGCCGCACCGCCCGGTCGTAGGCGTGCTGATGACTCAACCCGGGCAGGTCGGGGTGGTCGTCCATGAAGTCGCGCTGCACTTGCTTCAGCAGCTCAATGCGGGCGCCGCTTCGGTCCCTGTCGATCTCGGCGGGCGGAGTCAGGTCCTGCACCCGCAGGGCGCGATCGACGTTGTTCTGCCCCTGGCCGCCCGTCTCGCCCACGACCAGCGGGGCGTGGCGCGGGCCCAGGAACCCCGACCCGAAGGCGCCCTCGTTGAGGATGCGGAACGGCGCCACGCTCACGAAGTTCGGCAGCTCCGACTGGTCCTCGCCCAGCTCCTTCGACACCAGCGCCCCGAGCGATGGGTACTCGATCGGCCCTTGCGGGACGTAGCCGGTGCGGAGCAGGAAGGTGGCCCGGCCGTGGTCGCCTTCCTTGCTGGTCATACTGCGGACGATCGCCATGCGGTCCGCGAACTTGGCGATCTGCGGCAGGTGCTCGCTGATCTTGATGCCCGGGACGCTGGTGGCAATCGGCTTGAAGGGGCCGCCGTTGGCGTGAGCGGGCTTGAGGTCGAACGTGTCCAGCTGACTGGGGCCGCCGCTCATCCAGAGAAGGATGCACGAGCGCTTGCGCGCCGGATTTTTTGCGGCATCCTGGGCCAGCGCCTCGAGCCAGCCGGACATCGACGCGCCGACGATGCCGGCCGTGGTCAGACGGATCCAGTCGCGGCGGGACAGGGACGGAGTGCGGGTCATGAAGGATTCCCCCTTTGTTTAGCGGCCGCCGTCGGGGCGGCGCTCGTAGTGACCGCATTTATGCGGTCGCCCGGCGGCCCGGACCCGATAAATCGGGTCACTACGAGCGCCGCCCCGATGGCCGCCGCTAAACGGTTAATGATTCAGGATGAACTCGGGACTGTTGAGCAGCACCCAGAACACGTCGGCCAGCGCCTTCTTCGGATCGCCCTTCTCGACGTACTTGACGAAGCGCTCGCTCTCCTCGGGGCGCGGCTTGCGCGACAGCACCACCAGGTAGAGCGACTCGACCTTGCGGGCCGTGCTGGTGCGCTGCTCGGCCAGGGTCGCCAGCGTTCGGTTCTTCTCCAGACTGCTCCGGTCGGCGATGAACTCGTTGTTCATCAGGTACAGCGCCTGCAAGATCGACGTCTGGTAGTCGGTCTTGTGCTCCTGGGCGGGGAACCGGGCGAGGAACTGACCCCGCGCGGACTGGGCATTCCCCGGCGTGGCGTCCTGGTATTCGGTCGCCTCGGCCAGGCTGTCGAACAGCTGCTCGGGGGACAGCCCGCGCAGCGGCATCCGCGCGAACAGCCGCGGGTCCTTGTGACTGGGGTGCGAGACGGCGCTGCTGCGCTGGTAGGCCTGGCTGGCGGTGATGGCGCGGATCAGGAACTTCACGTCGTACTTGTGGTCCGCGAACCCGCCGGCCAACTCGTTGAGCAGCGCGTCGTGGGCCGCCGGTCGTTCGTCGCCGGGCCTGTCGGCCGGGTCGGCGAGGCCGGTGCCGAGGAAGTAGGCCCAGAGCCGATTGACGGCGGCCCGGGCGAAGTACGGGTTGTCGGGAGCCGTCATCCATTCGGCCAGGGTCGGCCGGGTGCCGCTGCCGTCCTTCCACTGCGGCTCCTTACCGTCGAGGAAACGGGCCCGGATCGTCTTGTCCTGGTTGGGCGCCTTGATCTCGCCGCGCGGGCCCGGCTTGCCCTGGGGCGCCACGTCGGTGAAGAAGGCGGCGTACTCCCAGAACTGGGTACGCGTCCACTTGTCGAAGGGGTGGTTGTGGCACTGGGCGCACTCGATCGTGACCCCCAGGAACAGCCGGGCCGTGCTGCCGGCCAGGTTCTCCGGCTTCAGCTCGTTGGCCTGGTAGAAGACGGCCGCCGACCCCTCCCCCCGGCCGGGATCCTGGTTGCCGCCCAGCGGCTGGGTGAGCAGCTCGCGCACCAGCCGGTCGTAGCCGGCGTTGGCCTTGAGGCGCTGCCGCAGCCAGGTTTCCAGGGCCGGCTGCCGGAACTGCCCCTGCTGGCCG
Organism: Gemmataceae bacterium; assembly: GCA_035266225.1. GTDB lineage: Bacteria > Planctomycetota > Planctomycetia > Gemmatales > Gemmataceae > DATFNV01. The sequence goes on from DATFNV010000485.1 coordinate 2,300, forward strand.
GTCCGGGCGAGCAGCCAGGCCCGCCAGACGTTGCTGAAGTGATTGACGTAAGCGGTCCGGTAAGACGGATCGTCGGGGTCGGCGCGCAGGATGCGCTCCACCCACAGGCGGCGCTTGTCCGCCCGGTCGTCGTCCAGGAAGTCGCGGGCCTCGGTGACCGAGGGGATGCGGCCGGCCAGGTCGAGGTGGGCGCGGCGGAAGAACTCGGCGTCGCCGGCCAGGGGGGCCGGCTTGACGTCCTGGCCCCAGGCCGCCGCCACCCGTTCGTCGATCTTCGCCGCCAGCGCCTCGACGTCCCTGTCCGCCGCGCGCAGGCTCGGTGCGAGCGCCAGGGACAGCACGCCCAGGGCCAGCCACCGATGGTTGTTCATGGCATCAACTCCTGTGAAGGTCGGGTTTCGTCGTTTAGCGGCGGGTCGCAGACCGGTGCGGGGATGCCACGGGCTTGTCCCGTGGTGCCTCACGCTCGCCGCTACCACGGTAGCCGCGACCCTAACCATCCACGGGGCAAGCCCGTGGGATTCCGAGGGGATGCCACGGGCTTGTCCCGTGGTGCCTCACGCTCGCCGCTACCCGGCGCGGGAAGAAAAAAACTCTCTTTTGGCCCTCCACGGTAGCCGCGACCCTAACCATCCACGGGGCAAGCCCGTGGGATTCTCCGGAGGCAATCAACCCGAACGGCAGTAAACGAATACCGCCGGTCGCAGTGATCACGGCCTGGGGGCGGCCAGGCGGTCGAGTGCGGCCTGGGCCTCGCGCGTCGGCAGCACCCCGGGCGCCCCCGCGGCAAGCGTCCGCAGCACGCGCCGGGCCTCCGGACTGCCGATCCGCTCCAGCGCCTCCACCGCGCGGACCACCTGCAATTGCTCGGCGGTCAGCGTGCCGCCGGTCAGCCGATCGACCAGTTCCTCCGCCCGCTTGCGGGTTTCCAGCGGCGGCGAAGAGGCGAGTACCTTCCGGAGGGCGGGCACGGCCTGTTCGCCGACCTTCAGCAGGTTCGCGGCCGCTTCCTGGCGCTCGGTAAACTTCTCGCTGTCCAGGTCGGCGATCCAGCCGTCGATCTTCTTGGGATCGACGCGCGCCGCCGCCTTCAGCCGCTCGCCCAGGAACGGCACGGCCTGTCGGGGGGCCGCGGCCAACTTGTGGACGCCGCGGAGGGCCTTGGCGGCGTCCTCGCCGGCCAGGTCGCCCCAGAGGGCCTCGACCGCCGCGGCCGGCAACTCGACCGTCTCCGGCTTCGACAGGCCCTTCATCGGGCCGCCCGCGTCCCACAGCAGGATAGTGGTGTCGGCGGCGCCGGAGGCCAGCGACTTGCCGTCGGGGGCGAAGGCCACGGTCTCGACGCGGCCGCCGTGCCCGTCGAGCCGGCCGACTTCCTTACCGGCCGCCACGTCCCAGACGCGGACCGACAGGTCGGACCCGCGCGCGGCCAGGGCCCGGCCGTCTGGCGAGAAGGAGAGGCCGACCGGCCCGGCGGGGTCGCTGACGTCACCGCCGTTAACGCCGGCGACGACGAGCCGCAAGCCCATCATCCCGCCGTTGTCCTGGGGCCGTTCGGCGGCCGGCTTGCCCAGCCGGCCCCACTCCTTGCCGCTGGCGACTTCCCAGAGGGTGATCGTCCGATCGGGGTGCTCGGTGGCCAGCGACCGGCCGTCCGGCGAAAAGGCGAAGCTGGCCACTTTCCGGGACGACTCGATCTTGCGCAGCTCCTTGCCCGTGGTCGCGTCGAAGACGAGGAGCGCGTTACTCAGGGAGTCGGAGCCGCCCCCGTTGGCCACCACCAGCTTGCCGTCCGGCGAGAAGGCCAGGCCGGGCCCGGTGCCGCGCGGGGCTCGCGCCGGACCGCCGATGAAGATGACGTTGCCGTCGGCGCCCGCGTTGTTCGCCGGCTGCACGGTGATGGGCCGCAGCTCGGCACCCCGCGCCACGTCGTGGAGCCGGATGGTGTTGTCGCCCCGGCCGCGCGAAGCCAGTACCTTGCCGTCGGGCGCGAAGGCCAGGGCGGCGACGCCCCCCTTGTGCCCTTTCAGGCGGTGCAGCTCCTTGCCCGTGGCCGTTTCGTGCAGGCGGACCGTGTCGTCCGCGTTCGCCAGGGCGACGCTTCGGCTGTCAGCCGAGAAGGCCGCGAGGGTGGTCCCCGGCGGTGCGGGGAACGCACCCAGGGACTTGCCGGTCGCCGCCTCCCAGCGGCGGATCACCCGGTCGGGCCCCCAGGAGACCACCGACTTGCCGTCCGCCGAAACGGTGATGGCGGAGGGGGCGCGCCGATGGCCGTCGAGCAGGGGCAGCTCCTTGCCCGTGGCAGTTTCCCACAGGCGCACGGTGCTGCCCGCGGCCGAGGCGACCTGTTTGCCGTCCGGGGAGATGGCCACGGCCCGCGCCTCTGGCCCGGAGAAGCCGCCGGGCAAGACCAGGCCGCCGCCGCGCTGCGCCGGCTCGCCGCCGCCCAGTTGATAGAGTTCCTTGCCGGTTTCGGTCTCCCACAAGCGGACCCGCTGGTTCCTGCCGCGGACGGCGAGCGCCTTCCCGTCCGGGGTGAAAACCAGGGCGAGGGCGCCGCCGGTCTTGAGCTGGCGGATTTCCTTGCCGGTGTCCGCCTCACACAGGTGGACGACGTTCTCGGCGCCGTAGGCCAGGACCTTTCCGTTAGGGGCCACGGCGACGGCCGACACGTTGGCGCCGCCCGGCACGTCGATCCGGCGGATTTCCTTGCCCGTTGCGACGTCCCACAGCTTGACCGAGTGGATCGCCTCGTCCTTCTTGTAGTCGGTCGCGGCGGCGGCCAGGGCCTTGCCGTCCGGGGTGAAGGCCATGCCGGGAGGGTCGGTGTCGTCGCCGCCCAGGATCAGCACGATCCCGTCTTGCTGCGGCCGCGGGGCGGGCTTGATCTGGCGGATTTCCTTGCCGGTCTCGGCCGACCACAGGACGAGGGTGCCGTCCGCGACGCGGGCGGCCAGCGTCCGGCCGTCCGGGGAGAAGAGCAATCCGGCGAGCCCGCCGGCCGGCGCCTCGATCCGGCGCAGCTCCTTGCCCGTTTCGACCTCCCACAGCTGGACGACGTTGCCGCCGACGGCGGCCAAGGTCTTGCCGTCCGGCGCCACGGCGACGCTGAAGCTGCCCCGGTCGTTGCGTCCGCCGGCCATGAGCTGAACGATGGCCTGGGCCTCGGCCTTCTTATCCGTAGCGGACTTGTCCCCCTTCGCGGGTAGCTTGGAGGCGGCCGGCGTGGGCCGGGTGAAGCGGCGCAGCTCTTTGCCGTCGGCCAGGTCCCACAGGCGGACGGTGTTATCCTGGCCGGCCGTGAGCAGCGTCTTGCCGCCCGGCCCGAAGGCGACGAAGGTCACGTCTCCCCCGTGCCGCAAGCGGGTCGTTCCCAGCCGGGCCAGCGCGCCGGCGGGGAGCGAGTCGCCGTGCGGGTCGGCGGTCGCGTTGGCCTTGACGTCCGCACCCGCGTCCGGGGTTTTCTGGCCGTCCGGGGCCGAGTGGAGAGGCCCGACCACCGCGACGGCCAGGTAGGCCGTCGTCGCCAGCAGCGCGACCGTCCAGGCGGCCCGTTTGCCGAGGCGGGGGGCAAGTCCCTTGGGGTTGCGTCGCAACATGTCAATCCTCCGAAGGATTTCGGGGCGGCGGCGCCAGAAGGCGGGGGCCAGGGAGCCGCGCCCCCCGGTCTGCTCCAGCGCCAGCCGCGCCAAACACCGTATGTAGTCCGTCGCGTCGGCCGCCGCCCTGGCTACCCAGGCGTCGGCGGCGTATTCCTGCTCGAGGCGCAGCCGGCCGGCCAACCACCGGACCAGCGGGTGGAACCAGCACAGGCACGACGCCAGTTCGGCCGCCAGCCCGGCGACGAAGTCGTGCCGCCGGACGTGGGCCAGCTCGTGCCTCAGGATCAAGGCCCGTTCCGCCATCGACCAGCCGCGCCAGCCCGACGGCAGCAAGATCATCGGCCGAAACAGCCCGAGCGTCAGCGGCGAGGTAACGGCCGGGCTCTCCCGCAGGGCCACCGACGGAGACTCCGTCCCGTCGGTCCATGCCTCCGCGCCGACCGGGCGGGCGCGGCGGGCGCAGCGGTAGAGAAGTGCCAGGCGGACCAGGGCTCGGCTAAGGAAGACCATCGCCCCGAACAGCCACAGGATCGCCAGCACCCCGGTCGGGGACCAGGACGGGGAAGGAGCCTCGCCGGGCCGTGCCGGCGGCAGGATGTCTTCCGGCGAGCCGGACAGGTTGAAGATGACCGCCTCGGCCCTGGCTGGCGGGGTGGTTTCGCCGGCCAGCCCGGAGGGGTCTTCGGGGTTGGGCGGCGTCGTGGCCGGAGCCTCGCGCACCAGGATCGCGAAAACGCCGGGCTCGCTTGCCGAGGGCGAAGGGGGCGCGGGAACGCCGTCGGCGGAGTCGGCAGGCGCCGGGCCGGCCGGGCAAACGCACTCGGGCAGCGGCAGCCAGACCGGCGCTACCCCCGCCAGGAGCGGCACCACGAGCAGCCCGACCAGGGCCGCCACGAGGACGGCTCCCCGCAGCGCGGGGCCGCCCCGCCGAGCCGCGAGCCAGGCCACGAGGCCGAGCAGGGCGACCAGCGACACGTGGACCAGGGCCACGCCCGCCCAGGATCCGCCCGCCTGGACGCTCTCCGGGATGCTCATGGGGTCGGCTCCTCCGAAGAAGGCCGCGGGGCGGAGCGGGGGCGCGACCGGCGGGGAGTCGCCGCTTCGCTCTCGCGCAGGATCTGTTGCAGCGCGGCCCGGTCCTCCGACGTGAGCGTCTCGTCCTTCAGCAGCTGGATCAGGAAGGAGGACGCCCGCCCCAGTCCGACCCGGGCGAGGAAGTCGTCCACCAGGTTCCGCGTGGCCTCTTCCCGGCTGCACGTCGGCGCGTAGAGCGACCGCCCGGGCCGGCCGGTCTGGGTGACGTACCCCTTCTGGACCAACAGGTTCAGCTGTGTGGCCACGGTGGAAGGGGCGACCGGCTCGCGACACTGCCGGTTGAGGGCGTCCTGTACCTCCCCGAGGCGCGCCGGCCCCAGGGACCAGAGCACTTGCATGATCTCCAACTCACGCTCCGTCAGGGTTTTCGAGGGTCTGCGTGCCATACCCGTTGCCTCGTCTCAAGTCGCGGCCCGAGGGCGGACCGCCAGATACCGGGATCGGACCTCGGGTAATTTCTACGAAAATCGAAACGCCTGAGAAGAGACGAGGGGACAATCCGGAACTAACAGGACAATCGGACGGAACTTCGGGCAGGGTGGGAAAGCGGGCGCCGCCAAACTCAGAGTCTGTTGCGAAAGCCGCTTGCGGCTTAGCGGCAGCCTGGAATCCGCTAAGCCGCAAGCGGCTTTCGCAACAGACTCTCACCGCCGCCGTCGCCCGCGCGGCTTCTTCGTCTGCGGCGTCATGGTCGGCTGTCCCTTCAATTTGGCGATGCGGTCGCGCAGCTCGGCGGCGCGCTCGAACTCCAGGTTTGCCGCCGCCGCCAGCATCTCGCCGTGCAATTCTTCCAGGTATTCCGCCGTGACGTAATCCTCCGACGCCTGCCCGGCCACCTCCTGCACGAACTTGTGCGCCGCGATCTCCTCCTCGATGCCGCTGCTGATCGCCGTCTTGACCGTCTCCGGCGTGATGCCGTGGGTCGTGTTGTACTCTGTCTGCAACTCGCGGCGCCGCTTCGTCTCGTCGATGGCCCGCTGCATCGACCGCGTCATCTTGTCGGCGTAGAGGATCACTTCGGCGTTGACGTTGCGGGCGGCCCGGCCGATGGTCTGGATCAGCGACGTCTCGCTGCGCAGGAAGCCTTCCTTGTCGGCGTCGAGGATCGCCACCAGCGACACCTCGGGCAGATCCAGCCCCTCGCGCAGCAGGTTGACGCCCACCAGCACGTCGAAGGCCCCCTCGCGCAGCTCGCGCAGGACCTGGACGCGCTCGATGGCGTTCAGCTCCGAGTGCAGCCACTTGCCGCGCAGCCCCGCCTCGCGGAAGTAATTGCTCAGGTCTTCCGCCAGCCGTTTCGTCAGTGTCGTCACCAGGACGCGCTCCTTCTTCTCGGCGCGCTTCTTGATTTCGCCGACCAGATCGGGCACCTGCCCGCGGGCCGGGCGGACGTGCAGCACGGGGTCGCACAGGCCGGTCGGCCGGATCACCTGTTCGACCACCTCGCCGCCGCAGACCTCCAGCTCGAACGGCCCCGGCGTCGCCGACATGAAGACGACCTGCTTGAGGCGTTTCTCCCACTCGTCGAATCGCAAAGGACGGTTGTCGAGGGCGCTGGGCAGGCGGAAGCCGTGCTCCACCAGCGTCAGCTTGCGGCTGTGGTCGCCCGCGAACATGCCGCGCACCTGCGGCAGGGTGACGTGCGACTCATCGACCACCATCAGGAAGTCTTCGGGGAAGAAGTCGATGAGGGTGTACGGCGGCTCGCCGGTCTTGCGCCCCGAGAACCAGCGGGCGTAGTTCTCGATGCCGGGGCAGTGACCGACCTCGGACAGCATCTCCATGTCGTAGCGCGTCCGGCCGCGCAGCCGCTCCGCTTCGAGCAGCTTGCCCTGCTCCTTGAACCAGGCGACGCGCTCGTTCATCTCGCCCTCGATCCCCTCGACGGCGCTGCGGATGCGCTCCTCCGGCGTGACGAAGTGCTTGGCGGGGTAGACGTACAGGTCGTCCATGTTGCCGCGCAGCGACTCGCCGCTGGTCGGGTTGATGATGGCCAGGGCGTCCACCTCGTCGCCGAACAGCTCGATGCGGAAGGCGTACTCTTCCGAGGCCGGCCAGACCTCGATGACGTCGCCGCGCACGCGGAACTTGCCGCGCTCGAAGGCGGTGTCGTTGCGCTGATACTGGATATCGACGAGGCGCAGCAGGAGCTGGTCGCGGTCCACCGTCTCGCCCTTGACGACGCGGACCATCATGGCCTTGTAGTCGCTGGGCGAGCCCAGGCCGTAGATGCACGACACGCTGGCGACGATGACGACGTCCTCGCGACTGACCAGGGCGCTGGTGGCGGCCAGGCGCAGGCGGTCGATGTGCTCGTTGATGAGGGCGTCCTTCTCGATGTAGATGTCGCGCTGCGGGATGTAGGCCTCGGGCTGGTAGTAGTCGTAGTAGCTGACGAAGTAGTGGACGGCGTTGCGCGGGAAGAAGCCGCGGAACTCCTTGTAGAGCTGCGCCGCCAGCGTCTTGTTGTGCGACAGGACCAGCGTGGGCTTGCCGATTTGGGCGATCGCGTTGGCCATCGTGAATGTCTTGCCCGTGCCCGTGGCTCCCATCAGGGTCTGGGTGCGCTTGCCCTCGCGCAGCCCGGCGACGAGCTTGTCGATGGCCTGCGGCTGATCGCCCGCCGGCTGGAACTTGCTGACTAACTCGAACTTGGCCGTCATGCGGTTCTCTCGCCCCTCATCAGTTCTTGGCCTTGGTCTTACGTGTACTGGGGCTCCTGCGAGGCTTGGGCTTCGCCTTCTCCGGGTCGAACGGCGGCAGGCCGAACTCGCGGCGAATCTCTTCGCTGGAGTAGGTTTTCCCCCTTTGAGACCGGAGCAGGATAGCGTTGAATTGTGGACTGAAGCTCAGAGAGACCGTCTCGAGGTCCGCATCGCCAACCGGAAAGATCACGGCGATCGGCTTCTTGCCGCGCATAAGCACCACGGGGTCTCCTTCCGGATCCTGCATCAGTTCCGCCAGGAAGGCATGCGCCTCAGCCAACGTGAGCTTTTTCATAATTCCACCTCTTCCCCCTCGATGAGGACTTTGTTGCCCACCTTGATCCCAATCGCTCGAATTGCCACCGCTGGCTCGGGCTCCTCGAACACGTTGTAGAAGACCCGGAGGTTCCGGACGCGCAGCTCCCACCGCGCCAAACAGTTCGCCAGCATTTCCTTGCGATTTCGCGCGGGCACTGCCGGCTGGTGTACCAGTTGCTCGTCAATGCTTTGCACGACAAGGGACCGCTGAGCGGCCGTCAAGCCACGCAAGTGCCGCCGCGCTTCCTCGCAGTATTCGATGAGATAGGGCAAGACACCGCTCCCTCATTCTAGCGCAACCCGCCGCGCCAGACCATCTGCGTCACTCCCTCGCGGCCAGGCGCTGCGCCCCGTCCCCCACCGTGATATACGGCCGCAGTTTGTCCAGCGTTTTCGCCCCGATGCCGTGGACGCGGCGCAGGTCGTCCACCGACTTGAACGGCGCCTTGTCCCGTTCATCGAGGATCGCCTGGGACAGCTTCGGCCCGATGCCCGGCAGTTTGCGCAGCTCCGCGGCCGTCGCCGTGTTGAGATCGATGACCTCCGATGTAGCCGGGGTCTTCTTGGCCACGCCCGGCGCCCCGGGCCGCTTGACCGATGCCATGGCCGTTTCGGGATCCGGATCATCTTCCGCATCCTCGACGTGTACCCACGGCCGCAGGCGGGCCAGCGCCGCCGGGCCGATCCCCTTGACGTGCCTCAGGTCCTCGACGCTGCGGAAGCCGCCGTGTTCTCGCCGATACTCCTCGATCCGCTCGGCGAGGTTGGGGCCAACGCCCGGGAGCTGAAGCAGCTCGGCGCGGTCGGCCCGGTTGAGGTCGATCCGATGGGCGGGAGCCTGGCCCTGTGTCAGGTCGGTCGGCCGGCTTCCCCAGCGGAGATAGCCGCAAGCATGCACGCCAAGGAGGGCGAGGGCCGCGCCGAGCAGCAGCGCGGCGGCGAGTTGTGCGGCGCGCGGCCAGGCGGGACTCCCGGGCGGAGGCCGGGGCGGAGCCGGGGAAGGTGCCGCGTCCATGAGGGTTCATCCTGGAGGGGCTCGCTCGAGAACCCGATCATTATAGGGTCAGCGGCGCAGGGTGAGAACGACGTAGCGGCAGAATCGTTGCAGCCGCGGCAGTCGCCGCAACAGGACCGTATCGCAGCGCTCCAGGGCGGCCGTCAGCCGTCCGGGCCGCAGCACGCGCCGTACCATCGACAGGAGTTGATAACCGCGCAGCTCGACCTCGGGAAAGATGTGCTCCAGGGTCCGCACCTGCCGCAGCCGCAGCGGCTCCTCGTCGCGCGTCCGCTGCTTGCCGCGGTAGGGCAGGCGCCGCCGCGCCCAACTCAGCAGTGGGTTGAGGCCCCACGGCTCGCAAAAGACCGCCACTCCGCCTGGCCGCAGCACCCGGAACAATTCGCGGCCGGCCAGGTTGATGTCGAGGTGGTGCAGCACGGCGTTGCCCCAGACGCGATCGAAGACGGCATCGGCGAAGGGGAGGCGCTGACCGTCGGCCTGAACGAGGTCGAGGCGGACGCCGTTGACGGCGGCGCGGCGGCCGGCCTCGCTCAGGTAGCCCGCGGACAGGTCGAAGGCGGTGACGCGGGCGCCGCGCCGCGCCAGCACCACCGCCGCCATGCCGTGACCGCAGCCGTAGTCGAGCACGCGCAGGCCGCGCACCTCGCCGAGCCGGGCCAGCGCCGGACGAATCCAGGTTTCGTGATCGAGGTAGGCGGACTCATCGACGGCCAGCGCACCGGGCCGCTCGGCAAAGGTCGCGCTCCGCTGCCGCGCCTGAAGGTCGTGAAAGGCGCGCTCGCTGAGAAAGGGGTCGGGAGTCGTTTCCACGGCTGCGGTCCTTCGCTCTCACGCGACCGGGAAACGATTCCCGGCCTCTCGGAACGGGCCAGGGCAGGACGTATACTCACGCCATTCGATTTCCGGTTGTTGAGCGGCCGCCGTCGATTTATCGTTTCGCGAATCGATAAATCGAGGTCATTGGAATGCCTCGAGCAACTGGCGCATCAATCGCTTGGCCTCGTCCCAGTGCGCGCTGAAGTTGGCGTCAGGCACCGGCTGCGACGGCTGGTTGGGCGGCGCCCAGTGGGCCACAAGCCGACTCTCCTCCGCGTCTTCCACCTCCACCGTCAACCCGCCCTTCCCCTCTCGGGTTAGCAGCATGAAGCTGTAGCGCTTGCCCCCCAGGCGGTAGTCGCCGGCCGCAAACGTGACCTTCACGCCGTCCTCGCTGCGCGTCCGTACCTCGACGTTGTGCCAGCCGGCATCGGCCGCCTCCAGGCGAGATCGCAGCCGCCGTGCCTCCGGCGACTCCGCCGTCCGCCGCGATTCCGCCGTCAGCGAGAGCCCTACGACCACGACGGCGAGCACGCCGGCGCCGAGCCCGGCGGCCAGCAGTCCCCACAGCACAAGTCGCCAGCGGCGCGAGATCATCACCGCCCTCCGTTCTCGCCGGCCTGCCATTGTGCCCGCCGCAGTGGGGCCTGTCCAGCCCGCGGTCGCCGGGCCGGCGCTCCCCGCTGGACAAGCCCGTCGCGTGGCGGTGTTGTCGGCTTACCACGGCCAGTTGACCGTGGCAAGCCCCAGCGCGGGAGGCTCGTTCGGCGAGGCAGCGACGCAGCTAAGAGGGCTTCTTCGGCGACGAGTGAGCACGCGCGTCCTGGGCTTGCTACAATGACGGGGCGGCCCTTGACCCCTTGCCCGACCGATCCGATAATCGCCGTCGCCCTGCGTGAACCGCTTCGCCCCCGCGCTCTGGTGTCGCATGGAGTTGGAAAACATCTTCCTTGCGAAGTTCGCCGACCTCACACCTGATGGGCTGTTCACGGTCCACGGGGGAGGGCTAAACAGGATCGACACGGAACGGTTCCCGTGTACGTGGTCTTTTTTGTACCTGGTCGCTCGGGTGCGGCTCACGGCCGAAGAGGCCCAGGGGCAGCACGTGTTGGAAAGCGATCAAGAAAAGCCGAATGGCCAAATTGAGCCGCTCGCAAGCCCGTCCCCCCTGGAGCCCTTGCCTTCCACCGTGAAACCAGGTCCGGAAGGCACCGTGGGGCTCACCCTGTGCCTCGGCATGGTGAATCCGGTCTTCCCTGAGCCGGGGGTCTACAAGTTCCGCGTCAAGATCGACGGTCAAGCGGTCGGGGCGGCGAACCTTCTCGTGGGCGCGCCAGCACAAAGAGGGGTGGAGCAATGAACAAAACCAGTTTCTCCGGCGTGGGGTCCTTCGTGCATATCACCGTGGTCCCGGTGGCGGGCGTGACCGAGGCGAACGGAGCGGGCCTGAAAACGACCTGGACCAGCGCGACCGCTGTGTTCGCAGACGAGGCTGCGCTCGCCCACGCGGTTGAGGAATACCCGCTCTCGAACGAACGACTACTCGCCTATGCGGCTCGGAACCCCCCGCCGCAAAGCTGGTACGACGAGGATGAAGACCTATTTTAGCGGACAGGACGGAGTTTCGCCGTGCCCACACCCCAGCGCGGCCGAATCGTAGTGGTACGAGCGTCGGACCCCCAGGGAGAGAAGCCCAAGGTTCGCCCTTTCGTCATCGTCACGGCGACGGACGAGATAAAACCCGCTAAGCCGTTCGTCGGTGTCGCCATCACGGGCACGTTCAGAAAACCGGTCCCCGACGATTGCGTACAGCTCCCCTCGCGTCCGGATGGCCACCCGCAGACAAAGCTCAACAAGGAAGCGGTCGCCATGTGTTCGTGGGCTCGGCCAATCACACATGAGGATATCATCGATTACAAGGGCATGGTCCCGCCTGGGCATATGGCGCGAATCCTGAAGATCGTGGACAGGCTGGACAAGGAGCAAAGAGGGGAGTCGTCGGAGACGGCCGAGGGGCCCGGGAACTAAACGAGAGGCCCCGCGGGGGAAAACTCGGAAAGGGACGGCGTCAATTTCACACGACTTATTCACGCTGTCCCCTTTGTGCGCCCGCGCTCTTGCGGAGTTCATCGATCCGACTTAACAGGCGGCCGTAATCGGCCAACTGCTCGTGACGCCGCACTGGCCGCACCACCTCATGACGGCTGCTGTCGCCACCCGCCCAGCGGATGGTCACGTCCACCCGCTCCCTGTCGCCTTGCACCGCGACGACGACCTCCTCGACCAGCAGTCGGACGATGCGCTGCCGATCCGCCGCCGTCGTGCCCGCTGCCTGCCACAACGCCGGCAGGTCCTGCGCCAGCGCCTGGATCTGCGCACGCTCCAGCGCCGATAGCCCCGCGGGCTGGCTGCGGCAGAAGCGCGCGTACTCCTCCTCCAGGCGCCGCTGCTCCTTCAGCGCCTCCTCCCAGCGCCTTTCCAGTTCCCGGGCCACCAACCGGTTCTCCGGCTCGACCGCGTCGTACTGTCGCCGCGCCCGCTCGGCCTCGTAGCGCGCCCGCTCCAACTCCTGCTGGCGGACCTGGTGCAGCCGTGCGCGCTCCTGCTGCAGGTCCTCTGCTGCGGCCACGAGCCGCGGTGGGGCGGGCTGCGGTGGGCGTCGCTGCCACCCACGCCGGCACCGCACCGCTCCGGCACGGTCGCCATTGTCGGCCACACGCCGCAGAAAAGCGGCCAGACTCTTGACCTGGGCTTCCTCAAGTGCATCGACACCTTCTGCCAGGGCGGGGGCTGGTTCACGGCACTGGAAGTTGACGGCGGGAAGGTGTGGCAGGCGAACCTGCGGGGCGAGTTGCAAGGGCGGGCGACCGGGTGAAGGGCGGGCCGTTGCTGCGGCCGGAACCTCTTGGGCCAAAGACCCGCCTGCGGGGCCAAAGCCGATCGGGGCCGGCTGGCGGCAGGCCGTCCGTGAAACCCGGCCGCCAGCCAGTGGGTATTCCCCGGCAGAATCAGGGCCCTCGGCTGCAAGCTGAGCGGGCCATCTCTTCGGCATCCGTACAGAGGAAGCTCCTGTGTCCCTGAGCAATCGCTGGCCTGTTTCGTGCTTCGCCGTCATCCTGGCCGCCCTCGCCCCTGCCCTCTGCCAGGCCGAGGAGCCGACGCAGCGGCACTTCCGCATGGGGTTCACCGGCTTCCCCCACGACTTCACGCTGGAGGCCGTGCGCGAAGCCCAGCAGTTCTCGCGGGAGCACGCCGACATCATCGCCCACCACATCGAGGGTGTGCCGTGGGCCGAGGCCCTGGGTGGGAAACCGTTCGGCGACGAGTTGCTCAAGGAATGGAGGGGCAAGAGAGAGGCCACGCCCAAGGGCGGTAAGGTGTACCTGGCGATCTCGCCGGGCCGGGGGACGCTCAAGCCGGCCGAGAAGTCCCTGCCCTTCCCGAAGGAGTTGGCGGACAAGCCCTACGACGACCCGCTCGTCGAGAAGGCGTACCTCGCTTACTGCCGTCGGATGCTGGACCTGTTCGAGCCCGATTACCTGGCCATCGGGATCGAGGTCAACGAAATCTACCTCACGGGGCC
>DATFNV010000486.1:0-12512 GCA_035266225.1 Gemmataceae bacterium
CTGGGACACCGCCTGCTCCGAATCGACTTCCAGCTCCAGGTACGAAACCTCCGTCCCATCGCCCGGCCGTCGTTCTGGGTCTTCACAGAGCGTCAGTTTCCGGACGCCCGCGAAGACCCAGCGAGCGGGTTTCCCCCCCCAGCGGAACGACCCGTCATCGTCGCCCTCGTCTTCCTGGCCACGTCGGGCCGCTTTCGCGAACGCCTCCTCCTCCGTCGGGGCCTTGATGAGCACGATGTTCTCCCAGATCGTGTAGCTCTGCTGTGGCTGATCCTTCAGTTTCACGTACAGGATGAGATGAGCCGCGTACCAGTTGTTCATGGCTTCCCTCGCTTGCGCCTGTTCCGGCATCCCAGGAACTTCTGGGCACGCTTGATCTTCCGCTCGCGGTTGTTGTCCTTGGCCGCTTTCGCCTTCTTCAGCATCGCCTTCAGGACATCGCAAACGTCCTTCCCCGTGCGCGCGGCCTCCTTACTTAGCCTCTTCGGTGATCTCGTTTTCGCCTTTTTCGGGTGCTTTCGTCACACCGCACCTGTGACATCGACACTTTCCCCACCACCTGGTCGGTCAGTGTATCGACGTCTGTCGAAGTGACCAAGCTGGACGTCGAAAAAAGGTCGGGAGTCGTTTCCGACAATTCGGCGTGGAAACGACTTCTAATCCCTCGACCCCTTTCCCGGCTGCCTTATTCCTTCCCGCGCGCCCGTCGCCGGCCTGTGACGAGGGCAAGACTTACGCGCCCTGGACGTTCAACTCCTCCGCGAGGAGTCTCCGAGCCACTTCGATGGCGGCCGCGGGGACCGCCGCAGTCAGGCCGGGCACCGACAGCCCATGCACCGCGCCCGTGCGATAGCGCATCGTCTCGTCCAGGCGGTCAAATTCCTCGCGGCTCAGCAGCCCTTGCGAGTAGAGGGAGCGGATCAGGAACGTGGGCGCGGTCGTCTTGATCTTGAGCCCCGCGTTCCGGGCGGTGCGCCGCATCGTAGCTTCCAGCGCGGACCAGGCGAGGACGCAGGACACCAGCAACTCCCCGACCTCGGCCATTGTCTCCGCATGCCGGAGTTGCTCTTCGATCTGGTCCCTGCGGAGTTCGGCACCGTTCTCGATCTTCGCGAGGGGGTCTGTCGCGCCCAGCACCATCAGATCGACCCGCCAACCCCCCTGGGTCGCAGCCTCGACGAGGCGAATGAGGTCCCGATCCTTGGCAAGGTCCTCCCGGGTCTCCTTCACCTGCACGATGACCCGTTCGTCTCCTTGCGTCGCGATCAGGTCCACGGGGTATCCCCCCACGAACGAAGGGAGTTGGTCGCCGGTCGGCCGGACAAGCACCCGGTACCCTTCTGCCTCGTAGGTCTGAGCGGCCGGCAACAGAGCTTCTTCTGGGATCATGGCTGTCACTTCGGCAATTGGGTTTCGGCCGGTGCGTCCTCGATCCTGACGTAGACGAATTCGTCACCGGCATTGAACGCTTCCAGCAGTACCATCGACACCCATCGGATGTGAAAGCGGTCGTCGATGCTGGACTGCACGTGATGCGAATGGCGGATCTGCTTGTCGTCCGCGTAGACCAGGCCGTTCAGGGCGTCACGGATCGGCTTGACCATGTTGTCGTCGTCCAGCGGTGGAGCCGCACCGGCGTAGAAATTCATGATCGTGCATTTGATGAGCGTGGTGAGGGGCGGTTGCGTCCACACCTTCGCGGCCTCCGCCTGCACTTGCGCCTTCCAGCTCTGGAGAAGGGCCTTGTTGCCCGACTGATGCGAGATGGGGGGGCCCGGCACCGTGAACTCGACGACAGGCATCCCCATTGACTCCTGTGGCCCCCCTCCCGTCGGCTCAGCACGACGGCGGTCTGTAACTCGGTATGTTATCGCAGGACAGCGGCAGCGACAAGGCGGGTGCTCGAATCGCGCCTGCTTCTCCCGCCCGCTGCCCCTCACCGTCGAAGAAGAAAAGCTGTTGGATGGGCAAACCGAGCGCTTCCGCTGGCCGTCCCAGACGCGGGTGCCGGGGCGCGACAGTAGTGTCACGCGAGGCGTGTCGGGGGTGCAACTCCCGCGTCGGGGAGTACGGCGTGGCATGATAATTCGCCACGGGCCAATTGTAGCTCACAACCGCGAGCGATGGGGGGCAGCCGGACGATCCCGAGGTTAGAACATCTCGATACGCGTCACGGCGATGTGGCCACGGAAACAGACGTCCACGTCGGCGCCGGGGGCGCGGCGGCGGTTGTGGTAGTCGCCGGCGTAGTGCCACAGGTCGCCGTCGCGGCGGAAGTCGAGCGGCAGCGGCGCCGGGTCGAGGGGACAGAAGACCACGTCGGGATCCGCCGCGCCCGGCTCCGGGTGAGGCAGGTTGACGTTCCAGAAGAGGCCTGGTTGCCGGGGGCGAGTCGTCAGGTCGCGCAGCAGCGCTTCGACCCAGCGGGCGGCGCGCGGCCAGTCGAACTCCTGGCCGCGCTTCTTGTAGTGCGAGACGGCGATACCGGGGACGCCGTGCAGGACCGCCTCGCGCACGGCGGCGACGGTGCCGGAGTGGTAGACGTCGGCGCCGAGGTTGCCGCCGGCGTTGATGCCCGCGAGGACCCAGGCCGCGTCGGCGGCGAGGTCGTGCAGGGCGACCCGGACACAGTCGGCGGGGGTGCCCTCGACGGCGAAGCCCGACGGCCGCCGCCACACCCGGATCGGCCCGTCCGTGGTGACGCGATGGCCGCAGCCGGAATGGCCGACGGCGGGGGCGACGACCACCGGCTCGCCGAGCGGTTGCGCTGCGGCGAGCAGGGCCTGGAGGCCGGGGGCGTCGATGCCGTCGTCGTTGGTCAGGAGGAGTCGCATCGTGTTCCGAAGCCTGTTTCTCGGTTACCAGGGGATAATCTCACCCCGACCCCGATCGATCTTTTCTCCCGGCAACTCATAACAGGCCATCTCGTTGTGATTCCGCACCAAGACGAACCCTTGCGAGAGGGCCGGCGGGTTCCACGTCTTTCCTTCGAGGGCCGGGAACTTACCCAGCTCACGATGACCCTCCGGCGTCGCCTCGACCAGGACGAGATCCCCCGACTCCGAGAGAACGAGGATGTGCCTGTCGGCCATGAGGATCTGGCCGTGGCCGTAGCGGCCGTCCTTCCATTTGCGCTCACCGGTCTTTGCGTCGAGGCAAACGAGAATGCCCTCGTCCAGCCCGTACAGGTAGCCTTCGCGATACACTGGGCTGGTGAACTTGCAGCGCATCAGCTTGTTCTGCCACAACACTTCGGGCTTGTCGTCCTTTTTGATGCGGAGCATGGCGCAGCCGACGTCGTAGCCCGACGAGATGAAGACCCGGTCCTCGTCGAGGACGAGCGGCTGAGCGACGTTGATGAGCTGGGGCGGCATCGCGACCCAGGGGTGGTGCCAGAATTCCTTGCCCGCCTTCGGGTCGTAGCCGGTCAGCCCGTCGCCGTCGAAGACCAGGAGTTGCTCGGTGCCGCACAACATCCCGATCACCGGGGAACTGTACGCGCCGCGGTGGTCGCCGAAGGCCCGCAGCTCCTTGCCGCTCCGGGCGTCGTAGACAATGACGGCACGCCCCTTCGCCCCTTCCGCCTGAACGCCGGGGGCAACGATGACCTCGCTGTGAAACTGCTCCACGTCTTGGGCAACAAAGTTAGAGAACCACAGAGGCGATGCCGCCATCCCCCAGGGCAAATTGGCGTTGTCCTTGAGGACGTCGATCACCCCGGGCCAATCCAGCTGGCCGGTCTCGAGGTCAACGGACAGGAGTTTGCCGGTGGCGCCCAGGGTGACGACGTGGGGGCGGGTCCGTTTTTCCTGATCCCAATAAGAACAGATTAGGGGCGTGGCGCGCGGGCCGGGCCCCCCGAGTGTCTCCTTGAAGTGGGCCGGGTAGGAATGGACCCACAACTCGCGTCCGGTCTCCACGTCGTAGCAAGCCACCACCTCCTTACCGCGACGCTGTTCGATAGTGGCGGCGCGCTTCCCGTCCACCACGAAGCCCGCGTAGCCGCCGCCGACCGGCTGGCGCCAGAGCATCTTCGGCGGCTCGGCTTGCCAGTCCTCCCGCAGTTTCACGTCGTCTACCAGGCCATTTCGGCGGTTGCCGAAGAACCCCGAGAACCAAGGGGGGTAGGCGTCAGGAGCGGATGAGTCCGGAGTGCGCGCCGGAGTCGCCGCCTGCTTCTGCCGATGCTCCTCCAGAAGATCGTCGTGCGTCTTGTCCCACCAGAAGGTGAAGACCGGGAACATGTCGCCGCTGTAGTTGACTTCGCGGACGCTGAGGGCAAGGAAGGCAATCACGGCGGCGAACAGGGTCACGGGGGCGAAGCGCACCCAGCGCGGCAAGCGCGACAGGAACAGCAGCCAGAACGCCAGCAGCACCAGCGCGCCCCCCGTCAGCGGCACCAGCGTCAAGAAGCGATGGCCGTGGTCCCAGTCCGAGGGCCAGTACCACACGGCGGCAGCGGCCAGCGGGGCGGCGATCAGCACCAGCAGCGGGAACCAGAGGCGAGAGGAGGGGCGCGGCACGGCGGCGGTAGACATCAGCGGTCTCCTGCGAAGGCGGACGCGATCATTATAGGGTCGCAGGATCGATTCATGTCATTCTTCCGATACCGCGAGCGCGAAACGGCCAGCGGCGCGGGACGAACTGGTCTTGGCGATGGGCGCGCCTGCGGTTTACACTCGGCGTACATAGAAGGGAGGCGCCATGCGTCGGATCATCCTCACCGTGCTGCCCGTGCTGAGCCTGCTGGCCCCTGCCTGCGACGACTACCGCGGCCCGCGCCTGGCCATGGCCACCAACCCGGGCGGCACTGCCGCGGCGGTTCGGGCCCCCGGAGGGGCGCCGGTCGCGCGCAAGGGGCCGACCGTCTACGGCGGCAAAACGGCGGACCAGTGGGCTCAGCTCCTTCAGGGCCACAACCGCGAGGAGGCCGTCGAGGCTGCCCGCGCCCTGCACGTGCTGGGCCGCGAAGGGCGGGAGCACCTCTTCCGGGGGCTCGATTGCCCTCACTGCGAGACACGGCGGCTGTGCCTGGAGACCTTGACCATCGCCGATTTCAAGAAGATGAGCGAGCCCGGGCGGCAGAAGCTCGTTGCGCTCGCCGGCGATCGGGACGACGTGCGCATCCGCGAGCGCGCCGCCTTTCTCCTGACGCAGTGGCACGGCTCCATCCCGGCCCCGTGACGTCACTCCCGGGCGCCGTCCGGCCAGAAGCCGAACAGGACGAGGGCCCCGACAAGGGCGGCGATCCCCGCGGCGACCGCGAAGACCGGCGGCAGCGCCCCGTCCGTGGCGGAGCGAATCCATCCCGCCAACACGTTGCCGGCGAGCATTCCCAGGGCGTTGGTGGCCGTCAGCAGGGCCTGGGAGCTGGTGCGCAGGTCGCCGCGCGCCCGGCTGTTGACGTATACCTGCCCCGCCACGAGGTAACAGCACACCACCACGCCCCACCCCCCCAGCGCCGGCACCGCCAGGGCGACCGACCGGGCCAGTGTCAATGCGCTCAGGCTGGCGGACCAGACCGCCAGCCCGAGGAGCATCGTCCGCCGCGTCTCCAGCCGCGTCAGCAGCATCGGCAGCAGGGCGAGCGAGAGCACCTCCGTGCTCTGCGAGACTGTCTGGGCGGGGGCGATCCAGCGGTCGGGGACGCCGAGGTCCGCCAGGCGCAGCGGCGCCACCTGCGAGAAGACGGCACCCGTGAGCGACGCCCCCAGGCTGCCGGCGGCGAAGACGAGGAAATTGCGGTCGCCAAGGAGGCGGGCCGCGGCGAGCGGAGCCAGGGGGGCGCCGAGGCGGTGCTGCGGCGGCGTGTGCGGGAGCGTCAGGGCGTACCCGGCCAGGGCGAAGGAAAGGGCCGCCGCCAGGCGGATCGAGTCGTCTAATTGGCCCTCCGGCGAGTCGGGCCGCAGCCAGGCTCGCAGGGGATCCGCCCAGGACGGGTTGGCCAGCCAGTAGCCGAACATCCAGCTCGCCGCCACCCAGCCGAGCGTGCCCCACAGGCGCACCCGGCCGTAGCCGCGCTCCAGGTCGGCCAGGTGGGTGAGAGTGATCGTGGTGCCGAGCGTGATCGCCGGGGCCATCAGCAGCCAGACGGCCAAAGTGACGACGAAGACGGCTGCCGGCGTCGCGAGGCCGGCCAGGAGCCACAGCAGTAGGCCCGAAGCAACGGCGCAGACGAAGAGGCAGCGCTCGGCCGAGGCCCAGCGATCCGCGACCTGCCCCGCGATCAGGGAGCCGATCAGGTTGCCGAGCGCCGGCGTGGCGCAAACCCAGGCGACTTCGGAGGGTGAGAATTTCAGGTGGTCGAGGTGGCGGCTGAACATCGGCAGCATCGCCCCGGCCGGGGCGTACTGCAGGAACATCAGCAGGGACAGGCGCCAGCGCATGGGAGATGTTTAGCCGCCGCCCTCGGTGCGGCGCTCTTGCGTGCCGAGCGCACCTAGTGACCGCATTTATGCGGTCGCGGGCCGGTGGGACCCGATAAATCGGGTCACTACCAGCGCCGCACCGTGGGCGGCGGCTAAACGGGGGCGGCCCGTTACTTCGCCTTCGGCGTGATCTTGACGTTGCGGAAGGCGACGGGGCCGTGATCGCCCTGGAACAGTAGCGGGCCGGTTTCGACTTCCTTGCTGCTCAACTCGCTGCCGGTCGGCTTCGGCGCCTCGACGTCCTCGTGGATCACCTCGTCGTTGAGCGTCACCTTGAGGAACTTGGCGTTGGCGGTCTTCTTGCCGTCCTCGAAGCGCGGCGCCTGGAAATTGATGACGAACTTCTGCCACTCGCCGGCCTTCTTGCAGGCGTTCTTTTTCGGGGCGGCGGTGTTGTAGATGCCGCCCATGTCGCTGGCGCTGACCTTGTCCTTGCCGAAGCTGTCGAGCACTTGCACCTCGTACTCGCCCATGAGGTAGACGCCGGAGTTGGACCCCTTGGGGATCATCAGTTCGACCTCGACGGTGCAGTCGCCGAACTTCTCTTCGGTGTAGATGTCGCAACCGTGCTCGCCGACCTTGAGGTCGTTGACCAGCTCGTGCGGCTTTTTATCCTCGGGAATCAGCACGCTCAGCTGGCGCGGTTCCTTCTCGTCGAGAGAGGCCACGCCGACGATCCAGTGACTGTTCTTCTCGTTGCGGAGTTTCCAGCCCTTAAGGTCCAGACCATTGAAGGGCTTGACGGTCTTGCCCTTGTCCTCCTCGGCGGCGTTGCCGGGGACGAAGGCGGCCAGCGCCAGGGCCAGCCCGGCGAGGGCGCAGGTTGCGACGCGCGGCATGACGGTCCTCCTACAGGCGAGCCAGGTGAGCGCGGGAACGGGGCCGGGGGTCGGCTCGGGAGGGAAGGAAGTTCCCGCGGCGGGGCAATTCTAGCGGGGCGACCGGGCGCGCGGCCACCTAAAAAAGGACTCCGTCAAGTATCAGGATGCCCGCGAGGATACCCGGACATCCAGGGTTTGGTACACTGGTCCTTGTCGGTTTCGGGCCGAAACTCGCGCGGCAGGGCGCAGCCTGTCCTGCGCGCGGACCCTTCTTCGCGGGAGCTGCTGATGTCGCGTCAACTCCTCATCCCCCTTCTCCTGGTGCTGGCGGGTTGTACCGGCACGACGATCAACTCGGGGCCGGCGACGAGCGCCCCCGAGAAGTCCGGCTCCGGCAAAAGTACGGCCGCGGAGGGGGCCACGCCGAAGTCGTCCCCCAAGGACAGCGGGCCCCGCGGCCCCGAGCAGCTCCAGGCGCTCATCGCCGACCTGCGCGACCCCGACGACGCCCGGCGCGTGCGCGCGGCGAAGGAGCTGCGGCAGTGGGGGAAGGCGGCCGAGGCGGCGGCCCGGCCGCTCGCCGCGGTCATCGCCACGCCCGGGGCGGAGCCGCGCGAGGCGGCCCTCGAGGCGCTCGCGGCCATTTTCCCCGACCTCGCCGCCGACCTGCACGCCCTGGTCGCCGACGAGGACCCGGCGACGCGAATTGCCGCCGAAAAACACCTGGCGGGGCGGGCCCCCGAGGCCGGCAAGCCGCACCCGGCCACGCCGTTCGTCCCGATCATCGACTGGCGCATCGCGGGGCTCCCCACGGAGGCGCGAAAGCCGAACGTGGGTTACGCCCTCGCCGGGGAGGAGTACGCCGCCCTGGTTCCGCTCCTCCTCAAGGCGGGGATAGACCCCGAAGGCTTCAAGGCGATTGTGGCCTGTGCGAAGGTCAACCCGGAAGGGGGAAAGGCCCTGTGGGAGCCGGCGCAGTTGACCCTCTGCGAACTCGCCAAGGACGCGGCGCTGCGCAAGGAGGCCCTGACCGCCCTCGACTCGTCCCTCTCCAGCCGGACGTCGGTCGCCACCCTCCGCGCCGTCGGCGACCTCGGCGCGGACGCGAAAAGCCTGGCCCCCTTGCTGGAGACGCTAACGGCCGACCGAGACGAGAACGTCCGCAAGGCGGCCGCCGAGGCGCTGAAGAAGGTCAAGGGGTAGGGCGCGGAATGGAGTTAATGAATCTCCTCTAAGAGGTATTTTCGGGTCAGGGCGCCCACGGGACACGGGCCGGAGCTGTGGCGGTCGGTCATGCCCGGCGCCCCATCACCTCCCCTTCGCCAGTTCGGCCAGCGTCACCCGGGCCATCCGCTCACGCACCATCGCCGCCACGTCGTCGCACACGGCCTGCAACCGCTTGTCCAGCGGCGTCACACCGGCTTTGCCCACGGGCTCCGCCAGGCTGCGCACCGAACCGTCCACGGCCTCGACGACTTCGAGCAGGGTGATGTCCTTCGGCGCGCGGCCGAGGCGGTAGCCGCCGTTCGGACCTTTGAGGGAGCGCAGCACGCCGCTGTCCACCAGGGGCTTGAGGACCTTGAGCAGGAACCGCTCGGGGATGCCCTCGGCCTTGGCGATTTCGTGCGAGGGGACGGGGTCGGCCGGTTTCTCGCGGGCGAGGTAGGCGAGGGTAGTCAGGGCGTAACTGCTGGCGCGGGTCAACTTCATCGGGTCACCTTTGGTCGGGGGATGATGCGGCACGGCTGCGCTGACAGGCCGCGCGGCGGGTCGCTTCACTTCGTTTTACTGACCGTCCCGGATTGGGGCTGGTTCAAACGCGGGTCGCGCTCTGCCCGTGCCCGGTCTGGAATCGGGCACGGGCACGGGCACGGGCACGGGCAGAGCGCGACCCGCGTTTGAACCAGCCCGGCATGACTCTCGAATACATCGCCCTGCCGGTCGATCACCCGATCAATCGAGAGAATGGGACGTGCCTGGCCGCGAGGATCGAGGGAAGGAGCAGCATCGCGAGGTGTGGCCTCCTCGTCCACTTCACGGCTCCCGCCGACCCACATCTGCGAGTGGCAGTTCATGCAGATCTCGGTCGAGGGGAAGCCGGCGAAGTCCGGCTCCGCGCAACTCGGTCCCCGGAGGCCGCCACGTCTTTCGCCTGGCCGCGACCCCATCGGCCATTACACTGACAAGACTCTCCCGAGGACGATCCGAGTCATCCCACCGGGTTCATCCATGCTGAAGTACGCATTCAAGGAATGGGCGGTGATCTGCCGGGCGCTGGCCGAAGGGCGACAGGCGCTGATCCTGCGCAAAGGGGGCGTCGCCGAGAAGGGCGGCGACTTCGCGGTGGAGCACACGCGCTTCTGGCTTTTCCCGACCTACCTGCACCAGAAGGCGGAGGCGCTCAAGCCGGAGGCGCTGCCGCTGCTGCAAGCGGTCGAGGCCGACCGGCCGCTCGCCGGCACGGTGCGGCTGTCGCACTTCGCCGAGGTCGGCGGGGTCTATCACGTCCACGACGTCGTCGGCGCCCTGAAGATCGACCCGCTGCACCTGTGGTCGCCCGAGACGGTCACGGCGCGCTTCGAGTATCGGGCGCCCGGGCTGTTCGTGCTGCCGCTGCGCGTCTACCGCATACCGGAGACGTTGGAGATTCCCGACACGGCTTATTACGCGGGCTGCAAGAGCTGGGTGGAGCTGGAGAAAGAGCTGCCGACGGCGGGGGCGGCGCCGGTGCTCGACGACGACGCCTTCCGCGACGTGATGCGGATGCTCGACCTGCTGCTGCAGCCGACGGCGTTGGTTTAGAAACTGTAACACAAAGGACTTCGCCGCTTGCGGCTTCGCAAACTTTCCTGCGAAGCCGCAAGCGGCAAGAGAGTTTTTGATACAGTTTCTTAGCCGTTGGCGGCCCCTCCCGCGCGCGCTCGAAGTTGCTCGGCGACCCAGGCCGCGTCTTCGGCGCCGAGCGGTGGGGTGAGGGTTTTGGAGTAGTTGATGCTCTGGTCGTAACTCGCGCGCTGGTAGACCGCTTCGATCATCGGCTGGAGGTCGAGAGGAATGTCTGGGTGCGGATCGTCCAGGGGGATCGAGATCGGCGGCAACGGGTGCCGGAAGCCAGCGGGCCAGACCGAGCAATAGGGCGCCCGCCTCCTGCGAGAAACCAGGAGATAGTAGGGACTCTTGGGCCAGGGGGTGACCATCGGCATGCGCCGGCCGCCGCGCAGCAGGTCAATCTCGACGAAGTGGGCCGACCCCAGCAACAGTGCTTGCCTCTTCCGCAGATACAGGTCCCAGCCCTCGGTGCCCGGTCGCTTGTTCGACGGGGACAGGACCTCCACGCACGTCACCAGCCGCTCTTCTGACTCGGCGTCGAAGATCTCGATGAAGTTCTCCCGGAAGCGCTCGTCGATGAAGGCGAGCATCTGGATGGGGCCGCTGCCCGTCGCTGGCTCGGCCAGCGCTGTCGCGGCCGCAGCGGACTGCGCCGGGGCTGGGGTAGACGAACGAACGTTGACGTCGGGGAGGAAGGGGCTGGTTTCCTTCCCCTCCGTCCCCGCCAGCACGACGTAGCTGCGTACCTCCGTTCGCACGAAGTAACTAGCCGGCAGGGCGGCGGCGACGGCGCGCTTGATCTCGCTGATCAGGTCGTCATGAAAGTCGGGCCACAGGCCGCGCTCCTCGATGTACGGGTCCATGCCGGGGAACGGCGACTTCATCGGCGGCTCCTCCGCGAGGTACGGGCGCATCTCGGCTGGAGATTACCGCCGAGGCGGTCGGGTGACCAGCGCAGTTTCCGTCAACTCCGCGTGGCGCGCGCACCGGAGAGTTCGCCCTCCCGTTCGCAGGTCCGGTCGGATTGTAGCAACCCGGACGGGGCTCACGACCGGCACCGCGGGGCGTCGGAAGAAAATTCCACTCTGCCTCTTGCAACGGAGGCGCCGTCCTGTCACACTTTAGCAGTTTTCGCGGGAAGAATACCCCTGACGTTCGGCCGCGACTTGGCGTGCGGGACGGATTCTGCTGTCCCCCCTTCCGAGCGGGACCTATAGTTGCTAAGTTGAGTCATTGGCACTAACGCGGCATGCCCTTCCGCGGCCGCGAAAGGCGGGCCGATGCCGGCACCGACTACCACCGACGAATTCCTCGACCTGGTGCGCAAGAGCGGGGTCGTCGAGGACAAGCGCCTCGACGCCTACCTGGCCAGACTGCGCGCCGCCGGCCCCATTACCCCCGAGCCGGCCAAGTTCGCCGGCTTCCTGGTCCGCGACGGCATCCTCACCCACTTCCAGGCCGAACAGGTCCTCCAGGGCAAGTGGCGCCGCTTCACCATCGGCAAGTACAAGGTCCTCGAGCGCCTCGGCTCCGGCGGCATGGGCAGCGTCTACCTGTGCGAACACAAGCTCATGCGGCGGCGCGTCGCCGTCAAGGTGCTGCCGACCGCCAAGGCCGACGACCCCTCTTCGCTGGAGCGTTTCTACCGCGAAGCCCGCGCCGTCGCCGCCCTCGATCACCCCAACATCGTCCGCGCGTACGACATCGACCAGGACGACAAGCTGCACTTCCTGGTCATGGAGTACGTGGACGGCAGCAGCCTGCAGGAGATCATCAAGAAGGTCGGGCCGATGGACGTCACCCGTGCCGCCCACTACATGCGGCAGTCGGCCCTCGGGTTGCAGCACGCCCACGAGAGCGCCGGGCTGGTCCACCGCGACATCAAGCCGGGCAACATTCTCGTTGATCGCACCGGCGTCGTGAAGATCCTCGACATGGGCCTGGCCCGCTTCTTCCACGACGAGGAAGACATCCTCACCAAGAAATATGACGAGAACGTCCTGGGCACCGCCGACTACCTCGCCCCCGAGCAGGCCCTGGACAGCCACGGCGTGGACATCCGTGCCGACATCTACAGCCTGGGAGCCACCTTTTACTTCTGCCTGACCGGGCGCACGCCGTTCACCGAGGGCACGGTGGCCCAGAAGCTCATCTGGCACCAGACGCGGCAGCCCAAGTCGATCAAGCAGACGCGGCCCGAGGTGCCCGATGGCCTGGCGGCCCTGATCGAGCGCATGATGGCCAAGGATCCGGCGCAGCGACCGCAGACGCCGCAACAGATCGCCGATGCCCTGGCCCCGTTCACCCAGAGCGCCATCGGCCCGCCGCCCGACCAGGAGATGCCGCACCTGAGTCCCGCCGCGCTCGGCCTGCCCGGCACCGAGGCGGCCCCAGCCCCGTCCACGCCGGCAGCCGCGCCCGGCCCGCCGTCGTC
>DATFNV010000487.1:0-31201 GCA_035266225.1 Gemmataceae bacterium
CAACGCCGAGGAGACTGCGGCCCAGGCGGGTGTCGTGTCCGCCGCCAGCGACGAGGTCAGCAAGAACGTGCAGACCGTGGCCACCGGCACCGAACAGATGAGCGCCAGCATCCGCGAGATCGCCAAGAACGCCGCCGAAGCCGCTCGGGTGGCCCAGTCGGCCGTGCAGGTGACCAGCGCGGCCAACGCGACGGTGGGCAAGCTGGGGGAGTCCAGTGCCGAGATCGGCAAGGTCATCAAGGTCATCACCAGCATCGCCGAGCAGACCAACCTGCTGGCCCTCAATGCCACCATCGAGGCGGCCCGCGCGGGGGAGGCGGGCAAGGGCTTCGCGGTCGTGGCCAACGAGGTCAAGGAACTGGCCAAGGAGACCGCCAAGGCCACCGAGGAGATCGGACAGAAGATCGAGGCCATCCAGATCGATACGCGCGAGGCCGTCGAGGCCATCAAGCAGATCGGTGAGGTCATCGATAAGGTCAACGACATCTCCAGCACCATCGCGGGGGCCGTGGAGGAGCAGACGGCCACGACCAACGAGATGGGTAGAAACGTGGCGGAGGCGGCCAAGGGCAGCGCCGAGATCGCCCAGAACATCACGACGGTGGCCCAGGCGGCGGGGAGCACGACGCAGGGGGCGGCGCAGACGCGGCAGGCGGCCGAGGAGTTGGCGCAGATGGCGGCCGAGCTGCAGGAGCTAGTGGGCCGGTTCCGTCTGCAGTCGTCGGAAGGGAGAGGCCTGCCGTCGAAGGGCCAGGGAGCCCGGGGCGAGCGGGGTCAGGTGCGGGCTGCGGCCCCACTCCGCCGTTCGGGAGGCAACGGGGCGGCCAGGAGGTCGGCCGTGGTGTGAGACCGTCCGTGGTGAGTATTACCCCGGCACGAAAGATGGGCACACACAAGCCTGAAGCGCCAGCGAAGGGCGGCCCGTTCTCCTTCGCTGGCGCTTCAGGCTTGTGTGCTTCATTCTGGCCGGGGTAATACTCCTCCCAGATCAATCGCGTAGGTCGAGCTTTCCGGTTTGACAGTCAGACCGGAAAGCTCGACCTACGTTCTCAACCCGCACGAGCCCCAAACCCTTGCCCTTAGCAGGGAAGCGATCAACTCTGCTCTCGATGTGTTCTACACTTTGAGGGCGAGGGCCAATGGCGGCCCTCAACACGCCAATGCTGGCGAAGGTGGGGGGTGCCGGGGCGACGCCTCGGCGCGCTCAACAACCTCGACAGCGGCCTAGCCAGCGGTGCATCGGTCCTGTCCGCACACCCCACTCTCACAACAGTTACGCAACTCGTCGGCCGGGCCGCGCCCGGGCCGCTGGAAGCTGATCGCCCTGCACCATCTGGCGCGCCGTTCAGCGAAGGAGAGGACCGGCGGGATGAAGTGGTTCAAGCCCCTGCGGACATCCGTCAAGCTGATGAGCGGCTTTGCCCTCGCAGGCCTCCTCATGGGCGTGATCGGCTGGTTGGGAATCTCCAGCCTGGAGCGAGTCAACGAGAACGTCGAGACGCTGCACGAGTCGCAGATGCTCCCGAGCCTGCAGCTGGCCGACACGCGCATGTTGATGGACGTCGCAAGCCGGCACGGGACGGGGACGCAGTGATCACTGGGCCGGCGCGTGCGGCGCGTTATCGATCTTGACCAGCAACGTCAACCGGGCCTCCGGGCCTTTTCAGGTTGCCTTTCGAGCGAGAGGAGCACAGAGATGAAGTGGTTCAGGAACTTGAAGACCTCAGTCAAGCTGATGAGCGGCTTCGCCCTCGTCGGCGTCATCATGGGGCTGATGGGCTGGCTAGGCATCCGCAACATGAGTGTGGTCAACGCCAACGTCGAGGGACTTTACCAGGAACAATTGCTGCCGGGCCTGGAGCTGGTTGAGATGCGCAACAAGCGGAACCTGGCCCGCGCCTTAATCTACCGGGCCTTCTGCCTGTCCGACCCCGAACAAATGAAGGCGGAGGTGGAGAAGGCTCGCACCATGTTCAGGCAAATCGCCGAAGCCAACGAGAAGTTTCTGCCCCTACTCAAGACCCAGGAGGAGCGGGAGGCGTTCCAGCGGTACTGCGCGGCGTCCCAGAAGTATGAGGAATTCGTCGAGACGCTAATGTTTCAGCCGCTGCTCGCCGGCCAGAAGGAGGTCGGCCTCGCCAACGGCCAGAGTGGGGGCAACGAGGTGTTCGAGGCCTGCAACCGCGGCATCGCCGATACGATCGCGAGCAAGATAAAGTCGGCTCAGCGGAGCTATGAAGAGTCGCAGGCCCTCTACTCCTCCACCCGGACCCTGATGCTGGAGTTGGTGGGAGGGGGGATGCTCCTGGGCCTGGGCATCGGCTGGGGCATCTCCCGACTGATCGCCAAGCCGCTCAACGCCGCGGTGGGCGTGCTCGAAGCCGTGGCGGCCGGCGACCTCAGCAGGCACCTCGACCTGGACACCGAGGACGAGGTGGGGCGCATGGCCGCGGCCCTGAACAAGGCCACCGATTCCATGCGCGACCTGACCGAACGCCAGAGCAAGCAAGCCGAGGAACAAGCCAGGGCCGCCGAGCGCCAGGCCTACGACAACGCCAGCACGATGGCCCTCAACAAGGTGGTTGAAGCCGTGAGCAAGGCCGACACCGAAGAAGCGGCCATCCGCAACGCCCTGGAGGTCATCACGTCCTTCTTCAAGCTGTCCTACGGGTCGTACTGGAAGCTCGACCCTCAGGAAGGTGCCCTCCGCGTTGCCACGGAGACCGGTGCGGTCAGCGAGGAGTTCCGGCGGATCACAAAGGAAGCTCGCTTCCGCCAGGGGGAAGGGCTCAACGGCCGCACCTGGCAGCAGGGCGACCTGGTCTTCATCGAGGATCTGGCAACCGTCACGGATGACTGCCGGGTCACCGCCGCGCGCCGGGCGGGCGCTCAGACGGGCTACTGCTTGCCGGTCGTGGTCAAGGGGCAGGTCGTGGGCACCCTCGACTTTTACATGCAGGATGTGCGTCGGCCCCCGCCCGCGCGCCTGGAGGCCCACCGGAACATTGGCCGCTCGATCTCTGGGGCCGTGGAACGGATCCGCACCACCGAGGAGCAACGGCGCCAGAGCGAAGACATGCGGACGAAGGTTGACGCGCTGCTGCAGACGGTCAACGCCGCCGCCGGCGGCGACCTGACGCGCGAGGTGACCGTGTCCGGCGAGGACGCCATCGGCCGCGTCGGCGAGGGACTGGCCCAATTGCTGGGGAACCTGCGCTCGAGCATCGCGGCCATCGCCGCCAACGCGCAGGCGTTAGCCGGGGCCTCGGAGGAGCTGTCGGCGGTGAGCACGCAGATGAGCGGCAACGCCGAGGAGACCGCCGCCCAGGCCGGCGTCGTCTCCTCCGCCAGCGAAGAAGTCAGCAAGAACGTTCAGACGGTCGCCACTGGCACCGAACAGATGAGCGCCAGCATCCGCGAGATCGCCAAGAACGCCAGCGAGGCCGCAAGGGTCGCCCAGTCCGCCGTCCAGGTGGCCAGCGCCGCCAACGTCACCGTGGGCAAGCTGGGCGACTCCAGCGCCGAGATCGGCAAGGTCATCAAGGTCATCACCAGTATCGCCGAGCAGACCAACCTACTGGCCCTCAACGCGACCATTGAGGCGGCCCGCGCCGGCGAGGCGGGCAAGGGCTTCGCCGTGGTAGCCAACGAGGTCAAGGAACTGGCCAAGG
Source organism: Gemmataceae bacterium (assembly GCA_035266225.1). Classification (GTDB taxonomy): domain Bacteria; phylum Planctomycetota; class Planctomycetia; order Gemmatales; family Gemmataceae; genus DATFNV01. The sequence continues at coordinate 3,672 of DATFNV010000487.1, forward strand.
AGACCGCCAAGGCCACCGAGGAGATCGGACAGAAGATCGAGGCCATCCAGCAGGACACGAGCGGGGCGGTGGACGCCATCAAGCAGATCGGCGAGGTGATCAACAAGGTCAATGACATCTCGAATACCATCGCCGGGGCGGTGGAGGAGCAGACGGCGACGACCAACGAGATGACGCGCAACGTGGCCGAGGCGTCCAAGGGGGCCGGCGAGATCGCCCAGAACATTGCAACCGTGGCCCAGGCGGCGGGGAGTACCACGGCCGGGGCCGGCAATACCCAGAAGGCGGCCTCGGAACTGGCGCGCATGGCGGCCGAGCTGCAGCAACTCGTCGGCCAATTCCAGTACGAGCAGCGCGCCGGGGCGCAGCGTGGGGCACCACTACGCAGCAAGGGGCCGGGGCATGGCAACGGCCGGCCGGGGGTCGCCCGCGCAATCGCGACCTGAAACCGGAACGGCTACTGGATCCAGCGTGGCCAATGTTCCCCTGGCCCAGCGGTGCGGCCGCAGGCGCTGGCCTCTGGGGCCCCGCCGGCACGATTCGTTGCATTCGTTGCATTCGTTGCGCGGCGCGGGATTCGTTGCGCGACACCGGCCGTGCGCAACGAATGCAATGAATCCCCACCGGTCCGCGGTGCCCCCGGCCCTCCTTGGAGCTTTACCCAGCCTGGGCCCAGTAACGCCCGGTCCGGTGGACGGCATTCGAGGAGGCAGGTCGTTTAGCCGCGAGCGTCGCGCGCTCGCTTCTCCCGAAGCGAGCGGCCAAACGGGAGGCAGCCGCGCGATTGTTTCTCAACCCGGGTGGGAATTGTCCTGCCGCAAGCTACTCGCACCAGAATGATCCCGTGGAATAACGGATCGCCCGGCTCGCTCGCCTGGGCCGTGAGCTAGGTATTGAACAGGGCCGCGAGATCGCCAAGAACGCCAGCGAGGCCGCAAGGGTCGCTCAGTCGGCCGTGCAGGTGGCCAGCGCGGCTAACGCCACGGTGGGCAAGCTGGGGGGAGTCCAGCGCCGAGATTGGCAAGGTCATCAAGGTCATCACCAGCATCGCCGAGCAGACCAACCTCTTGGCTCTGAATGCCACTATCGAGGCAGCGCGGGCCGGGGAGGCGGGCAAGGGCTTCGCCGTGGTCGCCAACGAGGTCAAGGAGCTGGCCAAGGAGACCGCCAAGGCCACCGAGGAGATCGGACAGAAGATCGACGCCATCCAGCAAGACACGCGCGGCGCCGTGGATGCCATCAAGCAGATCGGCGAAGTGATCAACAAGGTCAACGACATTTCCGCCACAATCGCGGGCGCCGTCGAGGAGCAGACGGCGACGACCAACGAGATGACGCGCAACGTGGCCGAGGCCGCCAAGGGCAGCGCCGAGATCGCCCAGAACATCACGGCAGTGGCCCAGGCGGCGGGCAGCACCACCGAGGGAGCGGGCAAAACGCAGCAAGCGGCCTCGGAATTGGCCCGAATGGCAGCGGAATTGCAAGAGCTCGTCGGCAGGTTCCGCTATGATGGCACTGAGCAACGCTCGAACTACGCGGCAGCCCAGCGCGGGCGCCGCGCTCGCGCGGGAATGGCCGAAAGCCCGTGGCGGCCGCCCGGTAACAGCGTGGGCTGCGTGGGGAAAAAGCCGTGCCGGAAGGACCGCCAGGGCGAGGGGTCTTTCGCGAGGAGTGGGCCCATTCGCATCGCCGGCATCGTCGTGGTTTACGACGAGCCGAACATCACGCTCGTCGGTTCCTCGTCGTGCGTGGTTGGCCAGCAAAGGAGGTGTCGCAATGGCAGCGCATCCCACCCCCGCCTTGGCGCGGGCAGTGGCCGTGCCCGATGGGCGGCTGGCGTTCTTGAAGCAGTACGCCTGCGGGCCGGTCCCCCTGCCCACCGACCCGTGCGCCGCCTTCGAGCGGCACCTGGTCTTCGACCACATGGTCGATCCCGAGGATGCCACCACGCGCCATCGCTTCTGGGCGATCGCGCGGGCCGTCCGCGACCTGCTGGCCCAGCGCTGGCTCAAGACCAAACAAACCTATTACCGCAAGAACCCGAAACGGGTCTACTATCTGTCGATGGAGTTCCTCATCGGCCGGTCGCTGGCCAATAACGTCGCCAACCTCATGATCGACCCGGTCGTTCAGGACATCATGACTCGCGAGGGGCTCGACCTGCAGGAGTTGGCGCTGACAGAGCCGGACGCCGGGTTGGGTAACGGCGGGCTGGGCCGGCTGGCCGCGTGCTTCATCGATTCCCTGGCCACGATGCACATCCCGGCACACGGCTACGGCCTGCGTTACGAGTACGGGATCTTCCGGCAGGACGTGCGGAACGGCTACCAGGTCGAGTACCCGGACAACTGGCTGCGCCGCCCGGACCCCTGGGAGGCGATCCGCTACGCCGACACCGTCAAGGTTGAGGTCAACGCCTCGCTCCAGACCGAGGGCGGCAACCCCCGGCTGATCCCCAACCGGCCCAGCGTCCTGCTCGGCATCCCCTACGACCGGCCCGTGATCGGCTACGGGGGCAAGACGATCAACACGCTGCGCCTGTGGGAGGCGGCCTCACCCGATTTCTTCGCCATGGGCGAGTTCAACCAGGGCGATTTCCTCGGGGCGGTGCTGAACAAGGTCATGGCCGAGAACTTGACCCGCGTCCTCTACCCCGACGACTCCACCGTGGCCGGGCGGCGCCTGCGCTTCATGCAGGAGTACTTCCTGGTCGCCTGTTCCCTGGGCGATATCGTCAATCGCTTCCGCCGCACCAACGACCGCTGGCAGGACCTGCCCGACAAGGTCGCCATTCAGCTCAACGACACGCACCCCGCCCTGGCGGTGGCCGAGCTGATGCGCATCCTGCTCGACCAGGCCCACCTGGGCTGGGAGGAGGCGTGGGACCTGACGGTGCGGACGCTGGCCTACACCAACCACACCTTGCTGCCCGAGGCGCTGGAAAAGTGGCCGGTCGAGCTGTTCGAGCTGCTGGTGCCGCGCCACCTGAAGATCATCTACGAAGTCAACCGCCGTTTCCTCGACGCCGTGCGCGCCCGTTACCCGGGTGACGGCGGCCGCCTGCGCCGCATGAGCCTGATCGAGGAGGGGCCGGTCAAGCAGGTGCGCATGGCCCACCTGGCGGTCGTCGGCACGCACAGCACCAACGGCGTCGCCGCCATCCACTCCGACCTGCTGCGCACGCGGACGCTGAAGGACTTCGGCGAGATGTTCCCGGAGCGCTTCAGTAACAAGACCAACGGCGTCACACCGCGGCGCTGGCTGCTGCTGGCCAACCCCGAACTCGCCCGGCTGATCACCGAGGCCATCGGCGACGGCTGGGTCACCAACCTGGGCCAACTCCGCCGGCTCGTGCCCTTCGCGGACGATGCGTCGTTTCGCGACCGCTTCCGCCAGGCCAAGCGGGACGCCAAGGCCCGCTTCGTCAACTGGCTGCAGGAAACGGGCGGACCCGCGGTCGATCCGGACACGATTTTCGACAGCCAGATCAAGCGCATCCACGAGTACAAGCGGCAGCTGCTCAACGTGTTGCACGTCATCATTCTGTACAACCGTCTGCGGACCGACCCGAGCCTGCGCTTGCCGCCACGAACATTCTTCTTCGCAGGCAAGGCGGCGCCGGCGTACTGCCTGGCCAAGCTCGTCATCAAACTGATCAACAACCTCGCCGCGGCGATCGACGCCGAGCCGGCCCTGCGCGGCAAGCTGAAGGTGCTGTTCTTGCCGAATTACAATGTGAGCCTGGCCGAGCGGCTGATCCCCGCCAGCGACGTGTCGGAGCAGATCTCGACGGCCGGCTACGAGGCCAGCGGCACCAGCAACATGAAGTTCATGATGAACGGCGCCCTGACCGTCGGCACACGCGACGGTGCCACCATCGAGATGGCTCAGGAGGCCGGCGAGGAGAACTTCTTCCTCTTCGGCCTGACCGCCGAGCAGGTGCAGGCAAACCGGACGTGGTACGACCCCAGGTGGCACTACGAAAACGAGCCGGAGACCCGCCGGGCGCTCGACCTGATCGCCTCCGACCATTTTAGCCCGGGCGAGCGGGGGATATTCCGGTCGATCTGGGAGGTGCTGCTAACTCGCGGTGACTACTACATGCACCTGGCGGACCTGACCGCCTACGCCCGCGCCCAGGCCGCGGTCGGGGCCCTGTACGCCGACCCCGACGCCTGGTCGCGCACGGCCATCCTGAACGTGGCCTGCTCCGGCAAGTTCTCCAGCGACCGCAGCATCGCCGAGTACGCGGCGGACATCTGGAACGTGCGACCGTGCCCCGTGCCCTAACGGACGTGCGGGCAGCCCGACGTCATTACTCCGGCAAGGGAGTTGCTCACCCGCAAGTGTCCCGTAGCCGCAAGCTGCCAGCTTGCGGGCTTCTTCTGAGCCCGCAAGCTGGCGGCTTGCGGCTACGGGACACGTGTCTGGGAGGATCTTCCGTGCCGGCGTAATACTCGGTACTCAGCCGTCGCCGGCCCGCCCCGCGGTCAGTCCGAGTGAGGCGAGCTTCGCGCGCAGCGTCACACGGGTGATCCCCAGGAGTTTCGCCGTCTGCGACAGGTTGCCCCCCGTGTGGCGCAGCACTTCCTCCAGCAGCTGTCTCTCGGCCTGGGCGACGATCTCCGCATGGAGGCCGCTGGCCCCGACCTCCAGGCGGCCCCTGACGTAGGGGCAGAGGTCCGGGAAGTCCTTGGACGCGGGGAGTCGCGCGTCGCCCGCCCCGGCCCGCAGGGCGACGGGGAGGGCCTCCGGGGGGAGCACGTGTCCCGCCGTCCGGAGCAGCGCTTGCTTGATCGCGCTCTGCAGCTCGCGCACGTTGCCCGGCCACGGGTAGCGGCACAGCAGGCCCAGGGCGTCGGCGGAGATCTCTTGCACGTCCTTGCCCAGCTCCCTGGCAAAGCGCCGCAAGAAGTGCTGCGCCAAGAGCACGACGTCCTGCCCGCGCTCGCGCAGCGGCGGCAGGTGGATCGTGCAGACGTTGAGCCGGTAAAACAAGTCTCGACGAAAAGTCCCCGAGCCCGCCATCTCCGGCAGGTCGCGGTTAGTGGCGGCGATCAGGCGCACGTCCGCGCTCAGGGTCTGGCTACCGCCGACCGCCTCGAACTGTCTCTCCTGCAACACCCGCAACAGCTTGACCTGGGTGAGCGGGGTCATGTCGCCGACCTCGTCGAGGAACAGCGTGCCCCCGTTGCACTGCTCGAACTTCCCCACGCGCTTGCGGTCCGCCCCCGTGAAGGCGCCCTTCTCGTGGCCGAACAGCTCGCTCTCCAGCAGGTTCTCCGGGATGGCGGCGCAATTGATCGCCAGGAAAGGCTTATCGACGCGCTTGCTGTAGTGGTAGATCGCCCGGGCCACCAGCTCCTTGCCCGTGCCGCTCTCCCCAAGGATCAGGACGGTGACGTCTTGGGGGGCGATGCGGCCAATCGCCTTGTACACCTCCTGCATCGCCGGGCATTGCCCCACGAGGAGGTCGGAGGCGTCGTCCCCGGGCTCGGCGTCGGCGACCTTGGCCGGCACGCGCCGCAGCCGGCTGACCTCGAGGGCCCGCGCGGCGAGGCCGGTGATCTGATCGACGTTGACCGGCTTGAGGAGATACTCGTACGCGCCCAGGCGCATGGCCTCGATGGCCGTCGCCGCGCTGCCGTGCCCCGTCATCAGGATGACCGGGACGCGCGGGTCCAGCTCCTGAAGACGGCGGAACAACTCCAACCCGCTCATGTCCGGCAAATGCACGTCGAGGAAGACTGCGTCGGGCCGCTGCTCCACGAACTGACTCAGCCCTTCGCCGCCCGACCGGGCCGTGGCCAGGGTAAGTTCCTCCCCCGCAAAAATGTGCCGGAAGGAATCCAGGATGAGCGATTCGTCATCGATGACAAGCAGGGTATTCATGGGCAGTCCGTCCGGACCGGTAGCCAAGTGCCGATGGGCTCCGGGTCGTCAGAGCCGGCTCGTGGTCGCGGGGCCACGTTACCCCCCCGCCGTCGGTATCCTGGCGGGTGTCGCTGCGGTCGTCACAGCGACCCGGACCGCACCTTGCATTCGTCAATCGCCCCGGGGCGGCCGGGGTTGAGATCTTCGGAGAGTTGTTGACTCGCCAGGGACGAACGGCAGTCGGCTGAGGCACGAGGCGGTCCCGGCCGGACGCGATGGCTCCTCCGAGTGTGGTGGCCGACTACCTCAAGCTGTCCGCTCGCATCTCCTTGGCGAGTGGTGACATGCCTCACTTATACAACTTGCCCAAACCCCTTACAAGTGGGGCCCCTACTGATGGACCAGTGTTCACTTTGCTCGAAGAACCAGAGCCACCGCACGCAGCAGTTGCTCGCGGGAAAACGGCTTGGGCAAGAAGGCGCGTGCCCCGACGCGGACGTCCGGGGCGGCCCGGCCTAGCGGCGGCAGGCCGCTGCAGGCAATGACGCGCACACCGGGGTCGAGTTGCCGAAGCGCCTGCAAGGTCGATGGCCCGTCCATCTCCGGCATCACCATGTCGAGGATCACGGCCCGTATCTCGCCGTTGTGTTGCCGGAAGACCTCCACCGCTTCCGCCCCCCCGCTGGCGCTAAGCACGTGGTAGCCGTGGGACTCCAGCATCGCCCGGGTCACGAGTAGTATATTCGCCTCGTCGTCCACCAACAGGATCACCTCCTCGTGCCCGGCCTCGGGGGTGCGATGCTCGGCCGCCTCCGGACGGGTTTCCGCCGCCCCCACGGCCGGCAGGTAGACCGCGAAGCGCGTCCCCTTGCCGACCTCGCTGACGACGTTGAGGAAGCCCCCGTGCCCCTTGACGATTCCTAGCGCCGTCGAGAGGCCCAGCCCCGTGCCCTTGCCCTGTTCCTTCGTGGTAAAGAAGGGATCGAAGATTTTCTCGAGGATTTCGGGGGACATGCCCAACCCGGTGTCGGTCACCGTCACGACCACGTAGGCGCCCGCCCTGGCGTCCGGGTTCTTGCGGGCGGCCGACCCGTCCAGCCCTTCGTTCGCCGCCGCCACGCGCAAGTTGCCGCCCCGCGGCATGGCATCGCCGGCGTTGACACACAGGTTCATGAGCAGCTGGGACAGTTGCGTCATGTCCCCCGAGACGACCCAGAGGTCGTCCGGGACGCTCGCCGTGATGGCGACCGACTTGGAAAGCGTATGATCGAGGAGCGCCACGACCTCGTGGATCACCGGTTGCAGCCGGAGCGGTAGCAGCTCGCCGACCGTCCCGCCGGCGAAGGCGAGGAGGTGGCGGACCATGTCGGCCGCGCGCCGCACGCTCGCCTCGGCGGTGGCCAGCAGCTTGGCGCGGCTGCCCTCGGGGCGGTCCTTGGCGAGCAGCTGCAGCGTGATGAGGATGGGGGTCAGCAGGTTGTTGATGTCGTGGGCAATGCCGCCCGCGAGGACGCCGATACTCTCCAGCCGCTGCGCCCGTAGGAAGCGGGCCTCGAGTTGCTTCTTCTCGGTCACGTCGATGGTGAGAATGAGGGTGGCGGTGTGCCGGCGCGCCTCGTCGCGCACTACGGTCCAGTGCGACTCAACGACCAGGCGCTGTCCCGCCCGGGTGACGGGGGTGAGTTCCCCCGCCCACTCGTCGCGCTCGGCGAGGCCCTGTCCGGCTTCGGCCAACGCCCAGTCGTCCCCCCCGAAGAGGAGGCGCGCCAGGTCCTGCCCCCGCGCCTCGGCGCCGCTCCAGCCGTAGGCCCGCTCCGCGCCGTGGTTCCAGAAGGTGACGCAGCCCGCCAAGTCGAGCGCCACGATGGCGTCGCTGACCCGGTCGAGCAGGGCCGCCTGCTCGCGGATGCGCTCCTCGGCCCGCCGCCGCTCGGTGACGTCCGTCACCGACCCGAGCATGCGCACGGGCCGGCCGTCGCCGTCGCGCAGCGCCTGCCCGCGGAGCAGGAACCAGCCGTACGTGCCGTCGTGCCGTCGCAACCGTACCTCGATCTGGTAAGGGTCGCCGGCCCCCACGTGGGCCCGAAAGGCGTGGGCGTGCCGTTCGCGGTCGTCCGGGTGGAGGAGTTGGTTCAACGACTCGTTGGTCAGCTGGGCGGAAGATCGCTCCACGCCGATCAGTTGGTACAGGCGTTCCGAGCAGAACGTGGAGTTGCTGGCCGCGTCCCAATCCCAGATGCCGTCGTTGGTGGCCTCGATCACCAGCCGTAGCCGTTCCTCGCTGGCCCGCAACGCCTCCTCGGCCCGCTTCCTCGCCTCGATGCTCCGGACGAAGGCGGCCGCGAAGGGCTGGCCGTCCAGGCGAATCCCGATGCAGCTCACCTCGACGCGGTACGTGGACCCGTCGCTGCGGCGATGCACGGTCTCGAATGGCGGCGTCGCCTCCCGCTGAGCGAGGTCGAACCCCGCCTGGTAGTTCTGGAGATCGACCCGGGGGTCGATGTCGGGTATCCCCAGGGAGAGCAGCTGGTCCTCGGAATAGCCCAGCTGCACACAGAACGTCCGGTTGACGTAGTGGAAGCGGGCGGCGCGGTCGGCGATGCACACCATGTCGTTGGCGTTGTCGGCGATGATCTTGAACTTGCGCAGCTCCCCCTCCGCCCGCTTCCGCGCGTCGATGTCAATGCAGGCGCCGAAACACTCGACGACCCGACCGTACACGTCGCGCTGCGGCACGCCGCGGCCCAGGAACCAGCGGTAAATGCCGTCGGCCCCCCGGAGGCGGAATTCCGCCTCGAACGGTTGCCCGTCCCAGGCGAGCCAGTGCTGTTCCAGCAGCTCCCGGTCCTCGGGGTGCAGGGCCGCGGTCCAGCCGCGGTCCTCAACCGCGCCGCGGGGCAGACCGGTGTACTCGTAGAAGTAGGGACTGGCGTAGCGCTGGGCCCCATCCGGGCCCCAGGAGAATAAGATGCCCGGCACCGCCGTCGCCACCGTGCGGTAGCGTTCCTCACTCTCGCGCAGCGCCAGCTCGGCGTTCTTCCTCTGTGTCACATCGATGTGGACGCCAAGGAGGCGGCACGGATGGCCTTCCGCGTCCCGCAAGACCGAACCTCGGGAGAGGATCCAGCGGTAGCTGCCGTCCTTATGACGCAGGCGGAACTCGGCCTCGTAGTCCCCTCCGGGGGAACGAATGTAATCGCGGAAGAAGCTGACGGACATGGCCCGGTCGTCCGGGTGCAGGCGCCCTTCCCACTCCGCGGCGCCGTCGCCGATCTCGTGGTCCTCGTAGCCGAGTTGGCCCTTCCAGGTCGCGGAGTAGTAGACCCGAGTCGTGTGAATATTCCTGTCCCACAGCCCGACGTTGCCGGCACGCACGGCCAGTTCCAGCCGCTCCTCGGCCGTCCGGAGCGCGTCCTCCGCGAGCTTGCGCGCGGTGATGTTGACATGCGTGACCACGAGGTACCTGCGGCCGGCGTCCACGTAGTGCGTCGCGCGGACGATGAACCAGCGCCGGTCGTGCCGGGAATGCCAGGGGTATTCCAGAACGAACTCGTCGCGCTCCCCTTTGAGGATGCCGCGGAGGCCGCTGGCGAAGGCCGCCGCCACCTCCGCGCCGGGCCCGGTGGCCGAGTCGCAGACCTGTAGGTAGTTCGCCCCCTCACAGACATTCCCCGGGACCGGGGGACTGGCCTCGGCGAAGGCCCGCCAGGCTGCGTTGACCGCAAGGATCGTCCCGGACTGGTCGAGAACACACAGGCGGGCCGACAGCGCGTCGATGGTCCCCCGCGCGCGGCGTGCGAACTTCTCGCTCCGTCGCGCCTCGCGCAGCACCACCCGGCCGTTGGCGACCAGCCCCGCCAGCAGCAGAAGATAGCCGACGAGGATCGTCGCGGAGTTCCGGAACGCCGCCGCCTCGGCTCGCCCCTTGCGCTCCTGGAGCACGCCGTCTGCGCTGCGTTCCATCGCGGCGACTTGCCCGCGGACCTCATCCATCAGTCGCTCGCCGTGGCCCCGGCCGAGGTGCTCCCGGGCCCCCTCCAGCCCTTCCTCCCGCCGCGCCAGAATCACCGCGAGCCCCTCGTCCAGCTGGCCCACGATCACCGGCTCCAATTCGTCGAGGCGACGCCGCTGGTCCGGAAGGTCGGCCGTCAATCGGCGCAACTCCGCGAGCACCTGGGGCACCTGGGCTGTGCCCCCCTCGTACGGGCCCAGATACCTCTCGTCCCCGGTCAGCGCAAACCCGCGGACCCCGCTTTCTGCGTCCCGCAGAAGGCCTAACACCTCGCCCGTGGCGACGCGCAGGCGGTGGGATTGCTCGACCTGGGCTGTGGTATCCGCCAGCCGGCGGGTGTTGGCGTACAGGATCAGGCCAAACACGCTCAGGACGACGAAGGTGAGTCCGAAGGACACGCCGATCTTTTGTCCGAACGAAATTCTCATGCCTGACTCCCAACCCCGCTGCTCCCGCAGGAGGGATTCGAGCAGGAAGGCGGGGGTGGCCCTTCCTGCGGCTGAAATGGTAAATGCCTATCCACATGGTCAAGTACTGACCGGCAAAGAGTCCCTTGTGACACCATTTTTCAACTGCGGGTGCCTAACGTCAGGGCACCGCGGATCGCCGTATCGGAGGCGAAGTGTCACTTGTGATACTATTTTTCAACGGGGGCCGGGCTCCGGCAACTCACTTCGTTCGGATTCTAAGGCCCCCAGCAGAACCACATCACTTCCGGGCAAGAAAATGCACAGGGCGGGCAAGGTTGGCACGCTGCCTGCTATACAAAATCGGCCGTGCGGAAGACAACAATTCGGCACTCGTCTCGTGCCGGAAACTCGCGAAGTGACGCCGAGGTGTCACTTGTTCTTCGCGCTGACGGCCGCGGTCGTGTACACGCTGGCGCTAAGGCGGCGTGGACAGAGACAAGATTTACTGAACAGATCGAGATTCTTCACCGGGGAGGGACACGCCACATGCTCGGCGCCTTGGACAAGGTGGACGGAGAAGCGGAGGCCCTGGAAGTCGTGCTGCGGAGTCGTCTGCACGGCCAGGTGCGCGATTTGCGCGTGAAAGTCTGCGAGACGGGACTCGTGTTGCGGGGGTCGTCTCCCTCCTACTACGCGAAGCAGATAGCCCAGCATGAGCTGATGCGTCTCAGCAGTTTGCCCATCCAGGCTAACGAGATCGAGGTGTTCTGACGCGCGGATGGGTCCAGCCGCGAGCGGCGTGCGTCGAGTGCGAGTTGGGCCAAACGATGGAGGGATGCGCATGCTGGTGTTGACGCGCAAGGTCGGCGAAGTGGTCGTGATCGACGGGGGGATCGAGGTAACGGTGGTGAAAATCGACGGGGGGAAGGTCCGACTCGGGTTCACCGCCCCCCCAGCCGTCCTGATCCATCGGTCCGAGGTTATCCAATCGCAGAGGGAGGCGGCCAGGCGACCCACCGGCGAGCAGGCCGGAGTAGTGTAGCGGAGGGTGAGAAGGCGAAGGATTGGACGGCCGCAGCCATTTGACTGGACCCTCTCCAGGAGGACGCCAGTTCGCCCTTACCCTTGACGCCCGCTCCCACGCGCCCCCGGACATGTGCGCGCCGCCTTGACGGCGGCCCCCCCCGGCCCCCCCGGGCAGACGGCGAGCCGTCGCGCCTCGACTCGCCCCCCTCATCCTGCTGATTCGTCATTGGCGCCTTGCCATCGGAGCCGCTCATGCCGTCGCGGGCCGCATTGGAACGTGCAGTTGAAACCCTCATTACGGACGAGGCCCCCGGCGCGATTCAGGCCGCGATCCGGGCGATCCTTAACCACGGGGTTGGTGTCGGGCTCCGGGTGCTGGAGGACGGCATCGAGGCCCTTGCGATCCTGAGGAGTGAGGGACCTCACACGGGCGCGCCGGGCCCGAACCTTGTCCTGTTCGGCAGGAACCTCGACGGCCAGGGCGGCCGGGACATGGCCCGTGCGGACGGCTCGGCGCCCGGGTTACAGCGTATCCCCGCGACGGTGTTTCTCCGCTCCCCTGCTGAAGTGGAACTGCCCGACGCCTCCACCCCGGGCGGGCGCGACCGCGGCGGCGAGCCGATCAACTTCGATCAGCTATTCCGGATCGTTCGCTTGCTCGAGGGAGTCGGGGTCACGATGGTCCCGGTGCCGGCCGCGTGGCGCGCCGGTGTCACCGACGGCGAGGCGCACGAGACGTCCGCCCCCCCGGATGCCGAGGAAAAAACCGACCCCTCGTGTCTCGTGCCGGCAGCGGGAGGGACCGCGCGCGCGGGGCACGCCGCCTTCCGGGGGGGACCGGGAGAAGAAGGAGAGACGAACCATGCAAGGGACTGACCGCCGCCGAGGTGCGGGGCCACACGTTTACTCTTCTATGGAGACCTACCTGAGCGACATCAGGCGGACCCCGCTGCTCAACTACGAGGAAGAGCAGGATCTCGCTTACCGCATCCGGGACGGGGATCCCAAGGCTCGCGACCAGATGGTGCGGGCGAACCTGCGGCTGGTGGTACACGTGGCGAAGTCCTACCTCGGGCGGAGCCTGCCGCTAGCGGACCTCGTCGCGGAAGGCAACCTGGGCCTCTTGCGTGCCGTCAAGGGCTTCGACCCGGCGATGAACACGCGCTTCAGCACCTACGCCACCTCCTGCATCAGGCAGGCGATCAGCGACGGCTTGCGCACGATTGGGCCGACGATCCCCGTCCCGGCCTACGCGGCGGCGCTGGTGGCGAAATGGCGGCGAGTCGCCGTCGAAGTGACGGCGGAACTCGGCCGGAAGGCCACCGACGAGGAGGTGGTCGCGCGGCTCGGCTTCTCCCGGCGGCATCTGAGGATTGTCCAGAAGGCCCTCCGCCTCACCCCGTTCCGTTGCGGCGCACTGCCCGAAGGGGAGCCCGGGTCGCTGGCCGACCTCTTGGCTGACGTTCGGGACCCGGCCCCGGGCGGCGTAACGGCCGCCGCTGAGGTGAGGGAGGTGCTCGACCACCTCAGCCGTCTGAAGCCACGGCAGGCGTGGGTCCTCCGGCTGCGGTTCGGGCTGGATGGCGAGCAACCGCAGTCGCTCCAGGCCATTGGCCAGCACCTCGGCCTCACCCGCGAGCGCGTGCGCCAGATCGCGAACGAGGCCCTGCGCGCCCTGGGCGCACGCCTCGGGGCCGGCTGACCGTTCCCAGGTCGGCCAGGCGCCCCCTCCACGGACAGTAGACCTTCTCCCCCCTGCCGTGCCGTCAGGCCCACTCCCCGGGCCGGGACCTGTTATGCCTCGGGCAGCCCAAGGGTGGGCTGCCTGGGGCCAGGTCTTCAACGCTCTCCGTCACACTCAGAGTTCGGCCGCCCCCATCGGCGGCTTGCGCTCACGAAGGGGAAACGTACCTTGCTCAAGATCCGATCAAACCAGAGATCCTTGACGGCTTCCGGCCATGACGGTCAGCCATCAGCTGCCTCACATTCCTGGGCCGCCCTGGTTGCGCTCAGCGGCCGGTGCGGGGAGATCGACGACGAGTCTCGCTTGCTGGAGGCGGCTGTTGCCCTGCTCGTGCCCGCCCTGGGGGTGGGCTACGTCGAGATACTCGAGTTACTGCCCGGGGGGAGCGGGCTGAAGCTCCGGGCCGGAGCGGGTTGGGGCGACACGCACGCCGGCCAGGCGACGGTCGATGTCGCATTCGACCTGCACACTGGCTATACCCTCGCGTCGGCCTCCCCGGTCGTCGTCGAAGACCTCAGCACCGAGACGCGCTTCCGGGGGACACGGCCCCTGCACGACCACGGGATCGTCAGCGGGGTGAGCCTGACCATCGAGGTCGATGGCCGGCCTTTCGGGATCCTGGGCGTCTACACCGATTGGCCCCGACCGTTCGGGTGCGAGGCCGTTCTGTTCCTCGAAGCCACGACGGGCCTGCTCGGCACCGCGATCGCCCGGTTGCGGGCGGCGGCGGCCGCCCGCGAGAGTCAGGAGCGCTGCCAGGATCTCCTCGACAGTACCAGCGACCTCGTGCAAAGTGCGACGCCGGACGGGCGGCTCCTCTCCGCCAACGCGAGCTGGTTGCGGGCGCTGGGTTACACCGCCGCTGACGTGGCCGGCCTGTCCGTGCTGGACCTCCTGGAGCCGCAAAGTGGGGGCCGCTACGTCGAGGCGATGCGCAAGGCGCTCGCGGGCGAGGGCGAGCAGCAGGTGAAGGCGACCTTCCTGGCCCGCGACGGTCGCCGCGTCGCCGTCGAGGGGCGGCTTGCCGCCTGGCGCGTGGACGGGCGGCCCGCGATCCTCCGCTTCATCTCACGCAACATGACCGAACTCCGGGGCCTGGAAGCGCAGCTCTTGCAGGCCCAGAAGATGGAGGCCGTGGGCCGTCTGGCCGGCGGCATCGCCCACGACTTCAACAACCTCCTCACCGGTATCCTGGGCTACAGCAACCTCCTGCTGGACGCCTTCTCCCCGGGCGGACTGCTCCGCCAAGGGTTGGAGGCGATCCGCGTGGGCGGTGAACGGGCCGCTGCCCTGACCCGACAGCTCCTGGCCTTCAGCCGCCGCCAGGTGCTGGCCCCGTGCGTCCTCAACCTGAACGACGTCATCAGCGACCTGGACCGGATGCTCCGGCCCCTCCTTGGGGACGACGTCGAGGTGGTCCGGGAACTTGATCCCGCCCTGGGGCCCGTGCGGGTGGACCGCGGGCAAATGGAGCAGGCGCTGCTCAACCTGGCCGTGAACGCCCGGGACGCCATGCCGGAAGGCGGCCGGTTCAGCATCACAACCACCGTCGTCCATTCCGACCACAGGCACGCCCTGGCACACCCGGAAATGCGCGCGGGCGACTACGTCCTCGTCTCGGTCGCCGACACCGGCTGCGGCATGACCGAGCAGGTAAAGGCGCACGTCTTCGAGCCCTTCTTCACCACCAAGGAACAGGGGAAGGGGACGGGGCTGGGCCTGGCGATCGTCTACGGCATCATCAAACAGTTCGGCGGATTCATCGACGTCGAGAGCAGCCCGGGGCAGGGAACCCTGTTCAGAATCTACTTGCCGCGCGCCCGGGAGGAGGTAGTGCGGCCGGGGGCGGAGGAAGTGCGGCCCGATTGGCTGAGGGGCAAGGAGACGGTCCTCGTTGTCGAGGACGACGCGGCCATCCGCAACCTGCTCCGCGTCATCCTGGGGGGGCACGGGTACGCCGTCATGGAGGCGTGCGACGGGCTGGCTGCTCTCGCCATCGGGGAGCGGCACCCGGGGCCGATCGACCTGCTGCTTACGGACGTGAGGATGCCGGCACTGAACGGGCGGGGCCTCGTCGATCGCCTGGCGCCTGTTCGCCCGGGGGTGAAAGTGATTTACATGTCCGGCGACGTCAGTGACCAGGCCAACGGCGCCGCGCTGCGCGACGGGAAGGTGCCGTTCTTGCAGAAGCCGTTTTCCCCCCAAATCCTCTTAAAGGCTGTGCGAGAGGTACTTGACGCCGGAAACTCGATGACGTCCTGACGCACGCGGACGGGGATTGCACGGGGCGCCCTGGCCCCGTGACAGGGCGGCCCTCGATTTATCGTTTCGCGAACCGATGACCTCGATTCATCGGTTCGCGAAACGATAAATCGAGGCGGCTGCTAAACGGACAGGATTACCGAGCGGTCTTCCCCGATTGCTCAGCGGGTTCCGGAGTACTCGCCCGCCCTGGTGAAGCGCAAAGTGCAGTGCCATACCTCGACGGCTCCGCCGGCGTTGTCGTGTATGCTCGCCCCCAGGTAAGCCTCCCCCTCCAGCTCGTAACCCTCTTTGCCGTACAGGTCGTGTTGAAGCCTCATCACGTTCACGAACTCATCGATGGACCCGAAGAGCCGTTTGTCGCCGTTGACTTCTATCATAGGAGAACCCATTCTTCCCATTCCCCGTTCGCCCACGGCGCCGCCCAGCCAGCGATCCGCGTGGTGACCAACGACCCAAGACAACTCTAGAACAAGTTGCTGGAGTTTGGCGTGAGCGTGGCACAATCGGCGCCGCGCCCTCTCCTTGGAAGTTGGGCAACGGCCTTGTCACTCGAAGTCGACGAGGACTTGCCCCCCCTGGACGAAGTCACCGACGTTGGCGTTGATCTTGGCGACCTTGCCGGTGATGGGCGCGGTGATGACGGTCTCCATCTTCATCGCTTCCAGGACCATGAGCACGTCGTTGACCTTGATGAGCTGCCCGACCTGGATAGGCACCTTGGCCACGGTGCCAGCGATGGGGCTGCGGCAGACCTTGCCCTCGTCGGCCACTGGGGTGGGGGCGCCGGCCCGCGGTGAGGGCAGGGGGGGCGCCGCGGCGGGTACGCGGACGGTCCCCACCGGCGGCACGTAGGCGGGCCCGAGCGGTTCCGGCTCGAAGACGTCCACATCGACTTCGTACACCTTGCCGTCAACCGTGATCTTGAGCTTCAAGACGACCTCCTCTAGCGCACCACCAGCGCGTGCGACGCCTGAATGGTGGTGCGACCCTCCTGAGCCCAGGCGTCGGAGCGGAGCAGGCGAATCTGGCGGATGTGCGGCTTCTTGCCGAGGTAGGCCGCGATGGCCGCGCTGATGACCAGGACCAACTCCTCGCTCAGACCGTCAGCTGCCGCAGGGCGAGTCGGGGCAGTCGGGCGAGCGGCCGCCTCCAGCGCCGCGACCCGCTCGCTCAGCCGGCTGACTTCCCGGCGCAGCGCCTCCAGGGTATCGGCCAGGCGCGCCAGGTCCATCACTTCCGTCGTCATGGCATCCCCCCTGTTATAGCGGGATCAGGCCGTGCTTCTTCGGCGGCCGGCGGTCACGCTTGGTTTGCAGGTACTCCAGCGCCTGGGCGAGGTGCTTGCGCGTCTCGGCCGGCTCGATGACGTCATCGACGAGCCGGCGGCCAGCGGCGACGTAGGGCGTCGAGAACGTGGAGCGATACTGCTCGATCAGCTCGGCCCGGCAGGCAGCCTTGTCCGTGGCCTGCTCCATCTCCTTGCGGAAGACGATCTCGACGGCCCCCTCGGCCCCCATGACGGCGACCTCCGCGCTGGGCCAGGCAAAGACGCGGTCGGCGCCGAGGTCCTTGGAGCACATGGCCAGGTGCGCGCCGCCGTAGGACTTGCGGAGGATGATCTGGATCTTCGGCACCGTGGCCGCCGAGTAGGCGAACAGCATCTTGGCCCCGTGCCGGATGATGCCGCCGTGCTCCTGCTGCACGCCTGGCAAAAAGCCCGGGACATCGACGAAGGTGACCAGCGGGATGTTGAAGGCGTTGCAAAAGCGGATGAATCGGCTCGACTTGGTGGCGGCGTTGATATCGAGCACGCCCGACAGCACCGACGATTGGTTGGCGATAATGCCCAGGGTGCGGCCCAGGATGCGGACGAAGCCGACGACGATGTTCGGGGCAAAGCCGGCCTGTACCTCCAGGAAGTCGCCGCGGTCGGCGATGCCGCGGATGATCTGACGGACGTCGTAGCCCTGCTTCGGCTCGCTGGGGATGATCTTGTTCAATTCCGGGTTGGGATCGACATTGTTCTCGAACGCCACGCGGGGTGGGTCTTCGAGGTTGTTCGAGGGCAGGAAGCTGAGCAGCCGGCGGCAGAGGTAAAGGGCCTCCGGGTCGTTCTCGGCGACGAAGTGGATGACGCCGGAGCGCGCCATGTGGGCATCCGGACCGCCCAGCGCTTCGGCGCTGATCTGCTCGCCGGTCACCTGCTTGATGACCTGCGGCCCGGTGATGAACATCTGGGCCTGGCGCGTCTGGATGATGAAGTCGGTCAGGGCGGGCGAGTAGGCGGCCCCGCCGGCGCAGGGGCCGCAGATGAGGGACACCTGGGGCACGGCCCCGGAGAGCATGACGTTGGTGTGGAAGACGCGGCCGTAGGCGGACAACGAGTCGATGCCCTCCTGGACGCGGGCGCCGCCGGAGTCGTTGATGAAGACGAACGGGCTGCCGCTCTTGAGCGACATCTCCATCACGTCGGCGACCTTGTGCGAATGCACCTCGCCGGCAGAGCCGCCGAGCACGCTGAAGTCCTGGCTGGCGAGGTGGATCAGTCGGCCATCGACCGAGGCGGCGCCGGTGACGACACCGTCGGCGGGGATTTCCTTGCCGGCCAGGCCGAAGTTGACCTGCCGGTGCTGGGCGAACAGGCCAATCTCCTCGAAGCTGCCCCGATCGACCAGGCCGTCGATGCGCTCGCGGGCGGTGAGCTTGCCTTGCTCCTTTTGCTTGGCCAGCCGGTCGAGGCCGCCGCCCTGCTTGAGGCGCTCTTTGTTCTTGCGGAGATCCTCGACCAGGTCCTCCATCGATTTCCGCTTCTCGGCCATTGCTCGCGTTCCTCTCCGTTTAGCCGCCGCCCTCGGGGCGGCGCGTGACCAACGCCGCCCCGAGGGCAGCGGCTAAACATATCATTTACACCGGCTCGACGGTCACCTTGTGGGACTTGTCGCCGACCTTGATCTGGTAAGTCACCGGGACCGCGATGGGCCCCTTGCCGTCGCCGACCTTGGGGGTCGCCGCGGGCGCGACTTTGACGGGCTCCGGCGGCGTCTTCGTCAGGTTCTTCGGCCCTTCCGCCCGGCTGGCGAAGAACTTGGCGGCCACCGGCGGGAACATGGCGTAGGTGAGGACGTCCTCGTCGGAGCCGTTGCAGCCCTTGAGGGCCAGGGCCTGCGTGCGCAGCTCCTCCCATTCGGGCTTCAGCAAATCGGCGGGCCGGCCGGTGATCGCTTCCTTCTTGGAGTGCCTGGCGGCGGCCGCGAGCACCTCGGGGTCGCGCGGGCCGACGGTCGTCCCGTAGTACCCGAGCATGAGGTCGGCGAACTCGCCGGTGAGGACCTTGTAGCGACCCATCAGGACGTTGAAGACGGCCTGGGTGCCGACGATCTGGCTCGACGGGGTGACGAGCGGCGGGTAGCCGGCGTCCTTACGCACCTTGGGGACCTCCGCGAGCACTTCCTTGACGCGGTCGCCGGCCCCCTGCTGTTTCAGCTGGCTCTCCATGTTCGAGATCATCCCGCCCGGGATCTGGCTGTCGAAGATCTCGGTCTCGACCCCGATGAATTTCGACTCGAACGCGGCGTAGCGGGGGCGGACCCTGGCGAAATGCTCCTTGACCTTGAGCAGGCGGTCCTTGTTCAGCCGGGTCGTGTAGCCGGTGCCCTCGAGCATCTCGACCAGGGCCTCGGTCGGGTTGTGGCCGGGCCCGAGGCTCAGCGACGAGATCGATGTGTCCACGACGTCGGCGCCGGCCTCGATCGCCTTCATCAGGCTGACCAGGGTGACGCCGGTGGTGGCGTGGACGTGGACCTGGACGTGGGTGTCTTTGCCGCAGGCCTCCTTGATGCCCTTGACGAGATCGTAGGCGGGTTGGGGCTTGAGCAGGGCGGCCATGTCCTTGATGCAGATGGAGTCGCAGCCCAACTCGCGCAGGCGTTCGGCCATCTCGACAAACTGCCGGACGGTGTGCAACGGCGAGAGAGTGTAGCAGATGGTGCCCTGAGCGTGTTTGCCGGTGCGGCGGACGGCCGCCAGGGCGCGGGCGAGGTTGCGGACGTCGTTGAGGGCGTCGAAGACACGGAAGACGTCCATGCCGTTCTCGGCCGACTTCTCCACAAACCGATCGACGACGGTGTCCTCGTAGTGACGGTAGCCGAGCAGGTTCTGCCCGCGCAGGAGCATCTGCAGGCGGGAGTTGGGCATGAGCTTGCGGAAAGTGCGCAGGCGCTCCCAGGGATCCTCATTGAGGAAGCGGATGCAGGAATCGTAGGTCGCCCCGCCCCAGCACTCGACGCTCCAGTAGCCGGCGCGGTCAATGTCCGCGCAGACCGGGGCCATGTCCTCCAGCGCCATGCGCGTGGCCAGCAGGCTCTGGTGGCCGTCGCGGAGGGCCAGTTCTGTGACTTCGACGGTGCGGGTCATCGTGCAGGATCCCCCTGTTTAGCGGCCGCCTCGGATTTATCGTGTCGCGAATCGATGAATCCGCGCCGCCCCGAGGGCGGCCGCTAAACTTATGTTATTCCGTAACGGGCCGTCAGTCCGCCCGGGCCGCCAGCCACTTCTCGATGTGCGGCCACGTGCTTTTTTCGGCACCGCTGCCGGCCATGATGCCGATGTGGCCGCCCTTCACGCGGAACACCTCCTTGTCCTGGCTGCCGATGCGGTCCATGAGCCCCTCGGACTGGCACGGCGGCGTGATGTGGTCGGCCTCGGCGATCACGTTCAGCACGTTGGCCTTCAGCCGGCCCAGGTCCACGCGCTCGCCGCGCAGCAGGAGCGTGCCCGCCATCAGGCGGTTCTCCTTGTAAAACTCGGTGATGAGCTGGCTGTAGGCGGCGCCGGCCATCGGGATAATGTCCCGAACCCAGGTGTTCATGGCGTGCCAGGCCTCGACCACCTTGGGGTTGTCGAGGTTGTCCCACAAGTTCATGTAGTTACGGATGAAGTTCTCGACCGGCTTGAGCGCCTTGGCCCCGTAGTCGATCATCTCACCCGGCACGTTGCCGAAGGCATCGACGATCTTGTCGGGGTCGAACGCCGGGGTACTGGTCCAGCGGGCGAAGCCGCCGGCCGTCTTGTCCGTGAAGTCGAGCGGCGCGGTCAGCAAGACCAGGTCCTTCAGCCCGTCGTCGGGGCGCAGGGCCGCGTACATCGTGCTGATCAGCGCGCCCAGGCACCAGCCGAGCATGTTGAACTGATCCGAGCCGGAGACCGACTTGACCTTGCGGATCGCCCGCGGCAGATACTCCAGCGTGTAGTCGTCGAACTTGAGGTTCCTGTCCTCGGGTCCGGGCGCCCCCCAGTCGAGCAGGTAGACGTCGTAGCCGTGCCGGAGCATGTACTCGACGAAGCTGTGGCCGGGCCGCAGGTCGAGCACGTGCGGCCGGTTCATGATGGCGAACACGAGGAACAGGGGAATCTTGTGCCGCTGCTCCTCCGGCACGACCGGGGCGTAACGGTACAGCCTGGCCTTGTTGAGTGCCCAGATCACCGTTTTCGGCGTCTGAGCGACCTTCGCGTCGCTGGTCAGCAGGCGCTTGAAGGTTTTCGCTCTCTCGTAGATCTTCTGTAGTTCGCTGAGGACGTCGGCACCTGTCGGCAGGCGCGTTTCTGCTGTCGTCATGGCTGGCCCTCCCCGTGGCTCGACTTGGTCTTCCCGCCGGAACGGGCCTTCGAGCCGGCGGTCTCGCGGGCGGCGCGGAGGCTCTCATCCAGCTTGCCCTCCATGTCGTCCAACCGCATCTCGATGTTGGTGAGGCGCTCGGCCAGGCCGGCAACCTCGTCGCGCGTGGGCAGGTGGAAGTTGGCGAGCACCTGGACCAGGGCCGCTTCGAGCGCCTTGCGGAGCGGCGCCGAGTTGGACAGCCAGGTGTCGAGCATCGCACCGGTCGCCTGGGCGTAGGCGTTCGTGTTGACTAACTCGATCATCATCCTCGACCAGGTATCCATGTTGGAATCGCGGATGCCCTTGAACATCCCGGTCGGGTCGAAGGGGTTGAAAGTATCTATCGACTGACTCATGGCCGCTCCTTGGCCGCTTGCGGCTTGGCGTTCCGGTCATCGAGGGATGACCCGAACGCCAAGCCGCAAGCGGCAACTCGACTCACATGTACGCGCCGCCGTTGACGCCGATGACCTGCCCAGTGATGTAGTCGCCGTCCGCGACCAGGAAGGTCACCGCCTTGGCGATTTCCGCCGGTTGCGCGAAGCGCCGCAGCGGGATCTTGGCCTTGATCTGGGCCTGGATGTCGCCGGGCACCTTGGCGAACATGTCGGTCTCGGTGTAGCCCGGCGAGACGGAGTTGACCGTGATACCGGACCGTGCCAACTCGACGGCAGCCGTCCGGGTGAAGGCGATGATCCCGCCCTTGCTGGCGCTGTAGTTGGCCTGGCCAAAGGCCCCGACCTGGCCGTTCATCGAGCTGACGTTGACGATGCGGCCGTAGCTCTGCGCCGTCATGATCGGAATGGCGGCCGAGGTGCAGAAGAAGACGGCGTTGAGGTTGGTCTGGATCACCTCCAGCCACTCCTCATCGGTCATCTTGTTGAGCTGCTTGTCGCGGGTGATGCCAGCGTTGTTGACCAGGATGTCGAGGTGGCTGAACTGGTCGGCCACGCGCTTGACCATCCCTCGCGCCTCCTTCGGGTCGGCGAGATTGGCCTTGACCAGCAGGCACGTTCCGCCGGACTTGGTGATCGTGTCCGCGACCTCCTTGGCCGCGGCGTCGCTGCTCTGGTAATTCAGGGCCACCTTGGCCCCCTCGCGCGCCAGGTCCAGTACGATGGCCCGGCCGATCCCGCGTGACGCGCCTGTCACGAGTGCCGTCTTGCCCTCAAGCCGCCCCATGGCCGTATCTCCTCAAATCAAGAATGGTGATGTTCCTCGTTCCCACGCTCTGCGTGGGAACGTGCCTGGCGACGCTCTGCGTCGCGGGTCGTATCGGACGGGACGCAGAGCGTCCCAGCCGGGCGTTCCCACGCGGAGCGTGGGAACGAGAGTCGGGAGGTTACAGGCGCTCAAAGATGGCCGCGATGCCCTGCCCGCCGCCGATGCACATCGTCACCAGGGCGCGCTTGCCGCCGGTGCGCTTCAACTCGTAGAGGGCCTTGATCGTCAGGATGCAGCCTGTGGCGCCGATCGGGTGGCCGAGTGAGATGCCGCTGCCGTTCGGGTTAGTGCGGTCCGCGGGCAGCTCCAGGCCGCGCGCCACCGCCAGCGCCTGGGCCGCGAACGCCTCGTTGACCTCGAAGACGTCGATGTCCTTCAGCGCCAGGCCGGTCTTCTTCAGGAGCGCCTTCACCGCCGGCACCGGGCCGATGCCCATGAACTTGGGATCGACGCCAGCGTAGGTGTAGGCCACCAGCCGGGCCAGCGGCTGCAAGCCTTTCTTCGCGGCCAGGCCGCGCTCCATCAGCACCACCGCCGCGGCCGCGTCGTTGATGCTGGAGGCGTTGCCGGCGGTCACGGTGCCGTCCTTGTCGAACACCGGCTTGAGCCTGGCCAACTTCTCCACGGTACTGTCGCGGCGCACCGTCTCGTCGATCTCGAACGGCACCGTGCCGCCCTTGACCTTGACCTCGACCGGCACGACCTGCCCCTTGAAGTAGCCCTTGTCGATGGCGTTGGCCGCGCGGCGGTGGCTCTCAGCCGCGAGCTTGTCCTGGTCCTCGCGCGAGACCTTGTACTTCTTGGCGACGTTCTCGGCGGTGACGCCCATGTGGCAGTCGTCGAACGGGTCGCTCAGCGCCCCGACCATGACATCGATCAGGGTCGTGTCGTTCATGCGCGCCCCCCAGCGCATGGCCGGCGCCAGGTAAGGGCTGCGGCTCATGTTTTCGGCGCCGCCGGCCACCGCCGCGTCGGCGTCGCCCAGCAGGATCGCGTGCGCCGCGGTAATGATCGCCTGCATGCCGCTGCCGCACAGGCGGTTCAGGGTCAGCGCCGGCGTCTCGACCGGCAGGCCGCCCTTGACGCCCGCCACCCGCGCCAGGTAATGATCGTGCGAATCGGTATGGATGACGTTGCCGAAGACGATGTGGCCGATGTCGGCCGGCTCGACGCCGGCCCGGCTGACGGCCTCGCGCACGCACAGCGCCGCCAACTCACTGGGCGGGAAATCCTTCAGGCTACCGCCGTAGCCGCCGATCGCCGTCCGCGCGCCGCTCAGGACGACGACCTCTCGCGTGTCACTCATCGCAAGCCCTCCCGATAACCGAGTTCGGTAATTTGGTCACGTTGACCGCGCCTCTGGATTGCATTTCAGGTGCCAGTTGACCCTGAAGACCTGCTCACGCCCCTGTTATTCGAGAAAGAGGGCGTTCCCCCCGGGGCGCGACGGGTGCGCCCATGTGCCTGGGGGTTGGCGAGCGTGCCGGAATCGCACAACCCAGCCGGAACCGCACAGTTAGCTGGAACCGCACAGCTGACCGGAATCGCACAGGATGGGGGAGGGCTGGCGGGGTGACAGGCCCTGCGGAATTGCCTGCCGGGACGGTTCAGATGGAGGTAACAGCCCTGGGAGGACCAGAGGCAACCAACGGCGGTCGTACGTCGCGTTGGCCCAACCCCTGAATGGATTGCATTGCGAGGGCGACACACACACGCCCTCGCAGGGGACGCAGGACCACGGGGCCGATTGTGCAGGGCTTTTCGCACCTGCTGACCGTGTATTCTGGGGGCCCACCGGGTTACAATCTCCACCAACCCGTTCGACGCGACAACCTGCGACCCAACAAGCGGGAGGAGCGGCATGGCCGGCAAAGCAACGACCAAGGCGATCCCCACCATCATCGAGCGCCTCAACAAGGCGCACCCGAACGCACGCTACGAACTGAACTACGAGAACCCGTTTCAGCTCCTCGTCGCCACCATCCTGGCGGCACAGGCGACCGACGAGCGCATCAACCAGGTGACGCCCGCGCTGTTCGCGAAGTATCCCGACGCGGAGGCGTTCGCCCGGGCCGAGCGCGGCGAGTTGGAGCAAGACCTCAAGCCGACCGGCTTCTACCGCAACAAGGCCAAGGCGGTGCAGGAGTGCTGCCAGGCGCTGGTCGAGCGCTTCGGCGGCGAGGTGCCGCCGCGCATGGACGACCTGGTGACGCTGCCCGGCGTGGCCCGCAAGACGGCCAACGTGGTGCTCAACAACGCCTTCCGCATCGCCAGCGGCATCATCGTCGATACCCACGTCAACCGGGTCAGCCAGCGCATGGGGCTGTCGGCGGAGAAGAAGCCGGAGAAGATCGAGCAGGACCTGATGCGCCTCATCCCCAAGGACGAGTGGGTGCAGTTCGGGCCGGCACTGGTGCTGCACGGCCGCTACGTCTGCACCAGCGCCAACCCGAACTGCGGCGAGTGCATTTTCAATGATCTGTGTCCGAAGATCGGCGTCGAGGCGGCGGAACCAGCCGCGGTGGCGCCGGCGAAGAAGGGGCAAGCCGCGCCGGCGAAGAAGGGGCAAGCCGCACCGGCGAAGGAGGCCGAAGCGCTGCCCGCCCTCGCCGAGGGACTCCCGGCCGACTGGCGTGCCATCCTCGCCGACGAGTTCAGCAAGCCGTACTTCCGCCAGCTGTCCGAGTTCGTCGCCAAGGAGCACGCGGAGCAGACCGTCTTCCCGCCCGCCGCGGATATCTTCAACGCCTTCACGCACACGCCCTTCGACAAGGTGAAGGTGCTGCTGCTCGGGCAGGATCCCTACCACGACGACGGACAGGCGCACGGGCTGTGCTTCTCGGTGCGGCCGGGGGTGAAGCCGCCGCCGTCGCTGGTCAACATCTTCAAGGAGTTGCACGATGACGTCGGCTGTACCATTCCCGACAACGGCCACCTGACGCCGTGGGCCGACCGGGGCGTGATGCTGCTCAACGCCATCCTGACGGTGCGGGCGCACGAAGCCGGCTCCCACGGGAACCAGGGTTGGGAGACGTTCACCGACGCCGTCATCCGCGCCCTCGCCGCTCGCGATAAGCCGATCGTCTTTCTCCTCTGGGGCGCCTACGCGCAGAAGAAGGCGGAACTGGTCGATGCGAGCCGGCACGTCGTCCTCACGGCGGTCCACCCGTCGCCGCTGTCGGCGAAGAAGTTCTTCGGCAGCAAGCCGTTTTCCAAAGCGAACGCCGCGCTGAAGAAGCTCGGCGAGGAGCCCATCGACTGGCAACTGCCCAACCTCGCGGGCGCTCCCACGAAGGCGAAAGCGGCGCCGCCGGCACCTGCCCCGGCGCCAAAGCCGCAGCCCTCGGTGGTGGTCGCGCCTGCGCCGGCGCCCGGCCTCGCCTCGCGCTTGCCGGCTGACTGGCAGAAGGCACTGGTGGGCGAATTCGACAAGCCGTACTTCCGCAAGCTCGACAAGTTCCTCGAAGCGGAGCGGCAGGAACACCTTGTCTGCCCCGACGAAGACAAGATGTTCGAGGCGTTCGCCCTGACGCCGTTCGAGCGGGTGCGGGTCGTGTTCCTCGGAGACGAGCCGTCGGCGCGGAAGGGACAGGCGGACGGGTTGGCCTACTCGGTGCCGCCGGAGTGGCAGCCGACGCGGGCGCTGCGGCACATCTTCCAGGAGCTGCGCGCCGACGTCGGCTGCTGGATCCCGAGCACCGGCTCCCTGGCGGCGTGGGCGGAGCAGGGGGTGCTGCTGCTCAACGAGGTGCTCAGCGTGCGCGTCGGAGAGCCCGGCGCCCACCGCGGCCACGGCTGGGAGACATTCACCGACGCCGTGGTACGGGCGCTGATGGGGCGCGCGAAGCCGGTGGTCTTTCTGCTGTGCGGTGAGGCGGGGGAACGAAAGGGGCGGTTGCTCGACGGGGCGGTACACGGCGTCGTCCGCGCACCGGACCCGGCGGACGAGGAATTCCTGGGGAGCCGGCCATTCTCGGCGGTCAACGAGGCGCTGGGGCTTCGGGGGCAGTCGGCGGTGTACTGGCAGATCTTCGCGGAGTGAAACGAGGCGGCTTGCGGCTTCGCAGGGCATGCGAAGCCGCAAGCGGCCTGCGGGTCACGGCAACGGCACGTCTTTGAACTCGAACGACGCCGGCACCTCGACGATCAGCCCGGGCACTTTGTACACTGGCTTCCAGTCGTCCGGGTCGCCGCGCGTCAGTTTATCCTTTTTTGAATCGACGAAGTGATACTCGAGCCGTCCGCGGTTCCCCGAAGAATCGACGGTATAGCCGCTGTTTTCGGGAAAGGTGCTGCCGTCGTTCTTGTTCTTGAGCAGGATCTCATTGAAGATCAGCCACGACTCGAAACTCTCGAACTGCGGGCCGTCGGCCGGGTACTCCACGGACATGACGACGGTCCAGTGGTCCTTCGCCAGGTCCAGGCCGCTGACCTTGACCGTGACTCCGTCCTGGATCAACTCACCCGCCTTGGGATCCTTCTTCAGCTCCGCCAGCGTCTTGTCGAATGTGAAGGTGTCGAAGCGCGTCGGCCCGACGAAGCGCAGGGGCAGTTTGAGGAGGCCCAGTTTGGCCGAGGAACGCTGCGGCGCGCCGAGGGGCATGTCGAAGAGGACGTAGTTCTTGCTGGCCACCGCCCGCGAGTCCTTGCCGCCGTCCTCACCGGCGTCCTCGCCCAGGGCGACCTTGTGGCCCTTGTCGTCCTCAATCGTCAGCTCGCTGCGGGTGAACTCCAGGCGGAACGGGCGGAAGCGCGGCTCCCAGGCAATCTCCACGTCGGCGATGTAGGTGCTGTTCTCCACCTCCAGCAGGCGCTGGGCGGTGACACGGCGGACCGTGGCGCGGAAGATGCCGTCGTAGGTGATCGGCGGGGTCACATAACCGTCCGGCCGCTTATCCAGGCCGATGCCTTTGCCGCGGTAGTCCACCCGGCCGTCGGCTTCCTTGGCGATGGCGTCAAGCGCCTGCCAGAAGGTGACCTTGTTCAGCTTCAATTTGATCTTCGAGTCGGTCCCCTCGCGCCGGTCTTCGACCGCGATCCCGGTCTGTTTCTCCAATTCCGCCAGCATCTTGCTGATCGGCTGTTCGTCGTCGATGGTCACGAGTCGGGGCGCCAGGTCGCGCTTGATCTGCTGATCGCGGAGCGCCTTGCGGACGTCGGCGAGGGTCCTCTTCTGCGCGGCGGGCAACTTGGCGTTCGGCTTGGGCAGGTACGGCAGGGCGTCGGGGCCGAGCTTGAGCAGCTCGGCGGCGGCCTCGTCCTGCTTGTCGGCCTCCTTGGCCGCCAGTTGCTCGACCAGCGCCTTGACCTTCTCCTTCA
>DATFNV010000488.1:0-13456 GCA_035266225.1 Gemmataceae bacterium
TCGGCGACGTACAGCGTCCGGGCCGCCTCGTCCAGCGCCAGGCCGCTTGGCTGGGCCAGCTGTGCCTCGTCCGCGGGGCCATCGACGATGTTCTCGCGGCCGCTGCCGACCCACGGCATCGCCCGGTCCAGGGGCTCGACCTCCCAGAGCTGATGCAGGCCGGCCATCGCCACGTACAGCCGGCCGTCGTGCGCCACCACGTCCCACGGCGAACTGAGCGGCACCTCGCGGGCCGGGCCGCCGCGGTGGCCGCCGTGGGCCTGCTCCCCGGTGCCGGCGACGGTGACGACCAGAGCGTTCGCCAGGTCGATGCGGCGCACGACGTGGTTCTCCGTATCGGCGACGTACAGGTCCTCGCCGACGAGGGCCATCCCCTGTGGCCCGTGGAAGCACGCCGACTGCAGGTCGCCGTCGTCAAAGCCGGCCACCCCGCTGCCGAAGATACGCCGGACCCGACCGCGCAGCGACATCTCGAGGATGCGATGGTGGCCGGTGTCGGCGACGAACAGTCTCTTTCCCGCCGCGTCGGCCAGCACCTTGCCGGGGAAGAACAACGGCCGGTCGGGTTCGTTCTCCTGCGCCGCGGTGAACGACAGTGGCCGGCGGTCCAGCAGGCCGGCCCTGTCGAACCCCTCGATCATCCGCGACAGGGCGGCGTCCATGTCCTCCAGGGCGAACTCGCCTTCGTGAACGCCGATCAGCTTGCCGCGCGGGTCGATGACCATCAGCGTCGGCCAACAGCTCACGGCGTACTCGCGCCAGACGCGGTGCTCGCGGTCGTTGACGACGGGATGGCCCACAGACAACCGGCGCGCCGCATGGGTGATGGCCGCGGTCTCCTTTTCGCCGGGATACTTCGGCGCGTGAACGCCGACGATCACCAGTTCGTTGCGGTACTTGCGCTCCAGTCTCCGCAGCTGGGGGATGACGTGCTGGCAGTTGATGCAGCAGAAGGTCCAGAAGTCGAGCAGGACGACCTTGCCGCGCAGCTCTTTCAGCGACAACGGCCGGTCGCTGTTCAGCCAATCGAGACCGGGCGGGAAGTCGGGGGCGTTGACAGGGCTGGCGTAGGTCCGCGGCGACATGGGGAGACTCCCGGGTGCGTGGGCTTCCCCCACCCTAGCTGATTCCTCCACGCGGGCCAAGGCGGGCTGTGCGCGGAGGTCACTGGCGGTTGTTCGTGTCCTCCGGGAAGTTAGAATGAACACGGACTGCGCCGAAAACACCGCCCCGGAGGTTACCATGCCAAGTCCGCCTGTACCGCAACCAGCTCTCAAGTACGAATCCCAGGTGACGCAGGACGGACGGATTGACCTGCCCGTCCCGCTCCCCGCCGGGTCGAGCGTCGTCGTGTTCGTCGTCCCTCAAGCTGAAGACGACTTCTCGGACCTGGTGTCGGCATCGCAAAGCAGCCTGGACTTCTGGGACAACCCGGTTGATGACGAGGACTGGAACAATGCCTGAGCAGGGCGACATCGTGCTCGTCCCGGTGCCGTTCACCGATCTGTCCTCACAAAAACGGCGCCCGGTGATCGTCGTCTCCAACAACGAATACAACCGGACCACGCACGACATGGTGGTTGTCGGCATGACGTCGCAACCGCGATCCTCACCCTACGGGTTCACAATCACTTCCGCCGACCTGGACCGCGGTGCGCTCAATCATCCTGGTCAAGTCCGGGTGGACAAGGTTTACGCGCTCGCTCAGTCCTTGGTAATCAAGACGTTCGGGCGCGTGAACGCGAAGGTGCTGGACCGGATTCGCGTGCTGCTCCAGGATCTGGCGGCGGTGAAGCCGTAAGCGGTCGGCCCGTGGCACGATAGTGTTCGCGCCTCCGCCTTGACGCCATCCGCGAAACCGCCTACGATCCTGCCCACCCGGAGGCTCTCGGCGATTCACCCGCCGGCGCCGACCGGGGCAGGGCCGAGAAGTCAGCGAAGCGAGGATGCTCATGGAAGGGCACGCGACGGGGGCGGCGGCGCAAGACGGGGGCGGCGGAGCGCCCTGGCGCGACCTGGCGCTGGTCACCCTGCTCCTGCTCGTCGCCATCGGCCTGCGGGCCTGGCACCTCACGCACACCGAGGTGGCCGCGCGCGACAGCATCGGCTACATCCGCTACGCCTGGCAGTTCGGCCATCACTCCTGGGTGAAGACCATTGCCGACCCCCGGCAGGAGCAGCACCCCGGCTACCCGCTTGCCATCCTCGCCGTGTCCTACCCGGTACGGCAGTTCGTGGCTGGCCCCGACACGCTGGTGATGCAACTCAGCGCCCAACTCGCCTCCTGCCTCGCCAGCGTGCTGCTCGTCGTGCCGACGTTCTTCCTCGGCCGAGAGCTGTTCAACCGCGGCGTCAGCTTCTGGGCCGCGCTGATCTTTCAGTGCCTGCCGGCCGCCGGCCGGGTCTTCGCCGACGGCCTCTCCGAAGGCGTCTTCTTGCTGTTCGCCGCCACGGCCCTGTTTGGTGCCTTGCACGCCTTGCGCATTCACTCGCCCCGCTGGTTTGCCCTGACTGGCGTCTCCGGCGGACTCGCGTACCTGACACGGCCCGAGGGCGCGCTGATCGTCGCGGCGACGGGGCTGGTGCTTCTCGTGGTGCAATGCGTCCGTTCGCGGCGCGTCCCCTGGCGGCGCCTCCTGGCCTGTGGCGTTGCCCTGGGCGTGGCGGCGGCGGCCGTCGGCGGTCCGCTGGTCGCCCTCACCGGCAAGCTGACGGTGAAGGCGACGCCAATCCGGATCATCAACAACGCGATGGCTCCCGGCCTGGAGGCGCCCACTCTCGACACCCTTCGGCGGGGCGACGTGGCTGACTCGCCGCCCTTCGCGGTCTGGTTTATCGATGACGGCGACCACACCTCGGCCTGGGCGCTGCAGGCCGTCGGCAAGGAGTTCGCCAAGGGCTGTTACTACGTCCTGTGGGCGCCGATGGCGCTCGGCCTCTGGTGGTTCCGTGATCGCTTCCGGCTGTTCCCGGGCGCCTGGGTGCTGTTCCTGGTCAGCCTCGTCATCCTGGCGCTCATGTGGCGCGTCGCGTCGCTGCTCGGCTACGTCTCCGACCGCCACCTGCTGCTGCCGATCCTGTGCGGCCTCCCCTGGGCCGTGGCCGCCGTCCCGAAACTCGTGACCGGCCTCGCGGCCTTCCTCTGCCGGGTTGGCTACCTGGCGCGACTCGGGGCACGCCTGCCGGCCGCCGCCGGCCCGCTGTGGGCGACCCTCTTCCTGGCGGCGTTCGTCGTGGCGACGCTGCCCAGGACGCTGGAGTCGCTGCACGCCAACCGCAGCGGCTTCCGCGACGCCGGCGTGTGGATCGCCCAGCACGGCCACCCCTGGGACGAGGTCATCGACCCGTACTCCTGGTCGCACTACTACGCCGGCCGGGTCTTCCTCGAAGACGAGTCGCCGGCGCCTCCCCGCGGTGAAACCAAGGTGTGCTACGTGGTGCTCGAGGCGTCGGGGCGTGAGCACTCGCGCTTGCCGCTGATTCAGAGAGCGATGAGGCGGGCCGCCGCCGGCCACAAGGTCAAGGAATGGACCCGTCAGCGCGCCAAGGAAACCATTGACGTGATCGTCTTCGAGGCGCCGCCCTGAGCCGAGTCGGCGTTGCTCCTTGCGTCGGCGGTCAATTCTGAAATAATCGTGGGCGAGAGTCGATGTTCCTTTCCGCGGGAGCACCTCATGCCCACGCACGTCACCTGCCGTTGCGGCCACTCGTGGCCCCTTAGCGCTGCCGGCCCCGCGGGCGGCGACGGGCCGCATGTCTGCCCGGCTTGCGGTTCTCCCATCGCCTCAGACGCAACGGCGCTGCTGCCTCTGCCGGCTGACCCCAAGGCCGTGACCCTCCCACCGCGAGCCTCCCCGTTAGAATTGTGTACGTTGCCCCTGGCTCCGTCGGGGTCCGACGCCGCCACCCTTGCCCCCCTGGTCGGCCCGCCGATTCCTTCATCGGCAACGAGTGCCACGCTGCCGGGCTACGAGATCCTCCGCGAACTGGGCCGAGGCGGCATGGGCGTCGTCTACCTGGCACGTCAGATTCGGCTCAACCGCCTGGTGGCGCTGAAGATGATCCTGTCGGGTGTCCACGCCGCCGCCGACGACCTGGGGCGCTTCCGCACCGAGGCCGAGGCCATCGCCCGCCTGCAGCACCCCAACATCGTGCAGATCCACGAAGTCGGCGATCTCGATGGACTGCCCTATTTCTCCCTGGAATTCTGCGACGGCGGGTCCCTGGACAAGAAGCTCGCCGGCACCCCGATGCCGCCGCGAGAAGCGGCCGCCCTGATCGAGGTGCTGGCGCGGGCGATGCACGTCGCCCACGCGCGGGGCATCGTCCACCGCGACTTGAAGCCGGCCAACATCTTATTGCAGATTGCAGATTGCAGATTGCAGATTGAAAAGCAATCTGCAATCTGCAATCTGCAATCTGCAATCTGCAATTCCCAAGATCACCGACTTCGGCCTGGCGAAGAAATTGGACGAGGCGGGGCAGACCGCGAGCGGCGCCGTTATGGGGACGCCGTCGTACATGGCGCCGGAGCAGGCCGCCGGCCGGGTCACCGAGGTCGGCCCGGCGGCGGACGTGTACGCGCTGGGGGCGATCCTCTACGAGGCGCTGACGGGCCGGCCGCCTTTCCGAGGCCAGGGCGTGCTCGAGACCCTGGAGCAGGTGTGCTGCCAGGAGCCGGTGCCGCCCCGTTTCCTGCAGCCGAAGGTGCCGCGCGATCTGGAGACAATCTGCCTCCGCTGCCTGGAGAAGGAGCCGCGGCGGCGCTACGCCGGCGCGCTCGACCTGGCCGAGGACCTGGGCCGCTTCCTGGCCGGCGAGCCGATCCGCGCCCGCCCGGTCGGCAGCGCGGAACGGGCCTGGAAGTGGGCGCGCCGCCGCCCGGCGGTGAGCGGCCTGCTGGCGGCGGTCGTCGCTGTCGCGGCCCTCGGCTTCGGCCTGGTCACCTGGAAGTGGCGCGACGCCGCGGCGGCCCGCGATCAGGCCCAGACGGCGGAGCGCGAGGCGGACACCGCCCGCGACGTGGAGAAGGCCCAGCGCGAACGAGCGGAGGGACTGTCCCGGGATCTCGCCGCCGAACTCTACCACCGATCGGTCAGCCTGGCCGACGAGGCCGTGGCGGCCGACGACGTGCTGCGGGCCGACGAGGTCCTCGACTCCCTCCCACCGGGAGCGCGCCGCTGGGAGTGGGACTACCTCAAGCGCCGCTGCCACGCCGACCGGCTCACCTTCCAGGTGGACGGCGGCACGCTGGCGGGCGCGGTCAGCGCCGACGGCAAGCGTCTCGCCACCGGCGGCGGCGACCCTCTGCGCTCGAACGATCCGGGGGCCCTGCAGGTCTGGGATCTGGAGACCGGCCAGCGCCTCTTCACCACGGAGAAGAAACACTCCGGGCCGATCGCGCAGGTCGTGTTTCACCCCGACGGGGAGCACGTCGCCTCGGTCTCGATGGGGATCGATGTCGCGGCGGTGAGCCGGGGGGACCGGAAGGCCCTGCGGGCAGCGAAGGGCGAGGTGATCCTGTGGGAGGCGAAGACCGGTAAGCCGGTCCGCACCTTTGCGGGAGGCGGGTCGGTCTGCTTCAGCCCCGACGGCAAGCTCCTGGCCGTGCCCGGCCCTTACGAGACCGTGAAAGTCTACGCGGTGGATACCGCGGCCGAGGTGGTGACGCTACCCGGCCACCGCGGCAAGGTCGGCGGAGTGTGCTTCAGCCCGGACGGCAAGCTCCTGGCGGCGGGGAGCTGGGAGATGGTCGTGGCGGCGGGTCAGTCGCCGAAGGTCCGGCACGGCTTCAAGCTGTGGAACACCGCCACCTGGAAGGAGGCGACTCTCGCCGGTTCGCTGGCAGGGAGCGACGTCAGCCTGAGCCGGTTCAGCCCTGACGGGAAGCTGCTGGCCAGCCGCGACGACCGGCAGGTGAAGGTCTGGGACGTGGCGACGGGGGCCTTGGCGCGGACCCTGACCGGACACCGCCTGCCGGTCAGCGACGTGGACTTCAGCCCGGACGGCCGGCTGCTGGCCTCGTGCGACAACGACGGCCGGGTCCGCCTCTGGGACGTCGAGGCTCGGACGTTCCTGCGCGAGCTGGGGCGCCACACCCTCCCGGTCCGCGCCGTCGCCTTCAGCCCGGACGGCCGGCTCGTGGCTTCGGCCAGCCTCGACAAGACCGTGAAGCTGTGGAGCGTGGCCGACGGCAAGGAAGTGGGCAAGCTCGAGGGCCATCTGAACTGGGTCCGCAATCTCGCCTTCAGCCCGGACGGCGGGTTGCTGGCCACGGCCAGCTTCGACCGCACGGTCAAGCTCTGGGACGTGAGCACCGGCCACGAGGTCCATACGTTTCGCGGCCACACTCACTTTGTCCAGGGCGTGACATTCAGCCCCGACGGCGAGTCGCTGGCCTCGTCGAGTTATGACCAGACGGTGCGCATCTGGAGGCTGCCCTCCCGGAAATAGACATCCCCAAGGAGAATGCCATGACGGAGGAGATGAAGAAATTCCAGGGATCCTGGAAACAGGTGGCCTGGGAGAAGGATGGGGTGAAGGACCACCCTGACGAGCAGGGTTGGGAGCCGCGCGTGACCTTCACCGGCGACACCTTCGTCGTGACGCTGGCCGACGGGAGCATCCCGATCAAAGGGACCTTCAAACTCGACCCTACGCGGGAGCCCAAGGCGCTCGACATGACCGACACCTTCGGCGAGGACGCGGGGAAGACCTTCCTGGCGATCTACACCCTGGAGGGGGATCGATTGACCTTCTGTGCCGCCGACGACGGGCAGGAGCGACCGACGGAGTTCAGGACCGGGCCCGGCCAGGTCCTCCGCGTCAGCCAGCGCGAGACGAGATAACCCGTCGTCATTCCCGGCGCGGGTGATCCGCGCTCGGGGGCAACTTCCAGCGGATCACCTCCAGGCGCGTCTTGTCGTCCTTGCCGCGGTAGGAGCAGGACGTGACCAGCGTCCCGTCCTTGAGCTGCACGGTGTCCCCTTTGGTTTCCTCGGGCCTGTTTATTCTGGTGCGTAAAGCAGCAAAGCAGTAAGATCAACGGAGCGGTCGATTGTGGCAGTACTCGGAAGAAGCGGTCAACCTCTTTCCCAGGAGAATGCGGCGATGGCAACCCGCGTCATTCAGTTCCCCGGCAAGGCGGAATACACCCGGGCCGTGGCCGCCCTGGCGGACGTGCCCCGGACGCGCGTGGGGCTGCCCGACTTCAAAATGGTGGTAACAGACGACCACGTGAAGGCCCTGGACCGATCCGGAATCTCCTACACCGAACTGACGAAGGACGCCCGACATGAGCCCACCACGCCCGTTCAACCCTGACACGCTCAAACCCTACGCCGTGCCGTGGCTGGTCCCGAATGTCGGCAACTGGTCCGCGGTGTGGCGCTACACGGTCTTGGTTCCCGTGGAGCAGATTCTCGACGACGGGACCGTCAAGCCGGTCGCCTCGGAACAAGATGTTGCCGCGCTGGAACTCATGTTTATCGAACACTTCGGGGGCATCACCAGGCCGCCGCGGAGCCTGGGCATCGGTGCCCGTGACCCGAGGCGGTCGCGAGAGACCCGGGAAACGAACGCACACGAAGTGTTCCAGGTGTACGCGCCCCAAGCCCCGGCCTCCGACCAGTATTTTCAGGCCCTCCGCTTTGAACTGCAAACGGCGCTTGTCGAAGGGCAAGTTCTTATCGGCAGAGAAGACGTACTGCTTCTTTGATTTTCCTTCGGTGGTGCGCTCGTCCCGCTCGGCGACAAAGGGGACGCATCTCAACTCATGCCCGATCATTCAATGGTACGATTTGAGGTGTGTCCCCTTTGCCGATCTTTTCCGGTCATGATCCGTCCTGAAAAAGTCGTGCCCCGGAGCCAGGAGGCTTGCCATGCCTGCTGCCCTACCCCCCGAGATCGTTGTCACTGAGGCGGCCGATGGAGTCCACTACCGCTTGCCCCGGCTGCAGCTCGGGCCGGTGCGCTTCGCCGGCTGTATCCTGATCGCTATTGGCTGCGTCCCGGCCGGCATGGGCGGTGCCTTCATCGCCTTCGCCGCCACAGTGATCCCGAACTTGCCCTGGCCGGTCATCCTGGTCGCCTGCCTGACCCTGCTGGTGCCGCTGGCCTTTCTGCTCGTGGGCCTGGCGCTGATCTTTTTCGGCGGCTGGATGCTGGCCGGACACCAGGAGATCTCGCTGAGCGCGCGCCACATCCGCAGCGCCCTGTGCGTGGGGCCGGTGCGATGGTCGGGCCGCCGGTCCCGCGCCCGACTGAAGCAGTTCACCGTGGTCCGGGGGAACCAGCCCGGCCCGAACGCCGGCACCGCGCTGGGGCCAAGCGGGAACGTGTTGCAGGCCGAATGCGAGGGGAGCAGGCCGCTGCGGCTTGCTCGCGGCTATCCCGAGGAGTGGCTCCAGGCCCTGGCCGATGACCTGGCCCGTAATTGTCGAGTCCTGTCGGCCGAGGCGCCGGACGAGAGGGCGACCGCGGTCGTCGGCGTGTCCGAGGAATCCGCTTCGCCGCACGACATCCGGGACCGGCCGGAACGGCCCGTCAACTGCCGGGCGATCCTAAAAGAGGAGGCGGACGGCGTCACGCTCGTCATGCCGCCCGCCGGCGTCTGGCGGGGCACCAACACGTTCATCGTACTTTGGACCTTCCTTTGGTGCGGCATGCTCCTGCCCCTCACCGTCGGGCTCGGCACGGCCGCTCTGCTGGGCAACGTTCACGACGAGCAGGGCCAGCCAATCTCGCCCCTGTGTCCCATCCTGTTCCTCGTCCCGTTCTGGCTGGTCGGCATCCCCTTCCTGCTGGGCATCGTGCATCGGGGCCGCCGCCGCGTCACGCTGACCGTGGACGGGAAGCGACTGCTGGTCGTGCAATCCGGCCTGTTCGGGACGCGACGGTCGGAGTGGTCGCGACAGGAGATCGCCGAGCTGCGTGTGGCCTGCGACCGGCGCTTGAGGATCGGGGAGGGCAAACAGAACCCCTACTACCCGTGGCAGATTGACCTGCGGATCGTGCCGCGGGACGGGGCCGAGGTGAACGTCATCACCTACCGCGAGGGCGACCCCCGCAAGCCCGACCTGGAGTGGATGGCCACGGTGCTGCGCGGGGCCTTACGGCTTCTGGATGAATAACCGCCGGCGGAGAGGGGCGGGCCTGGTTCAGAACGGGGGCGACTCGGGTAACACGTTCTGCGGGGGGCGGCTGACGGTGTCATGGCCGGCCCAGTGCCGTTTCTTCTTCTCTTCTCACGACACACCCCCATTTTTCGGGTTCTCACCCCTCTAGCACATCATAACTCCTTGTGTGGACGCCTCTTGCAGATGATCCACACTTGTAGCGGCCGTTTCAGCGTAACAAGGCCGAGCATGAGGCAGGCGGTGCTGTGAGGCCCCGCTCGGCTGGCGGGCTGGTCGATACGCCGACGGCTTGGCCCTGGCCGAGTTCCCGGTACAATGGCGGGGAGGGCCGCATCCCGCCCAAGATGGATCCGTTGCCGAGTCTGGATGGCTGAGCTTGTCGCCGGCGGATGCGGAGGCTTTTGCGGTGCCGCTGCGCGACCTGCTAACGGCGCGAGAGGGCCGCGGGAGCACGGCAGCCGGCGCAGGCGCTATTGGACCGCGCGCGTGTGGGCGGCAACCGGCTTCCACGCCGCGGCGCCGGGTGTCATGACATGGAAGAGAAAAAGGTGCCAAGAACCTTTTTGTGTCTCTTCATCTGAAAAAGGGTCCTCCTGACACCTTTTCTGCCCTCCTTTTCCAGCTCCGCCTTTCTTCCCCGGCGAGGGCTGCGTGGTATTGGAGCCGGTGTCCGTCGATAGCGGAAGAGGTACACTGCTGGTAGTGCCTGGTTCGGCACCGGGAACTACGCTGACAGCAATCTGCTGCCCTCTGTCGCTCGTTCGATCCCGAAAGAGGAGACATCGTGCTGACGACCTTCGCGATCGATGATTTCGGGGCGTTTTCGCACCTTCGTGTTGAGCGACTTGGCCGCGTTAACCTCGTGGTGGGACGGAACAACGTCGGGAAGACAATGTTCCTGGAAGCACTGCGCTTACACGCATTAGGCGGGACGCCCGCGGCATTACGGAACCTCCTGCTGGAGCGGGACGAGGTGGTAACAGAGATCACCCCAACCGACACCGACGAACCAGATCTCCATCTTCGAGTTGCCTCTCTGTTCTATCGCGGACCGTCCGGCAGGCCTGGGCAAGCGACGATTACGCTGGGACCCATCGGGGAAGCGGCGCGGGCCTTAACGATAGAGCCGCGGATAATCCGTCGCGTTCGGATTGAGGGGGGGGGGTAGGATTCAGGCACGAAGTAATTGACGATTCGGAAGATGTAGCGGATGATTCGACATTGCTGCCCGGCCTTCAAGTTACCCAGGCAAATCGCAGGCAAATCGGTGTCAGTTCAGTTTTCGCCTGCAGCAAATCGGTGTCAGTTCAGTTTTCGCCTGTCGAACGCAAATCGGTGTCAGTTCAGTTTTCGCCTGTCGAACGGGCGAAAAATGAACTGACACCGATTTGTGTTCCGATTTGTGTTCCGATTTGTGTTCACCACGATGTTGCCCTCGAACCTGGAGTGGCGTCGGGGCGGGCGAAGGCCCATGCAATGGCCGACGAACAGACTGGCGGGAGCAGATCACGGCGGCCCTGCGCGGCAGCCCCCGACCGCCCGGCATGATAGAGGCCCTCGCCGAAGCGAACCGGGGGAAGACGCTGAACGATGAGACACGGCGCAGGATGAGCGCAGCACATCGGCGGCTGGGTACGAGGCCACCGACAGTGGCTCACCAACGACAGAAGACGAACTGCTGCGGACGCAGCCGGCGAGCGAGGTGGCACGGCAGACGGGTCGGACCTTGACGGCGGTCAATAACCGCAGGATCGACCTCGGGATACCGGACGGACGGCGGCGGGCGACGGTGTTGTGAGTGCGGACCGCTTCCGGCGGGCTGGCTCGACGACGTTGACATTTCACGGCCAAGCAGGGCGCGAGCGCCCTCGCCCTCTTCCACTGGTTCACCACCCACCTCTTCGGCGAAGAGTGGACTATCCGGGGCGGCGTCAAACGCGCCAATGGGGTGTTGCTCAGGCGAGCGCCCGCCGGCAATGCGCCCAAGGGGCAGTATCTGGAACGCACCTCGAAAGTGGGCTCGTACAAACCGAACCGACTCGGAATCTACGACATGCATGGTAACGTCTTTGAGTGGTGCGCGGACCTCTTCCAGAGCGGCGGCTCGGACCGGGTGATCCGGGGCGGCGGTTGGAACATCAACGGAATCAGCTGCCGCGCGGCGGACCGCTACGACATCGAGCCGGGCATCCGGATCCGCCTCCTGGGCGTCCGCCTCGCCGCAGTCCCGTCCGGGGCATGAGACAGCGAGAGCGACCCTCGCCTGGAGCGGAGGCCGGCGGGCCGTAAGCAGGAAGCCCATCGGTCCCACTCATCCCCTGGAGGTCGGCCGCCTCATGACCTTCACGACGGCGCAGGAGGTTTCGCGCTTCAGTTCGTGCAAGCCGTGTTCGATGTCCTCTCACCGGCTCAACTTGCTCCTCCAGCGTCTGTCGGGCAGTTGGCGCGCAGCGTGCGTCGGGGCGCCGTCGGCGGGCGTGTACAGGGCGACCTACTCCCAACCCGGCTCGGCCGCCTCTCCCTCACACAGCAGGTAGCCAAGCGAGGCAAACGCGGCCACGAAGGCGGCCTCCCTCATCACCCATGCCCGGCGGCCCGTGATAGCCGCCGGGCCACTACCAGCGCCGCGCGCCGCCCGGGCGCTGGTCGCGGCCGGTCAGATGGTAGGGGCCACCCCTGCCGTTCTGCTCATGAAGGGAGTGATGAAGGCTATGCTCATGAAGAAGTTGCGGTTGGTGGTCGGTGCGGTGGTGGTGCTGCTGGCCCTGGGTGCCGTCGGCCTCGTAGATGGGGACGATACTCGGATGATCGAGGTTGGCGGCAGCCTCGGCTTCGGTCTGGAAGCGGCGCACGTCCTCGGCCCCGGCGAGCTGGCCGCTGAGGATCATCTTCAGTGCCACGATGCGATTGAGCGACACCTGCCGCGCCCGGTAGACAACACCCATGCCGCCGCGAGCAATCTCTTCGAGTAGTTCATAATCACCGAAGTAGCGTAACGTCCCCAGCGGCGCCGTCGGTTGCTCACCGGGGGCCAGGGTCGGCATCTCCGGGGACCGGGAAGCGGCCGGGGGTGCGACTCGTTGGATGCGTTCGCGGCCATCGAGAAATTCCGTCAATTCGGCGGCGAATTCGGGATGGCGGGCCAGCAGTTCGTCGCGCCTGGGCTCCTGTCCCATCTCCGCGGCCTCGATGTAGGCCACCAGGATCGATTGCAACTGCTCGGAGCGTTCTGACATGGCTTCGTTCTCCCCGGAGCGCGAACCGGCTGAACCGGCTCTCGTCCGTCATGGGTCGCTTGCTTCCGCGTCCTTTACTCCGGGAACTGCCACACGCGGACGGTTCCGTCGGTACAGAGGGACAGGGCACCAGCCACGACCGGGGTGCTCGCACCGAAGAGCGCCGCCAACGCGATCAGGGTGACGATGCCGCTCAGCGCCCACAGTCCGGCCACGGTCTGCTGGCGTTTGACCCACTTGACGACCTGTTCCCAGGTGCCGGCCGGCCGCGCCCGAATCGGCTCGCCGCGCAACCAGCGCTCCAGTTCGTCGGCCAGGGCCGAAGCCGACTCGTAGCGCTGCTGTGGCTCTTTCGCCAGGCATTTCAGCCGATCTTTCCCAGATGAGCGCCCCCTGGGCGCCTCGACAGCAACGCCAACGGCTGAGGCTACTACCGCAACGTAACGATTGCAAGAGTTTTCCCCAAAAAAACGCTGCCGGGATTCGCTCCGTCGCGGCCTGAGCCCAGCGCACAAGACGCTCCTCCCTTGCTGATACGCCGACATCGGCCCGCGCGGCGCACCGCGGACGTCCGGCGACGACGTTCGGACCGCGTTCTCCAGCGCGGCGAACCTCACCCCGAGGCACACGCCAGCCGCAGCCGAGCGATCCACCCCCAAATCGCCGCGAAGCGCTGGCGGCGCAAGCCGAGGACCGGTCTGCCGATGGCTGCGGCAGGAGCGACGGGCAACGCCGAACCCGCCCGATCCCGTTGCCGGCCGTTTGCCCCCCAATGACCGGGGTTATCGCAAAGGCGCAACAAGCAGATCCAGAATATCGCCGCTCTCGGTACAGATAGCCCTTGTTCTTTGGCGTGACGCAGGCGCCAGCCGGGCACCTGGCCCTGCGAACGCCTCGGCATTGGCACCCCCTCTGCCGACCGGGTTAGTCGATGACGTGGCCGCAGGTAGCCGTTCAGCCGCCATCTTGTCAGCTGCTCCATATCGTCTACAATCGTTCGCATGACAGCACGACCAACCACCCCCTGTCCAAGCTGTGGCAAACTCCGCCAAGAGATGCTGGAGTTGCAGGCCCGACTGAGTG
>DATFNV010000489.1:0-19085 GCA_035266225.1 Gemmataceae bacterium
GCGGCGAGGGTGTGGTGGCCGCGCCGGCGTAAGGGAGGGCCGGCGCGGCGTAAGCCCAAGCCCAGTCCCCGCCGCCCCCGCAATGGCCCTGCGCGCCAGGCCAGCAGATCGAACTTACCAAGAACTATTGAGCCGTTACCGACGCCATACCTAAAGCGTTATA
The DNA here is from genome assembly GCA_035266225.1 of Gemmataceae bacterium. Taxonomy (GTDB): domain Bacteria; phylum Planctomycetota; class Planctomycetia; order Gemmatales; family Gemmataceae; genus DATFNV01. The sequence goes on from DATFNV010000489.1 coordinate 164, forward strand.
AGACAGTTACTTGCGGTATACGCTCGCCTCGATTTCGGGCTGCTATTCGGGCAAAATCTGACACATTGTCTGACACCTTCACCCTTGAGGGTTTGTCTTCTCGGCACGGATTTCATGGCGACAGGTACACAACGTCAGACAGCCGCCCTGGTAGTTCGGCCCTGACCCTCGCTGCTGAAGCAGTCCGATTTCATCCGGCCACACGGAAATCATCTTGTAGGAGCGCACCTTGCCTGGTAGCCCGCCGATCAGGCGTTCCAGTTCCGGTTTCGGCCAGTCGAGGTTGTCGAAAAGCTGCCCTTCGGTGGGGAAGGGCTGAACCAGGGCCATCGCCCCGGCATCGTCGGGGACGCACTTCCGCCGCTCGCCGCAAGTAACCTTGTCGGTCGGCTTCGCCGGACGGCAAATCCGCCTGGCAGGCAGTTCGGCTAGGGTCGCCTTGCTCATCGGGATTTCTCCTGTGCCTTGTCGGCCAATTCGTCCTTCGGTGATTCTTCCTCCAACTTGTCATCCTACACGGCGACGGGTCAGATCGCTAGCCTACCCCTGCCGACAGATTTTACCCACCGTCATCTCGTGCAAGCCGACTTCGGCGGCGATGACCTTCAGCGTCTTGCCCGCCGCCCGCAGTTCCTTCACCCTGGCACGCTTCACCGGGCTGATGGTGTTCATCGTGTAGGCCCAGGGGCTTTCCACGCTGGTCAGCATCGGCAGTAGCATCGCCCGCAGACGCAACAAGACCCGGTGCAGCTTCTTCCAAGGCCGATCCGTGCAGGCTTGCAAAAGCTGATCGTTCCCGTCCGTCCGCTCCCCATGTGCCAGGTACATGCTCGCCAGTTCCGACAGCCTGCGCCCGCCTTTCATGTGCCGGATGAGGTTCGCCCCCGTCTTCCGCAGATGTTTGAACGGCAGCTTGTAGAAATCCGGGTGATCGGCGTGAATCCGCTTGAAGAGGTTGTCCCAATGGTTCTTGATGACTTGGTTCTCGTTGCCCTTCCTCGTGCCCTTGTTCAAGGGCGTGCCCGCCGTGTTCAAGACGACATAGACGCTATCCGGCTTCTGGTACTGCTTCAAGTAGTCCAGGGCTTCCAGGGTTTCCGACCACAAGACCCATTCACCGTAAACGTCGGTCTTCCGCCTGTCCCTCTTGATGAAGGTGTGCCGCATCCCCTGGACGATCTCGCTCGGCTGCAAGGTAGCGATTTCCGCCTTGCTGAATCCGCAGTTCAGGGCCAGCAAGATCAAGGCACGCTCCCACGGCTTCGCATACTGCCAGATGGTCTTCAGTTCGTCCAGGGTGAAGTGACGGCGCTTCTTCACCCGGTCGGCGGCAACCTTGACGATCTGGCATCGGGGGAAGACGAACCCGCCCGGCAACGTCCAGTCGAATTGCGGAGAGCGGGACAGCCAGCGAAGGAACTGCCGCATGACGATCAGGACGTTCCGGCAGGTAGTGAAGGCGAGGGTAGACCCGCCCGGCTTCGCCGTGTCCTTGCTGGCGGGCCGGCGACACCAGTAGGCCAGCCAGGTTTCGATCCTGTCGGCGTCCAGCTTGTTCAAGCCGAAGTCGTCGGTGTGCTGCTTCAGCAGGGTGATCGAAAGCTGTTGTGGGCGGTTGCTCGGCTTCTCCTTGTACTTCTCCCCGAGGTAGGCGGAATAGGCGTCCAGGGCTTCGTAGACGGTCGTTCTCGCCGCCTCGCCCAACGCGCCGAGAAGTCTTTCCGTCAGCCGCCTGCTGCTCTCCAGGATGGCTTCCCGGCGCTTCATCCCCTGAACGCCTTGCTCCTGGGTCGTGTCCGGCAACTTCAGCCCGATCGTGGGAAATTGAGTCTGAAGCACGGCGAGCCAAGTCGCCAGCGCCGCAGGATGCATGTTCTCCATGCCGGGTGGGGGATAGAGAGTGCAAGTCGTCTGCCCCTTGGCGATGGCTTGGCCGATGGCGAGCGTGATGTCATCCCACACCGGGGCGGGTTCTTCGGTCGTGCCTTCCGTGCGCTGCCGCTTCCACCGGGCAACCACGGCGTCCCACAACTGTTCGAGCCGGTAGTTCGCCGCCTTTGCCTGCTGTTCGTCTCTGCCCAACCGGAACAGGTGTTGAATGGGCCTGCCGTTGCCCCACTTCCAGCCGATGTAACGACGGTAGCGGCCTTCAACGTCTTTCCCCAACTCGTCCTTGCGTGCCATAATACCGGCTCCAGGTTCGAGTACCGTGTCAGATATGACCCATGATACCCGGAAATCTGACACCTGCAAGCCGAAATCTGACACCTTTTCTGACACTGGGCCGGTTTTCTCAGGCTCGCGGCGGTCGCATGATTGACCCAAATACAGAATTGAAAAAGGCTTACGTCATCTGACACAAGCCTTAAAAGCGGGAGTGTATGGGAATCGAACCCACAGCGAGCTTTTTTCAAACCCGCCACTGGTTTTGAAGACCAGGGCCCCCACCAGAGGTGCAAACACTCCCAGGGGCGGTAAGAGAGTGATTGTCGGACCTCTCGCCCAGCCCGTCAACCACAAACCGGAAAAACAATGGGGTCTGGCAAAACACCAAGGTGTCAGGAATCTATAGACAGCATGTCTTTACCGTTCCTGACACCTTTGATTTCGCTGTTGGCGATGTCGTTCTCGCGCCCGAGGTAGAAGCAAGAGGGTTGCTCGGCGGCCGGGTGGCGGGTAGGCTCCGCACAGGAGGATCAGACATGCCCCCCCGTCCTGTCGCCCTGGTCACCGGCGGCAGCCGCGGCATCGGCCGCGGCATCGGCCTCGAACTCGCCCGCCACGGCTACGCCGTCGCCGTCAACTCTGCCGGCAACGAGGACGCCGCCCGCGAAACCGTCGCCCTCCTTGGCCCCGACGCCGACGCCCTGGCCGTCCGTGCCGACGTCGGCGACGCCGCCCAGCGTGAGCGCCTGGTCGATGCCGTCCTCGGCCGCTGGGGGCGCATCGACGTGCTGGTCAACAACGCCGGCATCACCTCCGTCGGCCGTAAGGACGTCCTCGAAGCGACTGAGGAGAGCTGGGACCGCGTCCTGGCCGTCAACCTCAAGGGGCCGTTCTTCCTCACCCAGCGCGTGGCCCGCGAGATGCTGCGCCTCCCCGACCTGGCCAACCCCACCATCGTCAACGTCGGCAGCCTGTCGGCCTACGCCGTCTCGACCAACCGCGGCGACTACTGCGTCAGCAAGGCGGGCCTGGCGATGCTGACACAACTCTGGGCGCTGCGGCTGGCGGACCACGGCATCCGCGTCTTCGAGGTGCGGCCGGGCATCATCGAGACCGACATGACCGCCGGCGCACGCGAGCGCTACACGCGGCTGATCGCCGAGGGGCTGACGCCGATCCGCCGCTGGGGCACCCCCGCCGACGTCGGCCGGGCCGTCGCCGCGCTGGTGACGGGGGCGGTGCCCTTCAGCACGGGAGACGTGCTGAACGTCGATGGGGGATTTCACTTGCGGCAATTCCCGGTGTAGCCGCTTGCCGTGGCGCGCATAGATTACCCGCTAGGGTTGACGTTAAGACACCTTGGGAGGACGCCAGACATGCCATTCACGTTGCCGAACCTGCCGTACGCCCCCGACGCCCTGGAGCCGTCCATCGATAAGATGACGATGGAAATCCACCACGGCCGACACCACAAGGCCTACGTCGATAACCTCAACAAGGCGCTCGACGGCCACGCGGCGCTGCAGAACCTGCCGATCGACAAGCTGCTGCGGCAGATCAACAGCGTGCCGCAGAACATCCGCCAGGCGGTCATCAACAACGGCGGCGGCCACGCCAACCACAGCATGTTCTGGGTCATCCTGGGCCCGGGCGCCGGCGGCAAGCCGAGCGGCCCCCTCGCCGACGCCATCAACGCCACCTTCACCGACTTCGCCACCTTCCAGGCCAAGCTCAAGGAAGCCTCCGTCGGCCGCTTCGGCAGCGGCTGGGGCTGGCTCGTCTACGCCGACGGCAAGCTCCAGATCGTCAGTACCCCCAACCAGGACAGCCCCTACATGACCAACCAGGCGCCGGTCATGGGCATCGACGTCTGGGAACACGCCTACTACCTCAAATACCAGAACAAGCGCGCCGACTACATCGACGCCTGGTGGGCCGTCGCCAACTGGAACGCCATCGGCGAGCGCTTCGCCAAGGCCAAGGCCGGGACGCTATAACCCCTTGTTTAGCCGCCGCCCTCGATTTATCGTTTCGCGAACCGATGAATCCGCGCCGCCCCGAGGGCGGCCGCTAAACGATCTTGACACCCCGCGAACCGTCGCTATAGTCCTCCGTCCGGCGGCGTGGGGTGACGCCGCCGATTCCATCCGTACGCGGGGGACGGGACATGGGCAGGACACGGATCGGGGTCCTCGTCTTGAGTGCCGCTCTGCTGATCCTTGGCTGGGGCTGCAAGCACGACAACGCCCTCAAGCCGCCGAAGGAGGAAGCGGCGTACCGCCTCCCTCCCGACGACCCGCGCTACAGCGAGTTCCCGCAGTTCCCCCCCAAGGAGCTGAACAAATATCCCAAGCGCGACCCCGCGGCCGAAGATCCTATGAACAAAATGCCGGGGAAATTCGGCATGGGGGCGCCGGGGGGATGATTCGCCCGGGGCTCACTCGGCCGGTCCGAAGCGCGTCAGCAGCGCCCGCAGTGTGGCCAGGAGCGGCTCCCGCTCCGCCGCGGGTGCCCCGTGCAGCCCGCCCCAGCCGAGCCGGCCCATCGAGCCGGCGTTGGCCGCGGCGCGGTTGAACTGCTCGCGCACGCGCTCACCCCACAGCCCCCCAAAGCTGTCGCGGAAGCGCAGCCAGGTGCGGTCCGGTTCCGGCACCGTCTCGGCGCGCCGCCTCATCAGGACGAAGGCCGCCCACGGCGCCGCCGCCAACGCCAGGCGCCCGGCCCCGAGCGCCGGCCCATTCGCTCCCGTCATCAGCGACCCCAGTTCCGCGCCGCAGCCCGCGGCAATCAGCAGTGCCGCCGGCCACAAGCGCGTCGGCAGATAATTCAGCAGGCCGACCGCCAGCGTCCCCGCGAGGAACAGCAGCCGCGGCAGACTGAGGTGCAGCCGGCCGAACCCCTCCGCCAGCGGCAGCAAGTGTACGACGAGCAGCCCCAGCACGACGAAGTTCCACGCCCCGACCCCCCGCCGCCGTGCCCCCAGCACCGCCACCCCGGCGCACCCCGTCAGAACAATGGCGCCGTAGCGCACCACCCCCTCCCCCCGTCCGCAAACCTCCGCGAGCAGCACCCCGGCCCAGGCCAGCCAGGCCAGCGCGGCCCAGGTGAGTGCGTGAACGAGGGTCGTCCGCCGGTTCGCCAGCCACGCCCGCCCCAACGGGTAGAGCGCCGCCACCAGGATCACCGCCGCCGCCCGGTCCATGTTCTCCATCCGCCCTCCGCCGCGGCCCGCCGCTGTCCGGCACCCCTTTCCCCCCTTGCCGATCCTGCCGGGAGTCGTGGGAATCCTTTCGCGGAGGGGCGGCTGTAGCGAAGGTGCGGCGGGCAGAAGCGCCGCGCTTACTCCGCCCGGCTCGATTGACGCATTCGGTGCAGGTTGCGCGGCCGATCCGTTAGTCTGTGAAGACAAGGTATGCGCCGCGGCGGGACGTTCCCGGGCCGTGGTGTTTTCCTGGCTAGTACCCTTAGCCCTCTCGCCCCCGTTATTCGGCGGGAGGGGCCGGGCGCCCGGGGTAACGGATGCCCCGCAACTCGGCCCCTCCCCCGAGGGGCAGGCGGAAGAAGGACGGATTCCGACCCCGGAGGCTGCTTATGAAGTTCTGGCGACTTTCCCTGGTCCTGATCACCGCCGGCGCGCTGGCCCTGCCGGCCTCCGCGGGGATCCTCTTCGGCAAGAAGACCAAGCCCAACCCCGCCGAGCGCGTCCCCGAGTTGATTGTGATCGTCAAGACCGACAAGGACGAGAGCAAGCGGGCCTCGGCGGCCGAGGAGCTGCGCCAGTACGACCCCGCCGCCAACCCCGACATCGTGCCGGTGCTGATTGATGTCTTGATGAACGACGCCAAGCCCGGCGTCCGCCTCGAGGCGGCCGAGAGCCTCGGCAAGCTCCGACCCATCTCGCAGGAGGCCGGCTGGGCGCTGGAGCAGGCCAAGGACAAGGACAGTTCCATGCGCGTCCGCGCCAAGGCCCGCTACGAACTGCTGGGCTACTACTGGGCCGGCTACCACAGCGATCCGAAGATGAAGGAGACGCCGATGGTCGCGGGCCCCAAGGAGCAGCTGCCGGCCCCGATGAAGGGGGTGGCGCCGCCGCCTAGCCCCAACCCGGTCGTGACCCCCAAGGGCACACCGGAGAAGGTCGTCGTCACCCCGGCGCCGCCAGCCCCGCAGCTGAAGCCGGTCATCGTGCCGGCGGGCCGGCCGCCCATCGGCGAGACCCCGCCGCCGCCGTTGGCCGACCCGATGACGCGGCCGGCGCCGTCCCCGAGCCTGGTGCCGCGGCCGCTGCCGCCGGGCCCCGCCCCGCAAGCCGCGCCCTCGGGGCTCGAGTCGTCGCTGCCGCCGGTCCCGCCGCCGGCCGCTCCGGTCAAGTTCGTGCCCTCGCCGCTGCCGCCGGTCCCGACGCCGCCGGCCGACGGCGGGCCGAGCCTGTCCGGGCCGGGCCAGTGACCGGATCGGCCGTTTCCGTTTCGCGCTCGCGCCACTCTTGGCGCGAGCGCGAAACGGAAACGGGCGAACGGTGATTGACGCCGCGCCGCCGACCGACCTACAATCCCCGTTCGTGCAAACACCCATCACTGGCAGAACGGGGGCGGCGATGAACCCGGCAAGCGTCCTGACGATCCACACCGACGGCGCGGCCCGCGGCAACCCGGGGCCGGCGGCGTTCGCCTACGTCCTAGCGCGCGACGGGGCGCCGCCCATCGAGGAGTGCGGCTGCCTCGGCCGCATGACCAACAACCAGGCCGAGTATACCGCCCTCGTCCGCGCCCTGGAGCACGCCACCCGGCTGGGGACCGGCCACCACGTCCACGTCCTCAGCGACAGCGAGCTGATGGTCAAGCAGATGCGCGGCGAGTACCGCGTCAAGAACGAGGACCTGCGCGACCTCTACGAGCAGGCGCGCGAGTTGGCCGGCGGCTTCGCCGCGGTGCGCTTCCAGCACGTCCGCCGCGAGCAGAACGGCCGCGCCGACGCCCTCTGCAACGAGGCGCTCGACGGCAAGCGTGGCCCCGGCGGCGCGGCCAAGGCGCCGGCGGCGAAGTCGGCCAAGAAGGCGGCGCCCGCCGTCGCAGTCGCCGCGGTCCGCGAGGAGGCCGTCGCCTGCCTGCGCGCCGCGGCGGAAGCGTGGGCCCGCGGCGGCACCGCGGCCCTCGCGCCGGAAATGGTCTGGGACCAGCTCTGGAGCATCCTCGAAGAGAACGGCGCCCTGCGGACGAAACGGCCCGGGTGAGCGCTATTCCTTCCCGCGGCGCAACCGGAACGGATCGCTCTTCACGATCTCCGTCACCAGCGTCGAGAACCGGTAATCGTTCTTCGCCAGCGCCGCGCCGATGCGGTCGAGCGTCCGCGTGTCGTAATACTCCACGCCTCGGCCCAGGGCGTAGGTCAGCATCTTCTCCGTCAGGCAGCGGCCGAACAATTCTTTCTTCCCTTTGAGGATCTGTTTCAACTCGGCCGGCCCCTGGAACGACTTGCCGTCCGGGAGCGTGCCCGACGGGTCGATAGCGAAGCCGTCGTCCTTGGTGCGGAAAGTGCCGATGGCGTTGTAGTTCTCGAAGCCGAAGCCGATGGGGTCCATGCGGGCGTGGCAGTTGGCGCAGGCGGGGTCCACGCGGTGCTGCGTCATGCGCTGCCGCAGGCTGCCGGTTAGCTGCCGCTTGGTGTCCTCCAGCGGCGGCACGTTGGGCGGCGGCGGCGGCGGCGGCGTGCCCAGCAACTGCTCCAGCACCCAGCGGCCGCGCTTCACCGGCGACGTGCGCGTCGGGTTCGACGTCACCGCCAGGATGCTCGCCTGCGTCAGCAGTCCGCCGCGCTCCCCCCCTTGCAGCTGCACGCGAACGAAGACGTCCCCGCGCCAGATGCGGTCTCCTTCCGGCTTGCCCGGCTTGCGGCCGACCCAGTTGCCGTTGGTGTCGGCGATGCCGTAGTGCTCGGCCAGGCGACGGTTGAGGAACGTGAAGTCGGCGTCGATCAAATCGAGGATGCTGCGGTCCTCGCGCATGACGGCGTCGAAGAACAGTTCAGTCTCCTTGAGCATCGCCGCCCGCAGCTTGTCGTCGAAGGTCGGAAACAGCTTCGGGTCGGGGCTGAAGTTCTTCAGCGTCCGCAGCTGCAGCCACTGCATGGCGAAGTTGTCGATGAGGGCTTTCGACCGCGGATCCTTGAGCATGCGCTTGATCTGGGCGTCGAGGTTCGCCGTCAGCTCCTTCTTCGCAGCCAAGGCGGTCAGCTCCTCGTCGGGCATCGTGCTCCAGAGGAAATACGACAATCGCGAGGCGAGCTGGTGCTCGTCGATGGGGTGCGGCTCAGCGCTGTCGGGGCGGTCGTCCAGCTCGACGCGGAAGAGGAACTTGGGCGAGACCAGCACCGCCTGCAGGGCAAGCTGGATGCCGGCCTCCCACTTGTCGCCGCGCTTCTCGGCGGCCTCGACCAGACGGACCAGGCGGTCCATCTCGTCCCGGGTCGGCGGCCGGCGGTAGGCCCGGGTGGCGAAGCGCGTGAGGATGTCCCGCGTCTGCTCGGCGTGGGGCGCCTTCGGATCGCAGGCCATGATCTTCTTGTGCGAGGCGGGGTAGGAGTCCTTCGGCCCCTCCAGCTCGAAGCGGCGCACGAAGACCGCCCGCGGCTTGTCGCCTTTCGACGGGTTGAGCAATTCGACGGACGCCTTGACCTCGCCCTCCTTGAGGGTGACGTGGGCCTCGTAGGAGCCGGACTTCCTGTCGTCGGTCGTCTTGACCTCGTGGGCGGCGACCTCCTTGCCGTCGAGGAGCAGGGCGATCTTCGGCGCCTCGTTGCCGGCCGGCTGGGCGTAGGCGCGCACGCGGAAGACGTACTCGCCGGCCTGGGTGAGGCGGTAGCCGAAGGACAGCGAATCCTTGGCGGCGGAGAGAGGGCGGGCGCCCGGCTCGCCACGGACGCTCGGCTGGAGGAACTGGGCGGCGGCGGGGCGCTGCGGCGGCTTCGGCGCCTCGAGTAGGACGGCGCGCTGGGCGATGCTTTCGGCGGCGGTGAGGTAGCGCTCCATGAGGACCGGCGACAGCGACAGCACGTCGCCGATGTTGTCGAAGCCGTAGCCGACGTCGTCGGAAGGGAAGTCCTCGGCCGGTTGGAAGTCGATGCCGGTGAGGTCGCGAATGGTGTTGTTGTACTCGGTGCGGTTGAGTCGGCGGATGGTGACGTGGCCGGGGTCGCGCTTGCCGCCGCGATCGGCCCGCTCGAAGATGACGGCGACGGCCTTGCCGAAGCGATCGACGTCGGCGACGGCGGGGCGCGGCCGCGACTTCGGCGGCATCTCGCCGGACTCGACCATCTTGACGACGGACTGCCAGACGGTGCGGTTCTTGACGACCGACAGCTCATCGCGGTAGGCGCTGAGGATGAGGTCGGCCTTTTTCTTCTCGGGATTGTGGCAGGAGAGACAGTGCTTCTCGACGAAGGGCCGCACGTCCTTGGCAAACTCGCCGGGGGGGGGCTGCGGGGGTTGCCCGAACAGCCAGGTACACGGCCCGGCCACGGCAAGGAGGATCAGCGGGGGAAGGGTGCGTCGGCGCATGGTTCGGAGGTCGGAGGGCGAGCGGTGGGTGGGGGTGGGCTGCTCAATAGTATACACAGATTGCTGGCCATCTCCAGCGCAAGAAGACGTTTAGCGGCGGGTCGCAGACCCGCGCGGGTCTGCGACCCGCCGCTAAACGGAACTCTCACCACCCAGGAGGCCCCATGCCCGAGCCGAAGAAAGTCGCCGCCGTCGTCACCGAGTACCGTCACTGGTCGCACGCCGACGTCCTCGTCGGCAAGATCCTGGAGGGGTACAACCACGACGGCAAGGAGGGGCCCAACCTGCGCCTCGTCTCGCTCTACGTCGATCAGTTCCCCGAGAAGGACATGGCCCGCGACCTCTCCAAAAAGTACGGATTCACGCTCTGCGACAGCATCGCCAAGGCCGTGACCCTCGGCGGCAAGGCGCCGGCGGTGGACGGCGTCATCTGCGTCGGCGAGCACGGCAAATACCCGACCAACGCGAGGGGGCAGGTGCTCTACCCGCGCCGCCGCTTCTTCGAGGAGGTCTGCAAGGTCTTCGAGGCGTCGAAGAAGTCGGTGCCGGTCTTCAGCGACAAACACCTGTCGGCCGAGTGGAAGGACGCCAAGTGGGTGTACGACCGGGCGCGCGAGCTCTTCGTGCCGCTGCTGGCGGGCTCGTCGCTGCCGGTGACGTGGCGGCGGCCGGAGTTGAAGCTGCCCAAGGACTGCGAGTTAACCGAGGCGGTGGCGATCGGCTACGGGCCGTTCGAGGCCTACGGCTTCCACGCGCTGGAAGGCTTGCAGTGCATGGCCGAGCGCCGCAAGGGCGGCGAGACCGGCGTCAAGGCGGTGCAGTGCCTGTCGGGCGAGGAGATGTGGAAGGCGCTGGACGCCGGCCGCTGGTCGAAGAAGCTGCTGGAGGCGGCGATGGGGCACGTGTCGGCGCACGCCAAGGGCGACTACCGCGAGGTGACCGCGAAGGCCAAGGAGGCGGGCGTGTTCCTGATCGAGTACCGCGACGGCTTCCGGGCGGCGGTGGCCATGATGAACGGCTGGGTCCACGAGGCGGAAGGCGGGTCCTTCGCGTTTGCCGGGCAGCTCAAGGGGGAGGAGAAGCCGGCATCGACGCTCTTCTATTTGCAGAACCTCGACCCGTTCGGCCACTTCATCCAGCTGCTGCGGGCCATCGACTCGATGATTCAGACCGGGCACGCCCCGTACCCGGTGGAGCGGACCCTGCTGACCACGGGGGTTCTCGACGCCGTGATGACCAGCGCGGCGGAGAAGGAGCGGCGTGTCGAAACGCCGCACCTGGAGATCAAGTACAAACCGACCGACTACCCGTTCGCCACCGACCCGATGCCGAAGCTCATCAAGCGCTGACACAAGTGACTTCGCCGCTTGCGGCTTCGCCATCTTTCCTGCGAAGCCGCAAGCGGCAAGAGGGTTGTTAATACAGTTTCTCAGCAGTAATTGGCGATGGCCGCGAGCAGGTCTTCCGGGGACGCGGGTTTGGCCAGGAAGTCGTCGGCCCCGAGGGCGAGTGCCGCCGGCCGCAGCGCCAGGCCGGCCGCCGACAGGACGAGGACCGGGATGGCGGCCAGGGCGGCATCCTTGTGCCGTTCCGCCAGGAATTGCCAGCCGTCCTCCACCGGCATCAGCAGGTCGAGCAGCACTACGCCGGGGGCCGGGTGCGATCGCAGATAGGTCAGCGCCTGGTGCCCGTCGGCGGCGGTGTCGGTGGCGTACCCGGACGCGGCCAGCAGCAGGGCCAGGGCGTCGCGGGTCGCGGAGTCGTCCTCGACAATCAAGATGTGCGGGGACATGGGACCTCCCCTTTTGAAATGGGCAGCGGGCGGTACCATCCCTGAGGCCCGGTCGTCGCGTCACAGGTCGTAATCGGAATCCCCGGGCGGAAATGGACACCAGTTGCCAGGAACGGACGGGAAGGTCGAGACACCCGGAAATGACAAAGGCCGGCGCGACCCGCTTCGGGTCGCGCCGGCCCCCTGGGTCGGGAAACACGCAAGCGCGCGAACCTGCCCCGCCGGCGTTACGCCATGGCTCAACTGCCGGCCGTGTTCACGGTCGAACCGACCAGGTTGAAGGTGCCTTCGGCGTTGGAGCCAAGGGCGCTGATGGCGGCAATGCAGACGACGATGATCAGCGCCAGCATGACCGCGTACTCGACGGCCGTCGGGCCGTCCTCACGCCGCAGGAAGTCCACCGCGAACTGACCGAGCTTGCTCATGTACCCGTCCCCTAAAAAGAGCCCATCCGGATCGAACAAGAAGCCGCCGGGATCCTGACCCGGCGGGAATCCTCTGTGAGAAAGGCGCCGGCCTCTGCGCCGGCGCTGGCCCCTCCCTCGGGAGGGTGTGCTTGCCGTCGGCCTGGCCGGTGCCGGGACCGAGCGCGGCAGTGGGGGCGACGCCGATGATGAGGAGCGCCACCGGGACCGGGTCTCCGACGGCCGTTGGGCCAGGGCTCGGGGACACGGGGGGCGAGCCGTGACCTCCGCCTCTTGGGCGCGGGCGAAACGGAGTGGGAATCGGTCGCAGGGGGAGCCGGCGTTGAGAAACACTAGACCGGTTGCTGGGCGACGTGTGTACTCATCCCCACGACAGGCTCGCGGGCAGACGGGTTAGCCCGCGGCTTCGCGCCCCGCCGTGAGGCGGGGTTGCCTCTGTCAAAGATGAAGAAGCTGCTTGGCGACTGATGGGCACGAACCGCCGCGGTCATCCGCCAAACCGCTCCCACAAATACCCTAGCTCGCGCTTTGGGCAAGTCAAATGGAATCTGCTCAATTTCGCGCGCCCGGGGAGGGCTGCGGCGAGAAACGACGCGCGCGGCGGCGCGATTTTTCTGCCCCGGCGTGAGGCGGCGGCCCGCGCGCGCCGCGGAACGATACACCGCCCGTCGGGCCGGGGCTGGTCCGGGCTAACGCCCACCCCGCCGCGCCGCGAAATGAGACAGATCCCGGCAAATGGTGGAGTCATTGGGTCCCCCGCACCACCGAGTGCGCCGCGGCCAGAACTTGCAGGTATTCCGCCTGTTTCCCCCGGAGAGTTGATTGGCCCGCGCCGCGTACACGACCGCTTTGTCCCCCGCGGCTTTGCCGGCCAGGGCGGCCCGGTCGGGCTCGGCACCGGGGGCGATCAGCGCTACCGACAGGATCATCGTGCCAACCCTGACGCACCCCCCTTTAGCCGCCGCCCTCGGGGCGGCGCTTTGTTCGCGCTGGTGCTCGTAGTGACCGCATTCATGCGGTCCGGGCCAACCCGACCGCAGGAATGCGGTCACTACGAGCGCCGCCCCGAGGGCGGCCGCTAAACATTAGAACTTTACCCGGCACACCTCGACCTGTTCGTTCTGCTTCTTGAGGATGACCGTATGCCGCTCGCTGGTTTCCCCCGGCGTGCCGGCGTGCCGCGTCACCACAACATTGACGTGCGTTTCGCCGCCGAGCAGGTTGGGGTTAGGGCTGAAGTAGTGGACGATGATACTGTACTCGCCCGGCACCGCCCTCAGCGCCTGGTAGCGCTCCGGCCCGTAACCCTGCGTCATGTCTTCGGACAATTCGCCGCCGTTTTTCGTCCGCTTGTGCTGGTAGAAGCACTTGGTGCCGTCGGGTTCGATCACCCACAGGTCCACGTCGGTCGCGTCGCTGTTCCACGAAATGGTGACCCGCAGGTCGCCCCGCCTCTGCGGGCCGAGGCCCTCCAGGCGCTCGCCGAAGTAGCCGGCCAATTCGGGACTGACCGCCCGCTGGCGCAGCGCTTGCTGCATCATCTCCGCGTAATCCTCCCGCGCCACGTACTTGATCGAGTCGCGGAAGCGGTTGTGCCACGTCCCGGCCAGGACGACCTCGTAATTGAGCGCCGCCAGGCCGTAGCGGCCGTTCGACTCCAGGGCACGGGCCAGGTCGCGATAGCTGTGCGGCTCGAACGGCCGCTGCCGCTGCACCTGCGCAAAGAGCCGCGCCGCCTGCCCCGGCTGATCGAGGTCGAGCAGACGGTAGCCGACCAGGCGCAGGGCGTCGGCCCGGCCCGGATGGACCTCGACCACGCTCGACAGCGCCCGGACCGCCCCCGCCGTGTCGTGGGCGTTGGCCCGGCGGCGCGACTCGGCCAAGTAGGCCGTCACGTCGTCGCGGTTCGCGTCGCGGGCGGCAAGGTACGGCGCCGGCACGTCGGCTCGGGCGAGCAGCGACTCGGGTAACTCGGTCACCGGCACGTCGAAGTCCTTCTCGGTTAGCAGGGGCAGCAGGCGCTTCACCGGGGCGACGGCGGCGACCTTGAGTCGGCCATCGACCTGGCGCAGGAAGCGCTCGAAGGAGTCCTTCGGCCCCAGGGCGCGGGCGAGGCCGGCCCACGCCTGGCTGAGGAAGGCCCCGAGGTCGCCCCGAACCGCCTGGCCGCGCTCCTCTTCGAGGTTGAGCCGCTTGTAGTCGGTCTCGTTCTCCAGGACGAGGAAGGAGGCGACGCGACTGCCGATGCCGAACTCCTGGCAGTAGGCCGTGATGACGTTATCCAGGTTCGGATCGTTCAGCGCCAGCAGCGAAGCGACAGCGACCTCGCCCCAGCCGCGCCCGGCCAGGTCGCTGGTCCGGGCGACCTCGACGGCGTACTCTTGCACGAACTTGCGGCCGAGGAAGGTTCCCTCGACCACGACACTCGTCCGGCCGGGCTCCCTCAGCCGCGCCGCCACGATCAGGTCGCCGCCCGGGTAGACGGCCGTCTTGCGGCCGCCGACCAGGACGTCCTCGGCCGCGGGGCCGCCGGCGAGGCGAACGCTTTCCACCTGGAGGCACTGGCTGCGGTGGGCCGCGGCGCAGGCGGCGAGGTCGGCCTCGCCGTGGCAGGTGAAGATGCCGCCGCCCTTGCGCGTCAGCGCCTCGAACAACTCCTCGTTGTCCGCGCCGAGGCCGGTGCGGTAGCAGTGAAAGCGCGTGGGGACCGGGCACCGCGCCTCGAAGCGCGCCGCCAACGCCGCGGCGCCGGCTTCGCCCCAGGTGATCTGCCCGTCGGAGAGGAGGAACACGTTGAGGGGCGCGCCGCCCTCCGTCGCGAAGCCCGGCTGCGCCAGCTTGTCCAGGGCGGCCGACAGGTCCGTGGCCCCTTCGAGGAGCAGCCCGTCGAGCCGGTCGAACACCTTGTCGCGGTTGGCGGCGGTGTTGTCGAGCCACCCCTTCGGCTCCAGCCAGGCGGCGCCGACGCTGAAGGTCAGCACGTTGAAGCGCTTCACGTCGGGGTCGGTCTCGAGGATCTTGCGCAGCAGCTTCATGCTGACGGCGAAGCGGTCGGGATGCTCGCTCAGCGACGTGTCGAGCAGGAAGACGGCGTTTTCGCTGAACGGCGATGCCTTCTCGACCTTGAGGTCGGGGCGGATGCGGGCGTAGAGGTACAGCGGTCCGCTCTCGCCCTGGCGGCCGCTGACGGCTTGCACCTGCGGCTGCGGCGGGCGGAAGGCGAAGAGGGCCTCGCCGCCCGGCCCCTTGTCGCCCCACGTCTTCGTGTACGACAGCACGCCGCCCCCTTCCGCCTTGACGGCCTCCTTCGGCTGGAAGACGGCGTCCTTGCATTCCCCTCCGCTGGCGTTGAGGGTGAAGCGCAGCTCGGTCAGCGGACAGTCGGGCAGAGGGTAGCGGTAGACGCACTGTTCGCGGGCAAACGGCAGCAACTCCTCGTAGGCGATGAGGACGCGGTTGTAACCCTTCGGCGGGATCGGGAAGACGCGGCCGCTGAAGGTGTTGCCGCCGGCGTATTCCAGCAGCGCCGGGTCGATCTTGCCGCGGACCACGTCCTCATACGTTTCCAGCGCCTTTTCCTTGGCGACGACGTGCCCTTCCTGGAGGCGGCCCCAGTCGGCGGTGCTGATCTGCTTGACGACCTGCTGCGGGGTAAGGCGGGCGAGGGCGTCCGGCGGCGGGATATTCCCGCGCGGGCCCCATCGCGGCGGGACCGCGTCGCGCGTCTGGCCGAGGAACATCGCGAAGTAGGACGGCGAGGCGCCGCTGGGCAGGGGGTATTCAAAGGTGCCTTCGAGCTGGCGGTCGTGGGGGTTGCGGAAGACGTGATCGACCAGGGTGCGCGCCCGCGGCCCCTCCACGGTGACGGTGACGTGCAGCGACACCAGTTCCAGCGAGTTATTGTCGCCGACGTAGACCCGGGCGAAGGTCGGCCGGCGCTCGTCGCGGTGCCAGACCTGCGGCGGCTGGTCGGGCTTCTTCTCCGCTTGGCCGTTACCCTTGCCCCCGAGCGGACTGCGGGCGCCGCCCGCCGTCGCGTCGAGAGACTCCTTGCCTTGTCCCGACATCGGCCTCCCGGGCGCTGCTTCTCTCATCTTTTCCGGCGCCGCCTTCCGCGCCCCCCCCTGGAGGTCCGGCACCTTGGGGCCTGTCCCGCTTCCCCCACAGCCCGGCTGCGTGACGAAGAGTCCCCCGAGCAGCACGAGCAGGGCACCGGGTAAGCACCGACCACCCGGGACACCAAGACGGCTTTCGCGCATGGCAAGCTCCCTTCTGTGAGATCACGGCAGACTCGAAGCGAGACACGACAGACGACGCGACGATGAAATGACGACAGGCACCCGCGCGAAGCCGCAAGCGGTGCCGGCTCAAGAATGATCCACGGCCGCCCCATTTTATTCCCGCCTCCCGGTGCGGCCAGGCGCCTCGGCGGCGGCGGCGCGATCTGGTAAATTGACAGGAGCGGCACTGGCGCCGCTCGTGCTCTCACCCGAACGGAGGCCCCACATGAGCAAGCCTGAGACACCTTTACAATCGCTCGTCGCCGCTGGAACCAAACTGTGGTTGGACTCGGTCGATCCCGACGAGATCGCTCGCAACCGTGCCTGGGGCGCGACCGGCGCCACGTCCAACCCCATCATCGTCGGCGACATCATCAAGCAGGGCCGTTACGACGACCAGATCGTGCGTCTGCTGGAGCAGGGCCTCGACGACGATGCCATCGCCTGGCAGCTCACCGACGACCTGGTCCGGCAGGCGCAGGAAGTGTTCCTGCCCGTCTGGGAGGCGACCGATGGCGACGACGGTTACGTGAGTTTTGAACTGGACCCGCTGCTGGAAGACCCGGCGCGGCACGTCTCCGACGCGGAGAAGACGCGCCGCTACATCGAGCTGGGCAAGCGCTGGAGCCAGGGGCACAAGAACCGCATGATCAAGGTGCCGGCCACGCACGGCGGGTTGGGGGCCCTGGAGGAGTTGGCGGCCGCCGGCGTCACGCTCAACGTGACGCTCATCTTCAGCGAGCGACAATTCCGCTACGCCCGCTCCGCCATCTACATGGGGTCGCTGCGCCGCCCGTCGCGGAAGCACTTCAAGTCGGTCTACAGCATCTTCGTCAGCCGCCTGGACGTTTACACCGAGAAACACGTGCCGCAACTGCCGCCGCGCTCGCAGGGCCAGGTCGGCATCGTCAACGCCAAGCGCATCTGGCGCGAGAACCAGGAGTTCTGGGCCGACCATCACCTGCACCTGAAGCAGGAGATGATCTTCGCCAGCACCGGCACCAAGAAGCCGAGCGACCCGCCGTGGAAGTACGTCGAGGCCTTCGCCGGGTCCGACATCGAGACCAACCCGCCGGCGACGAACCTCGCAGTGCAGGAGAGCGGCCGCTTCTTCCAGAGGCACGTCGATCAGATGCCGCCGACCGAGGTGCTGTGCGACATCGACATGCTCGTGGACGTGCAGCAGATGGAGCGGGTCCTCATGGACGAGGGCATCAAGAAGTTCGCCGACCCGCAAAAGACTCTGTTGGCGCAGATCGCCGAGAAGCGCCGGCAGCTGCACCCGGCCGGGGCGCGCTGAATGGCGCCGGCCGCTTGCGGCTTCGCATGTCCTGCGAAGCCGCAAGCGGCGGCGGAGAGGAGGGCCGCAGCCGTGAACCGCAAGATCCTCCTGCAGGTGGCCGGCCCCACCGTCGCGGTCGGCCTGCTGCTCCTGGCGGTCTGCCTGGTGAGTGCCTGGCAGATCAACCGCCTCCAGGCGAACATGGCTCACCTGCTGACGCGCAACGTCGCCAGTCTCGAGGCGGCGCAGGAGTTGGAGATCCAGCTGCGCCGCCTCCGCTTTTACTCGTTCATCTACCGGCTCGACCCGGAGCCGCGCCGCAAGCTGCCCATCGAGGACTCCCAGCGCGCCATCGAGAAGGCCCTGGAGCGGGCGCGTGCGGCCGCGGCCACCGACGCGGAGCGCGAGCTGCTGCGGCGCGTCGAGGACGGCTACCACCGCTATCGCGACGAGATGGCCCGCCTTGGGACGTCGGCCGACAACGGCGAGCGGCGCCCCGACCTCGGCAAGCTGGCCGATGCCCATCCCATCCGCTACGCTGTCGAACCGTGTGAGGAATTGGTGGCCCTCAACCGCGAGGCGATGAAGCGGGCGTCGGAGGAGAGCGAGCGCGTCAGCGATCGGCTAAGTCTGACGATGCTGCTGCTCGGGCTGGGCGGGCCGGCCGGCGGGCTGCTCAGCGGCTACGGCATCGCCCGCGGACTGACGCGCTCCTTCCTGCGCAGCGAACAGCTCGCCGCCGTCGGCCAACTCGCCGCCGGCGTCGCCCACGAAGTCCGCAACCCGCTGACGTCGATCAAGATGCTGGTCGAGGCCGCCCTGCGCCGGCCGGGGGACAACGGCCTGACGCGCGAGGACCTGGAAGTGATCCACGCCGAGGTCAAGCGCCTGGAGGGGACCGCCCAGGGCTTCCTCGACTTCGCCCGGCCGCCGAGGCCGCAGCGTGCCCCGTGCGACCTGCGGGCGGTCGTCGCCCAGTCGGTCGAGTTGGTCCGCGCCCGAGCACGGCAGCAGGGAGTGAGCATCGACGTGCAGGCGCCGGACGAAGCGCTGACCGCCGACGTGGACCGCGGGCAAGTCTGCACGGTCCTGGTGAACCTGTTCCTCAACGCCCTCGACGCCATGCCGGGCGGCGGACGGCTGGAGGTGCGGGCGGAAGCGGCGGGCGACGAGGCGCTGCTGCGCGTCGCCGACAGCGGCCCCGGCATCGCCGCGGCGGTGGCTGCCCGGCTGTTCACGCCGTTCGTCAGCACCAAGGCGACCGGCACCGGCCTGGGCCTGAGCATCTCGCGCCGCGTCGTCGAGGAGCACGGCGGCGACATCCGCGCGGACAACCGGGCGGAAGGCGGGGCGGTGTTCACGGTCAGGCTGCCGCTTGCGGCTTAGCGTTCGGGGGATTTATCGTTTCGCGAAACGATAAAT